>JADMJR010000020.1 GCA_018780365.1 Acidovorax sp. | reverse complement strand
AAAGGGTGATGTCCTAGGCCTCTAGACGATGGGGTCAAAACCTTGGAACTAACCGATAACAAAAAACAACTGGCAAATTTTGGTGGAGGTAAACGGGATCGAACCGATGACCTCTTGCATGCCATGCAAGCGCTCTCCCAGCTGAGCTATACCCCCAAAATCCTCTGGTTTTCACCAAAGAAGCCCTTGCATACAAAAGCCTGCAAGGGCTTTTAACTGGCGGAGTGGACGGGACTCGAACCCGCGACCCCCGGCGTGACAGGCCGGTATTCTAACCAACTGAACTACCACTCCTGGCAGGCAGCTTTTGCTTGCATCTTTTCAACACAAGCCAAGCGCTACAACTTGGCGACCCTACGGGGATTCGAACCCCGGTACTCACCGTGAAAGGGTGATGTCCTAGGCCTCTAGACGATGGGGTCAAAACCTTGGAACTAACCGTTATCAGATTGTGGTGGAGGTAAACGGGATCGAACCGATGACCTCTTGCATGCCATGCAAGCGCTCTCCCAGCTGAGCTATACCCCCACTTAATGACTTCAAACACTTAGTATTTGTTGTCATCACCTGAGCCTTGAATTATAGACAGATTTTTAGCGGTTTCGCAAACGCGCTACAACTTTTTCACGTCCGACCAATTCCAGCACGGCATCGACCGATGGCGTATGGGCCGTCCCCACGGTCAGGACCCGTGCAGGCATGGCCAGTTGAGGCATCTTCAGGCCTTGGCTGGCGAGCACCTGCTTGAACGCAGCACTGATGGAAGCCTTGTCCCATTCACAGGCAGACAACGCATCGGCCAGCGCATCCAGCGCTGGGGCAATGGCTTCTGTCACGTGCTGCGTGCGCTCGGCGTCCACGGGCGTCACGTCGCCGTAGAACACCTGGGCCCAGTGGGCAAGCGCCACGGTCGTGTCGCAACGGTCCTTGAACAGCGCACAGATCCGCGCAAGCCGCCCATCGGCCAGAGCTTCGGCGGATACACCCCGCTGCTGCAACTGAGGAGCCACCAAGGCGGCCAGCGCATCGTCGGCCATGGCTTTGAGGTGCTGGGCGTTCACCCAGCGCAGCTTGGCCTCATCGAACTGAGCGGCGCTGCGGCCCAGGTGATCCAGGTTGAACCACTGCAGAAACTGCTCGCGGCTGAATATCTCGTCGTCGCCATGGCTCCAGCCCAGGCGCGCCAGGTAGTTCACCATGGCGTCGGGCAGGTAGCCTTCGTCGCGGTACTGCGTGACGGGCTTGGCGCCGTTGCGCTTGCTCATCTTCTCGCCCTGCTCGTTCAGCACGGTGGGCAAGTGGGCGTACACCGGCGGCTCCTTGCCCAGCGCGCGGAAGATGTTGATCTGGCGCGGCGTGTTGTTCACGTGGTCATCACCGCGAATCACATGGGTGATGTCCATGTCGATATCGTCCACCACCACGCAGAAGTTGTAGGTGGGCGTGCCGTCGGGGCGGGCGATCACGAGGTCGTCGAGTTCGTCGTTGCGGATCTCGATGCGGCCCTTGACCTTGTCCTCCCAGACCACCACACCACCCTGCGGGTTCTTGAAGCGCAGCACGGGCAGCACACCTGCGGGCACAGACGGCAAGGTCTTGCCGTCTTCGGGGCGCCAGGTGCCGTCATAGCGAGGCTTTTCCTTGGCGGCCATCTGCTTTTCGCGCAGGGCATCCAGTTCGGCCACACTCATGTAGCAGGGGTACACATGGCCTGCGGCCTGCAAGTCGGCCAGCACCGCCTTGTAGCGGTCCATGCGCTGCATTTGATAGAACGGACCTTCATCGTGGTCCAGGCCCAGCCAGGCCATGCCCTCGATGATCACGTCCACGGCCGCCTGGCTGGAACGCTCCAGATCGGTGTCTTCAATACGCAGGATGAAATCCCCTCCAGTGGCACGGGCAAACGCCCAGGGGTACAGCGCCGAGCGGATATTGCCCAGGTGAATGAAGCCCGTGGGGGACGGTGCAAACCGGGTCCGCACGCGGCCCGTGCTGGAAGCAGTGGTTTCAGTCATATCAATAAGGTCTGGCCCCTCTCGGGGCCAGTGTCAAGATTCGATCAATCCAATAGGCAGTGGGCGAAAGACCACCCCACTGCCCTCAAAGCCGTTTGGCCTCAGCGCTCACGCTTCTTGTGCGTTCGGCAGAGCAAGACGGGACGTGTCTTCTTCGCCCTCCTCCACGCCCACGCGCCCTTCGTTCAGCCTGGCAATGTCCTCCGCCGTGATGTCGCCCGTGACATACACGCCGTCAAAACACGAGGCGTCAAAGCCCACGATGGACGCATTGAGCGATCCCACAGCCTTCTTCATGCCATCCACATCCTGGTAGATCAAGGCATCACAGCCAATCGCCTGGCGAATCTCTTCCACCGTGCGGCCATGGGCCACCAGTTCGCTGCTGGTGGGCATGTCGATGCCGTACACGTTGGGGTAACGCACGGGCGGTGCGGCGCTGGCCAGGTACACCTTGCGGGCGCCAGCATCGCGTGCCATCTGCACGATTTCGCGGCTGGTGGTGCCACGCACGATGGAGTCGTCCACCAGCAGCACGTTGCGGCCCTTGAATTCGCTGCCGATCACATTGAGTTTCTGGCGCACGGACTTCTTGCGAACGCCCTGCCCCGGCATGATGAAGGTGCGGCCCACATAGCGGTTCTTGACGAAGCCCTCACGGTACGGGATGCCCAGCAGATGCGCCAGTTGCGTAGCACTGGGGCGGCTCGACTCGGGGATCGGGATGATCACATCGATCTCATTGGGCGGCACGGTGGAGACCACGCGCTTGGCCAGCGCCTCGCCCAGGTTCAGACGCGCCTGGTAGACCGAAATGCCGTCCAGCACCGAATCGGGACGCGCCAGGTAAACAAATTCGAAGATGCAGGGGTTGAGCTGCGGCTTCTCAGCACACTGGCTCGCATGGACCTGACCGTCCATCGTGATGAAGACCGCTTCGCCCGGATCAATGTTGCGCTCCAGCACATGGGAGGTGCCCTCCAGCGCCACCGACTCGCTGCCCACCATGACCGTGCCGTCCTGGCTGCGGCCCAGCGCCAGCGGGCGGATGCCGTGAGGGTCGCGAAACGCCAGCAGGCCATGGCCTGCAATCAGGGCGATCACAGCATAAGAGCCCTTGATCCGCTTGTGCACGGCGCGCACAGCGGCAAAAACGTCTTCGACCTGCAGTGGCACGCCCCGGGTGGAACGCTCCAGCTCGTGGGCCAGGACATTCAGCAGCACCTCGGAGTCGCTGTCCGTGTTTGTGTGGCGGTGGTCCGTCTGGAACAGCTCGGTGCGCAGTTCGCGGGCGTTGGTCAGATTGCCGTTGTGCACCAGCACAATGCCGAACGGGGCGTTCACGTAGAAGGGCTGCGCCTCTTCCTCGCTGTAGGCATTGCCCGCCGTGGGGTAGCGCACCTGGCCCAGGCCCACATTGCCCGGCAAGGCCCGCATGTTGCGCGTGCGAAACACGTCGCGCACCATGCCCTTGGCCTTGTGCATGAAGAACTTGCGGCCCTGCTGGGTCACGATGCCCGCCGCGTCCTGGCCACGATGCTGCAAAAGCAGCAAGGCGTCATAGATCAGCTGATTGACGGGCGTTGTGCTGACGACGCCGAAGATTCCACACATAGTTGTTTTCCATCCGTTTGCGGGAACAGCCCCGCGGCAACCACATGGCAGCGGCTTTTGGCCACTGCCCCATCGATATCAAGAAGGCAGATGCCTACCAAATTCCTCCGGCAACGCCGGTTTCAAGCCCCTGAGCACTTCTGCCAGTACCGGGGCTGCTTGCGACTCCTGCCACCAGGGCGCCTCATGCAGCGAGGTCAGCCCCGCCACCACAGCCACCACCAGCAGCAGCACCAGGCCCCGCAGCACACCAAAGACCGCCCCCAGGGTGCGATCCGCAGGCCGCAGGCCGATGGCCTCCACCACCTTTTTGGCGAGCCAGCTCAAAAATCCACAGGCAAAAACCGACGCCACAAACACTACGACAAACCCTGCTGCATAGCGCAGCGAGCCTGCCGATTCGCCAATGGGTAGCAGCGCCGCCATGTCTGCCGCAAACCACTGTGCGACAAAAAAGGACACCACCCAGCCCAAGAGCGACAACACCTCAAACACCAGTCCACGCCAAGCCCCGACAAGCATCGAGGCCAGCAGCACCACCACAAAAATCCAGTCAAGCGCAGCCATGGGGGCGAAGAAAGCCTGGGTCTCTTGGAACAACGTCTTACAGCGTCAGCACGGATGCAGACAGGTCCAGCGCCTTGATGCGCGCGGCCGCCTTGTCGGCCTCCGTCCGGTTGGTGAAGGGCCCCACACGCACCCGCGTGCGTTTTCCATCCTTGGTGTCCACCACCTGGGTATAGGTCTTGAGGCCGGCCCGCTCCACCTTGGTGCGCGCTTCACGGGCCTTCTCGGCATCGGCAAAAGCGCCTACCTGCACGATGAACCGCCCGTCTTCGGCATTGGTTGTGGCTACGGGTTCGGCACTGCGGCCTTCGAGCAGGGCGCGCGCACGGGCGGAATCGTCGGGACGCTGCGCAGGCTTCGGCTCGGGCGCAGGCGGTGCCACAGGCGGCTTGGTGTCGTGCTTGACCTCGGGCTTGGGGGCTGCAGCAGCCATTTGCGCGGGTTTTGCCGGCGCTGGACGAGAGCCCTGCACCAGCTCCTCCCCGTCGGAGAGCCCATTGGCGGCCGCAGCGCGCGACGGCGAAGGGCGCGGCGCTGCAGATGATTCCTGCGGTGCCGCAGAGGCGGCAGGCCTGGCCACCGGAGCCTCGGCCACGGGTGCAGGCACCACCAGAGGGGCGACCTTGTTGCGGTCTGGAATCTCGATGGGAATATCGACGGGTATGGGCCTGGGCTGGGTATCAAACAGCAGGGGGAATCCGATCACCCCCACCAGCACCAGCACGGCGGCGCCAATGAGTCGATGGCGGGCCCGGCGGCGCATCACCTCGATACTCTCGGCCTGCGGCGTGCGCGGGCGCTTGGACGGTTTTTCGGCCTGTTGCTGCTCACCCTGCCCGGGCCACCGAAACTTGAAAAATGCCATGGAGTAACGACCCGTGCGGACCTCAGAACCTGCCCTATTGGCCCAGATGTTTGGCCTGCAGGCGAGGTGTTCCGTTGATCAACACACCGCCCACCGTGTAAAACGAGCCAAAGACCACGATTCTATCAGCGGGGTCTGCGGCAGCCACTGCGGCATCCAAGGCCTGCATGGGGTCTGCGTGCAAGGTGGATGTGACATCACGCCGGCCGCCCGCCACCATGTGGACGGCATTCCATTTCTGCTGCAACACAGCCGCCGTCTCGGCGCGCGGGGTGGGCAGACTGGTGAAATACCAGCGGTCCACCAGGGGCCCCACCTTGGCCAGCATGGGCGCCAGGTCCTTGTCGGCCATCGCACCAAACACGGCATGGGTGGTGGGGAAAAACCCCATGGCATCCAGGTTGGCCGTAAGCGCCGCCACCGAATGGGGGTTGTGCGCCACATCCAGCACCAGGGTCGGCTGCCCGGGCACGATCTGGAACCGGCCTGGCAGCTCCACCAGGGCCAGGCCATTGCGCACCGCCTGGGCGGTCACCGGCAGGCGGTCCCGCAAGGCCTCCAGCGCCGCCAGCACCCCCGAGGCGTTGACCAGCTGGTTAGCGCCCCGCAGCGAAGGATAGGCCAACCCCGCGTAACGCCGCCCCCGCCCTGCCCAGCTCCACTGCTGCTTGTCACCCGAAAAATTGAAATCGCGCCCAAAACTCCAGAGATCTGCACCAATCTCCAGCGCATGGTCCACCACACTCTGGGGCGCCATGGGGTCGCTCACGATCACCGGGCGGCCGGTGCGCATGATGCCCGCCTTCTCGCGGCCGATGCTCTCGCGGTCAGGCCCGAGGAACTCCGTGTGATCGATGTCGATGCTGGTGATGACAGCACAGTCGGCATCGATGATATTGGTGGCATCCAGGCGGCCACCCAACCCGACTTCCAGAATCGCGACGTCCAGCAGCGAGTGGCTCATCAGCCGCAGGATGGCCAGGGTGGTGAACTCAAAGTAGGTCAGCGATACGTCATTGCCATTTTGGGTTCTGGCGCTCTCTACTGCATCGAAGTGCGCTATTAAATCTGAAGCAGATACGCTCTCGCCATGCACACGGCAGCGCTCCTCGAAGTGCACCAGATGGGGCGAGGTATACACCCCCGTGCGATAACCAGCCTGCTGGGCCACTGCCTCCAGCATGGCGCAGGTGGAGCCTTTGCCGTTGGTGCCCGCCACCGTGATCACCGGGCACTCAAAACGCAGCGCCATGCGCCGTGCGACCTCACTGACCCGGTCCAGGCCCATGTCGATGTTGTGGGGGTGCAGCTGCTCGCAATGGCGAAGCCAGCCTTCCAGGGTATGGGGTTTGGTTTGCATACAGCCCGGGATTGTCGCCGAGCGGCATTCACCACTGGGTTTTCGAGGATGATGCGCGGCATGAAAAACGCCAGCATCACCCTCTACGGCATCCCCAATTGCGATACCGTCAAAAAATCCCGCGCCTGGTTCGCCGAACAAGGGCTGGACTGCCAGTTCCACGATTTCAAGAAACAGGGCGTACCGGCCAGCCAGCTCCCCGGCTGGCTGCACGCGGTGGGTTGGCAAAAGCTGGTCAACCGCCAAGGCACGACCTGGCGCAAGCTGGATGCCGACACCCAGGCGGCGGTCACCGATGACGCCAGTGCCAGCGCCCTCATGCAGGACCATCCAAGCGTGATCAAGCGCCCCGTCGTCGAATGGCACAGCGCGGGCCACACCCAGGTATCCGTAGGGTTTGCACCCGACCAATGGCATGCCTGGCGTGACGCAGCCCCCAAAGGCTGACGAGCCCAAGGCGGCCGATCAGGCTGACATTTGCCAGCCAACGCGGGAAAATCGCACAAATCTTTACGCAGATTTACGGCCTCCGGGCCTCGAATTGACCTTCCAGGCCTAAACTTTTCTTCCGTCTGGTGCGTTATGTACCGACTCGAAAGGAGTTTCTCCATGAAAAAGATTGTCATTTTTTCCGCCATGGCAGCCGTCGCCACCCTGGCGAGCGCACAAGAACAAGGCCGCGTGCTGTCTGCCACGCCCATCGTGCAGCAGGTGGGCATCCCCCAGCAGGTGTGCGGCAATGAAACCGTGTACAGCGGCAACCGCACCACCGGTGGCGGTGCGGTTCTGGGGGCCATCGCCGGTGGTGCCGTCGGCAACTCCATCGGCAAGGGCAGCGGCCGGGCCGCCGCCACGGCCATCGGGGTGCTGGGTGGTGCCGTCATCGGCAACCAGATCGAGGGCCATGGCCAGCCGCAGTACCAGAACGTGCAGCGCTGCACCACCGAGACGTACTACGAGAACCGCACCGTGGGCTACAACGTGGTCTACGAATACGCAGGCAGGCAGTACACCACGCGCACCCAAAACGACCCCGGCCGCTGGATTCCCGTGAGTGTGCAGCCAGGCCAGACCTACTCCACGCAGCCCGACCCCTATGCGCAGCAAGGTGTCTACAGCCAGCCCGGCGTGGTGACCTCCACCTACCCGGTGCAGCCTGTCTACCAGCAGCCCACCTATGTAACGCCCCCCGTCACGGTGATTGAGTATGGCTACGACAGCGGCCGGCCGTATTACCCGCACCACCGCAACCCCTACTGGCGCTGAGCAGCACGCCACACCACGTGGCCCGTCCCGCACAAAAAAGAGCCCCTCGGGGCTCTTTTTCTTGGGGCAATCGTTCTACCCGCGCGTTTCGTGGGCTCCCACGGCCCGTGCTGCAGAGCCCCTGCCCTAAAATCGCGGGTTTCCTCCCTACCTACCTGCGCATCCATGACCACCGAAAAAATCGACGGCGTGTCCGTCACCACCCAGGCCAATGTGTACTTTGACGGCAAATGCGTGAGCCACGGCATCACCTTCCCTGATGGCACGAAGAAGTCGGTGGGCGTGGTGCTGCCCGCGACGCTCACGTTCAACACCGGCGCGCCCGAGATCATGGAATGCGTGGCGGGCTCCTGCGAATACAAACTCGCAGGCACTGATGCCTGGGTAAAGTCTTCGGCTGGCGACCAATTCAGCGTGCCCGGCAACTCGAAGTTCGACATCCGCGTGACCGAGGCTTACCACTACATCTGCCATTTCGGCTGATCGCACCCCACACCGCAACGGACCCCGCACATGGCCACCATTCTCCAAAACCTGCCCCTGGGGCAAAAAGTCGGCATCGCCTTCTCGGGCGGCCTCGATACCAGCGCCGCGCTGCACTGGATGAAGCTCAAGGGCGCCATGCCCTATGCCTACACCGCCAACCTGGGCCAGCCCGACGAGCCCGACTACGACGCCATCCCCAAGAAGGCGATGGAATACGGCGCTGAAAAAGCCCGCCTGGTCGACTGCCGCACACAACTCGCCCACGAAGGCATTGCCGCCCTGCAGGCCGGCGCTTTCCACATTTCCACCGGCGGCCTGACCTACTTCAACACCACGCCCCTGGGCCGTGCCGTGACCGGCACCATGCTCGTGGCCGCCATGAAGGACGACGACGTCAACATCTGGGGCGACGGCTCGACCTTCAAGGGCAACGACATCGAGCGCTTCTACCGCTACGGCCTGCTGACCAACCCGTCGCTCAAGATCTACAAGCCCTGGCTGGACCAGCTGTTCATCGACGAACTGGGCGGCCGCGCCGAGATGTCGGCGTTCATGACCCAGGCTGGCTTTGGCTACAAGATGAGCGCCGAGAAGGCCTACAGCACCGACAGCAATATGCTGGGCGCCACGCACGAGGCCAAGGACCTGGAGTTTTTGAACAGCGGCATCCGCATCGTCAACCCCATCATGGGCGTGGCGTTCTGGAAGCCCGAAGTCGAAGTCAAGGCCGAAGAAGTGTCGGTGCGCTTTGAAGAAGGCCAGCCCGTCGCACTGAACGGTGTGGAATTCAACGACCCGGTCGAACTGATCCTCGAAGCCAACCGCATCGGCGGCCGCCATGGCCTGGGCATGAGCGACCAGATCGAGAACCGCATCATCGAGGCCAAGAGCCGCGGCATCTACGAGGCCCCCGGCCTGGCGCTGCTGCACATCGCCTACGAGCGCCTGGTGACCGGCATCCACAACGAAGACACCATCGAGCAGTACCGCTTGAACGGCCTCAAGCTGGGCCGTCTGCTGTACCAGGGCCGCTGGTTCGACCCGCAAGCCATCATGCTGCGCGAAACCGCCCAGCGCTGGGTGGCCCGCGCCGTGACCGGCACCGTGACGCTGGAACTGCGCCGTGGCAACGACTATTCGCTGCTCAACACCGAATCGCCCAACCTGACCTACGCCCCCGAGCGCCTGTCGATGGAAAAAGTGGAA
This sequence comes from Acidovorax sp., assembly GCA_018780365.1. GTDB lineage: Bacteria > Pseudomonadota > Gammaproteobacteria > Burkholderiales > Burkholderiaceae_C > Acidovorax. The sequence goes on along the minus strand of JADMJR010000020.1, from coordinate 17,522 downwards.
GACGCGCCGTTCAGCCCGCTGGACCGCATTGGCCAACTGACCATGCGCAACCTGGACATCTCGGACACGCGCGACAAGCTGGGCGTGTATGCCCGTGCAGGCCTGCTGTCGCTGGGTGGCAATGCCGCCCTGGCGCAGCTCGAAAACGACCGCAAGTGAGTTTTGGAGATTTTGCCACTCAAAATAGTGGCAAAAAATGGCTCTTGCGCGCACCCATCGTGCGCTAGCAGCTATCAAAAAATGAGTAAAGCCACCCACCCTGGTGGCTTTTTCTTTGCCTGTCCGGTGCCTGTACGGTGCAACGGCTGGGGTCTGCCGGTGTCTGCCGGGGCCTGATGGAGGTCTGGCGGGCCTACACCACCACCGGCTCCGGCTCCAGCCGGATGCCAAAGCGCTCGTACACGCTGGTCTGGATGGCCTTGGCCAGCGTCATCACCTCGCCACCCGTCACGCTGTCGGCGCCCTGCCCCCGGTTCACCAGCACCAGGGCCTGCTTTTCATACACGCCCGCCTTGCCGATGGACTTGCCCTTCCAGCCGCAGGCATCGATCAGCCAGCCCGCTGCGAGCTTGATGCTGCCGTCGGGCATGGGGTAGTGCACGATGCGCGGCTCGCGCGCGATGATGTCGGCGCACTGGTCGGGCGACACCGTGGGGTTCTTGAAGAAACTGCCCGCGTTGCCCACCACGGCGGGGTCGGGCAGCTTGGCGCGGCGGATCTCGCAGATCCAGCCGAATATCTGCTGAGCCGTGGGGTGCGCCACCCCCTCTTCCGCCATGCGGCGCTCCAGATCGAGGTAACCCAACACCGGTTTCCAGGGTTTGGGCAGGCGAAACCGCACATGGGTGATGACCGCCCGCCCTTCCAGCCCCATGCCGCGCGGCAGGCCACCCACGTCCGGCGCGTCGGATGGAGCGTGCTTGAACACCGAATCCCGGTAGCCAAAACCACATTGCGCGGCGTCCAGCGTGAACGACCGGCCCGTGGCCAGGTCGATGGCGTCCAGGGATTCGAAGCGATCCTGAAGCTCCACGCCATAGGCCCCGATGTTCTGCACGGGCGATGCGCCCACGGTGCCGGGGATCAGGGCCAGGTTTTCCAGGCCCGGAAAGCCCTGCGCCAGCGTCCAGGCCACACAGTCGTGCCAGACCTCGCCAGCACCGGCCTCCACAATCCAGGCCCTGGCGGTTTCCTCCACCAGGCGCAGGCCCTGGATCTCCATCTTGAGCACCACGGGCTTCACGTCGCCCGTCAGGATGATGTTGCTGCCACCGCCCAGCACAAATTTCGGCAGGGGTGCCAGCTCCCGGTCGGCCAGGACCGCCAGCACATCGGCGGCCGAATGCACGCGCACCAGCGTTTGGGCGCGCGCGGCAATGCCAAAGGTGTTCCAGGGCTGCAAAGGGGCGTTTTTCTCGACTACCATTGGCCCGATTGTCGCACCGGGCCCTTCCGGCCCCCTGTGAATTGCCCCCGTTTCCCCTGAGATTGAGAGCCACCATGCCATCTTTTGACACCGTCTGTGAAGCCAACCTGGTTGAAGTAAAAAACGCGGTCGAGAACACCGCCAAAGAAATTGGCACCCGTTTCGACTTCAAGGGCACTTCGGCCAGCATCGAGATCAAGGACAAGGACATCACGCTGATCGGTGACGCCGACTTCCAGCTCACCCAGATCGAAGACGTGCTACGCAACAAGCTCACCAAACGCAACGTGGACGTGCGCTTCCTGGACATGGGCGATGTACAGAAGATGGGCGGCGACAAGGTCAAGCAGGTCATCAAGGTGCGCAATGGCATCGAGAGCGAGTTGGCCAAGAAAATCCAGAAGCTCATGAAGGAAAGCAAGCTCAAGGTGCAGGCCGCCATCCAGGAGGACAAAGTGCGCATCACCGGCGCCAAGCGTGACGACCTGCAGGCCGCCATGGCGCTGATCCGCAAGGATGTGACCGACGTGCCACTGTCGTTCGACAATTTCCGCGACTGAAATGGAACAACACCCCCCTGAGGCCCTCCGGGCCTTCCCTCCGCCCTCGCCAGGGCTGCGCCGGTATCACCTGCTGATGGCGGTATGGGTCAGCTTGCTTGTGGCACCCGCATGGGCGCACGCGCAATCGGTGGCCCTGGCCGGCATGCTGGGCAGCAAGGCCCTGCTGGTGGTGGATGCCCACCCGCCCCGCGCCGTGGGTGCAGGGGATGAGTACCAGGGGGTCAAGGTCATTGCGATCACCAAGGAAGAAGCCACCGTCGAAGTCAAAGGAGCACGGCGCACGCTGCGGCTGGGGGAGGCCCCGGTGAGCGTGGGCGGCCGCAGCGGCAGTGCCAGCGGCCGGCGCGTCACACTGACGGCAGACAGCCGTGGGCATTTTGTGAACAGCGGCTCCATCAATGGACAAGTCATGCAGTACATGGTGGATACCGGCGCGTCCACCATCGCCATCGGCCGACCAGACGCCGACCGGATGGGCCTGAAGTACCAGAACGGCCAGCCTGTGCGCATGAGCACGGCCAACGGCATCGGGCAAGGGTGGCGCATGAAACTCGACTCCGTGCGCATTGGCGATGTGGAGGTGTTTGGCGTAGAAGCCATCATCACCTCCCAGCCCATGCCCTATGTGCTGCTGGGCAACAGCTTTCTGAACGAGTTCCAGATGACCCGCAGCAACGACCAGATGGTGCTGGAAAAACGCAACTGACCCTCGCAATGTCTGCCCACCCCACCGCCAGCCACCCGCACTCTGAGGGGGAGTATGAGGATCTTCTGAGCCTCTGGTCCGACCTGGAGTCGGCACTGTCGGTGCTGTTGGCCCGGCCCTTGCAGGTGCAGGACTTTCCCGGCAAGGTGCGGCAGTTCGACGCCTGGCTGCAGGACCTGGTGGCGCACGACATCGATGCGGCGCTGTACCTGATGTTCCAGCTCGCATCCACCTCCACGGTGGGCTACAGCGCATCGCATGCGCTGGTGTGTGGCACGCTGTGCCACATCATGGCGCTCGAACTCAAGCTGCCCCAGCGCGAGCGCGACAGCCTGGTGCGCGCAGCGCTCACGATGAACATTGGCATGACCACGCTGCAGGACGAGCTCGCAGAGCAGCGCGAGCGCCCCACCGCCGCGCAGCAAGAGGCCATCAAGAGCCACCCGGAAGAAAGCATGATGCTGCTGGAGCGCCTGTTCATCAGCGATGCGCTCTGGCTGGATGTGGTGGGACAACACCACGCCAGCATTGCAGAGCGCGTGCCCCTGGCCAACCAGGAGCCGGAGGACCGCCTGACCCGCATCCTGGGCACCATCGACCGCTATGCGGCCATGATCAGCCCGCGCAAGTCACGCGCCGGCCGCAGCGCCACCGATTCGGTGCGCGCCATCGTGGGGCAGGAGGTGGACCAGCGCGATGAGGTGAGCTACACCCTGGTGCGCTCCATCGGCCTGTGCCCGCCAGGCACCTTTGTGAAACTGGACAACGGCGAAACCGCCATCGTGCTGCGCCGCAGCGACAAGGCCAACCACCCGCTGGTGGCCAGCCTGCTTGACCGCACCGGCACCCACCATACCCAGCCCAGCCTGTACCAGACAGCCTCTGGAAAACCGCGCATCCAGTCGGCGCTGGCGCGCTCAGCCGTGAGCCTGGAACTCAATCACCGCACCATGGTGCGGCTGGGTCTCTATGCAGCCCAGCACGGAGCGAGACTGCGGGGACTGATCACGGGGCCTGGGACGCTCTGAGCACCTGCTGACTACTTGGATGTTTTGCCGGGCGTTTTACCTGGAGGCACCTCAGCGCCCGCACCCGGCTTGTCCTTCTTGCTGCCCAGGCGTGACTCCTTGCCAGCAATCAGCCGCTGGATGTTCTCTTTGTGTCGCCAGGCCAGCAGCAGCGCCATCACCACCATCGAGGCGGCAATCGTCGCCTCGGCATACCAGACCACACCGTCTACCAGCAGGTAGTACACCGGGGCAAACGCAGCGGCCACCAGCGACGCCAGCGATGAATAGCGAAAGAAGAAGGCGATGATGAGCCAGGTGGCTGCCGTAGCCAGGCCCAGCCAACCGCTGATGCCCACCAGCACGCCCAGTGCCGTGGCCACGCCTTTGCCCCCTTCAAACCGGAAAAACACCGGCCACAAATGCCCCAGGAACGCAGCCAGCCCGACCATGGCCACAGTGCCGTCTTCCAGGCCATAGGGGTGGCCAAACCACATCACCAGCGCCACAGGCAGCCAGCCCTTCACGGCATCCAGCAGCAGGGTAATGATGGCTGCGACCTTGCTGCCCGAGCGCAGCACATTGGTCGCACCCGGGTTCTTGCTGCCATAGGTGCGTGGATCGCTCAGCCCCATCACACGCGTCACGATGACGGCGAACGAGAGCGAGCCCAGCAGGTAGGCGGCCACGGCGGCAAGAACAGGATAGACGGCGGTCAAAGCAACTCCTTGGTAATCAATGGGTCAGCCTTCTCAAGGGCTGTATTTCGCGGCGGCGCTATTCTGCCAGCGCGCAGTGCACCGGCTTGGCACCCAGCAACTGCACACACACCTGCGGGTCGATCTGGACCAGAAAGCCCCGGCGCCCGCCATTGATGGCAATGCGCGGCAGCGCAAGGATGGTTTCCTCGATAAAAACCGGCATGGCGCGCCGTGTGCCAAAGGGCGAAGTGCCCCCCACCAGGTAGCCACTGTGGCGGTTGGCCACCTCGGGCGCGCAGGGCTCCACCGACTTGGCACCAATCTGGCGCGCGAGGTTTTTGGTCGAGACCTTGCGGTTGCCATGCATCAGCACCAACAGCGGCTTGGTGTCCTGGTCCTGCATGACGAGTGTCTTGACCACAGTGAATGGGTCCAGCCCCAGCACCTCGGCGCTGTGCATGGCGCCGCCGTGCTCCAGGTACTCGTAGGGGTGCTCGGTGAACGCCACCTTGTTCGCCCGGAGCAACTGGGTGGCTTGGGTCTCGGAAACGTGTTCTTTCTTGGCCATGGTGCGGTTCGGGTAGGGCACCGATGGTATCCGTATCCAAATGTGAACGCCCCGGACAATGCCCGGGGCTTCAGAACACGGCGCCCGGCACCACGGCCGCCTTGCGGCGCCGCCCTACCTTGCGCTTGCCATACTGCTCGATGGCCGCCACCAGCAGCTGCGTGAACTGCTGCACCAGCGCAGATGGCACGCGGCATTGTGCTGCCAGCACCTGCAGGCGTCGCTGCTGCAGCTGGGCCTCGTCGAACGGCCGGGCAGCCAGCAGGCCGGCCTCCACCCAGCGCGCCGCCGTGAGGTAGCTGGCCAGCACCACGTCCTGCCCGCTCAACAGTGGCAACAGGGCCGACGAGAAATTGCTTTCCACCGCCGGCACATAACGCAGGCCCTGCACCGCGCAGCTCAGGTCAAACAGCTGCCGCCCGGTGGTATTGGCCGCGCCCAGCAGCAGCGGGTAGCGCACCACGTCGGCCACGCTCACGCTGCGCTGGCGGGCCAGAGGATGCTGCGCCGGCATGATGGCGTAGATAGGCGCAATGGCCGAATGCAGCACCTGCAGGCCCTTCTCGGGCGCCACGCTGTACTTCAGCGCCAGATCGACCTCGCCGCGCAGCACCAGGGCCGACACCTCCTGCGGCACAGCCACCTGCAACTGCAGCTGCACCTGCGGATGTGCCTGGCGAAGACCTGCCATCACCAGCGGCATGAAACCGGCCGCAAACCCTTCGGTACAGGCCAGCCGCACCCGCAGGGCACCTTGCGCTGACAAGTCCTGCAGTTGCTCGACCAGCTCCAGCGCCTGTGCATCGTGCGCACTGGCATGTGCCAGCAGCCGGGTGCCCGCCTCGGTCAGGGACATGCCACGCGCCTGGCGCTCGAACAGCACCACGCCCAGGCTGTCCTCCAGCTTGCCCAGCTGTCGGCTCACGGCCGACGCCGCCACGTGCAGGCGCTGCGCCGCCTGGTTGACGGAGCCGGTGCGCGCCACTTCCAGAAAGTAGCGCAGGGGCAGGCTGAGCAATGAAATAGCCATGGCTTTTCCAATCACTAAAAGGCAATGATCAATTGCCAAATCTCTATTCCAAGCAATGGTAAACCAGCATCCATCTTGCATGGCTTGAGGCTCCAATTCACCCATGCTCTTGCGCAAACCGCTGCTGCAGGAGCCCTTACCACCGGAGTCCGCATGAAACGCCTTGTTCGAGCCTCGCTGTTGTCCGCTGCCCTGGCCCTCCTCGCCAGCGGCAGTAGCCTGTCGTTTGCCCAGACCACCACGCCCTCCGAGGCATGGCCCCAGCGCCCCGTGCGTATGGTGGTGCCCTTCCCGCCCGGCGGCGGCACCGATGCCGTGGCCCGCGCCCTGGGCCAGAAGCTGTCCGCGCGCCTGGGCCAGCCCGTGGTCACCGACAACAAGCCCGGCGCGTCCACCATCATCGGCACCGAGAACGTGGTCAAAGCCGAACCCGACGGCTACACCCTGCTGGTGTCAGGCTCCACCAGCTACACCGTGAATGCCGCGCTGCGCCACAAGCTGCCTTACGACCCGCTCAAGGACCTGGCCCCTGTGGCCATCGTGGCGCGCGCACCACTGGTGATCGTGGTCAACACCAACGCGCCCTACAAGGACCTGGCCGCACTGCTGGCGGCGGCCAAGGCAGCGCCCAAAACCATCAACTACGCCACGTTCGGCTCGGGCTCGGCCCCGCACCTGGTCGGTGCACTGCTGGAGCAGGCAGCGGACGTGCGCCTGCAGGACGTGCCCTACCGGGGCAGCGCGCAGGCCATGATGGGGCTGATCGGCGGCGAGATCCAGATGGCCATCGACACCGTGGCCAGTGCCGCACCGCATGTACGTTCTGGCAAATTGCGGGCGCTGGCGATTGCGGGCAACGAACGCGCACGTGCCCTGCCCTCGGTGCCCACCGTGGTGGAACAGAAACTGCCGGATGCCGCCTTTGACGGCTGGTATGCCGTGGCAGCCCCCGCACGCACGCCCGCCCCCATCGTGGACAAGCTGATCAGGGAAGTGGAAGCCGCGATGCGCGACCCCCACCTGCAGGAGCAGATCCGTGCCCAGGGCATGGAGCCCGTGTTTGTGGGCCCGAAAGCCATGCACGCGGCCATGGACAACGAAATCGGCCGCTACCGCGCGCTGGCCCACCGCGCCAAGATCGTGGTGGATTGACGAGTGCACCGACAACACCAGCAAGTACCCACACCATGAACCGACCACAACTGATCGAGAACGTCCAGCGCTACTTCGACGACGGCCGCTTTGCCACCGACCTGCGCCGCCGCGTGGCCTGGCGCACCGAAAGCGACACCGGCAAGCTGCCACCCGAACTCCGCGCCTACCTCACCGACGAAATGGTGCCCTGGCTGGAGCCGCTGGGTTTCGAGTGCCAGGTGCTCGACAACCCTTCGCCGCAGGGCGGCCCCTTCCTCCTCGCCCGGCGGGTGGAAGACCCGGCCCTGCCCACCGTGCTCACCTACGGCCACGGCGACGTAGTCAATGGGCAGGACAGCCAATGGCGCGAGGGCCTCTCGCCCTGGGAACTGACCATCGAAGGCGAGCGCTGGTATGGCCGGGGCACGGCCGACAACAAGGGTCAGCACACGGTAAGCCTGGCCGCCCTGGCCCACACCATCGAGGCCCGGGGTGGCCGGCTGGGCTACAACGTGACGCTGCTCATGGAGATGGGAGAGGAAGCCGGATCGCCCGGCCTGGGCGCCTTCTGCGAGCAACACAGCGACGCGCTGAAGGCCGACCTGTTTGTGGCCAGCGATGGCCCCCGCGTGAACGCGGGCCACCCCACTCTCTTCCTGGGCTCGCGGGGCGCCATCAACTTTGCGCTGACCGTGCGCAGCCGCGACAAGGCCTACCACTCGGGCAACTGGGGCGGCGTGCTGGCCAACCCGGCCACCGTGCTCACACACGCACTGGCCACGCTGGTGGACGCCAAGGGCCGCATCCTCATCCAAGGCCTGCTACCGCCTTCGGTGCCTGACAAGCTGCGCACGGCGTTGAAAGACGTGGTGATCGGTGCCGGAGCCGACGACCCCGCGCTCACGCCCGGCTGGGGCGAACCGGGCCTCACACCGGCTGAACAGCTCGTGGGCTGGAACACGCTGGAGGTGCTGGCGCTGGGCGCGGGCAACGCGCAGCGGCCGATCAACGCCATTCCATCGCAGGCAGTGGCGCATTGCCAATTGCGCTTTGTGGTGGGCACCGATTGGAAGAACGTGGAAACCACGCTGCGCAAGCACCTGGACGCACACGGCTTCAGCCAGGTGGAAATCACCATGGGCATGCTCTGCGGCGCCACACGGCTCGATCTGCACAACCCCTGGGTGGATTGGACCCTGGCCTCATTGCAGGCCAGTGCGGGCCAACCCGCCACGCTGCTGCCCAACCTGGCAGGCTCGCTGCCCAACGACATCTTTGCCGACCAGCTGGGCCTGCCCACGCTGTGGGTGCCCCACTCGTACCCGGCCTGCGCCCAGCATGCGCCGAACGAGCACCTGCTGGCGCCCGTGGCGCGTGAAGGGCTGGCGGTGATGGCCGGGTTGTTCTGGGATCTGGGTGAGCTGCAAGGAACCCCGTGGACGGAAGGACGTACCACCCATCAGGGAGCGACCGCCTGACGGCAGTGCATGAAGATTCGCAGAAAAACAAAGGGGCCTGAGCGGCCCCTTTTTGTTCTTGCGGATCTGCAGGGCAACGCCCCGCCCTCGGTCACAGTGCCGGGTCGCGCACTTCCCAGCGGATCGCGTCGATTTCCTTCAATACTTCGGGCGACAGCGTGGTGCCCCAGGCGTTCAAGTCTTCATCCAGCTGCGCCAACGATGTCACGCCAATGATGGTGCTGGCCACCTGCCACTTGGTGTAGCAGAACGCCAGCGCCATCTGTGTGGGCGTGAGCCCGTTGTCGCGGGCCAGCTGGTTGTAGCGGCGCGATGCAGCCAGCGCCTCTGGGCGGCCCCAGCGCTGCTTGCGCACCGATTCATAGGTGGCGATGCGCGCGCCCTGCGGGGCATTCGGACCGGTGATTCCGCTGTCGTCGTACTTGCCGGTCAGCAGGCCAAAGCCCAGCGGCGAATACGCCAACAGCGATACCTCCAACCGGTGGCAGGTTTCGTCGAGTGCGTTTTCCCAGGTGCGGTTGATCAGGCAATAGGGGTTCTGCACCGTGGCCACGCGCGGCAGGCCGTGCTGCTCGGCCAGGCGCACGAATTCGTGCACGCCAAAAGGTGTCTCGTTGGACAAGCCGATGTGCCGCACCTTGCCGGCCTTGACCAGGCCCGCCAGCGCGTCGAGCTGCTCGTGGATGGGCGTAGCGGAGGTTTCCTTGGCGGGGTCGTAGTACAGCGCGCCGAAGGCTGGCACATGGCGCTCGGGCCAGTGGATCTGGTACAGATCGATCACATCGGTCTGCAGGCGGCGCAGGCTGCCTTCGCACGAGGCAACAATGTCCTTGGCGGTCATGCCCTTGCTGTCACGCACCCAGGGCATGCCGCGCGAGGGGCCTGCCACCTTGGTCGCCACCACAAGTTTTTGGCGAGCGCCAGGGTGCTTGGCAAACCAATTGCCGATGATGGTTTCGGTGGAGCCACAGGTCTCGGCCTTGGCGGGCACCGAGTACATCTCGGCCGTATCGATGAAGTTCACGCCCCCTGCCAGCGAGTGGTCGAGGATGGCATGGGAATCGGATTCGTTGACCTGTTCACCAAAGGTCATGGTGCCCAGGCAAATAGGGGTGACGTGCAGATCGCTCTGACCGAGCTGGATGGTTTTCATGCGGACTCCGTTGGCAAGCCGCGCAGTTTACGGGTTGCCAACAAACTCTGCAGGCATGAGCTTCTGCAACCCCGAAACAAGGCCGCAAGCTAGCTGGACAACCCCCACACCGTGCGCAGCAGCTGCAGCGTGGCCACGATGGCCGGATCGTGCTCGGCAGCCCTCGGGTAGATGAAGCTCAAGAGCGCCCCCACCCGGGCATGCGGCCAGATCACCACCTCGCCGCGCTCGCTGGCGGGCAGCGCCACGTCCTCGCGCAGCAGCGACAGGCCCACGCCTGCGCGCACCAGGCTCTGCGGCAACGAGACCTCGTCGGACTCGATCACCTGGTGCGGCGTGAGCCCCTGGCGCGCGAACATATCGCGCATCAGCGTCTGCACATGGTGCAGCGGCGGCGCACCGATCCAGGGCATGGTCGCGATGTCGCGCCAGCCCGCGTGCAGCACCTGCGGGGCCTGGCTGGCGGGCCCGGCAATGCGGTAGTGGATGGTCTGCAGCGCCAGGCCCATCACTTCGCGCGGGATGTTGGGGCCGATGTAGAACGCCCCTTGCAGCAGCCCTGCCGCGACCTGCTCGCGCAGTTCCTCGGCAGGGCCGTTGCGCGTGCGGATCTCCAGCAGGGGCAGGCTGCGCACCAGCGCACCGAGCAGCGAGCCCAGACGCAGGGTGTCGGGGTCGGCCACCGTGCCCAGGGTGAGCGAACCCGTGACCTCGCCCTGCAGGTCACGCGCCTTGCCCAGCAGGTGGCCAGCGGCCGTCAGCACGTTCTCGGCCTCGGGCAGCAAGGCCTCGCCGGCGCGGGTCAGGCTGATGCGGCCCGGCCGCCGGTCGAACAGGGCCACGCCCAGCTCCTCCTCCAGCGCCTTGATCTGGGCAGTGATGGCCGGCTGGGTCAGGTGCAGGGCCTCGGCGGTGCGGGTCACGTGGCCAAGCTTGGCCGCCGTGACGAAGGCACGCAGTTGGTAGATCTCCATGCCGCTCAGGCCACGGAGTGAAGGCGGAAGAAAGGTTCAGGCATCGGGCTGCATTGTGGCGTGGTCAGAAGGTGCGAATGAATCCGGCGTGTCCGAGCAGGCGGTCAAAACGCGCGCGATCTAGGCGCAAAGCGCAGTCATAGCTCGGGCTATGGCGAGCATTTGCAACGACGAGCGCGCGTGTTTTGGCGGCATGAGCGGGCATGGCGGGTTCGTTCACACCTTCTTATTGGTCCAGGAAGCGCACCTGCGTGGGCTCGATGCCTAAGCGCACCTCCGAGCCCGGCGCAAACATGGCCAGCCCGGCATAGTGCGGTTGGTCGGTGACCATGGCCACCTCACCCACGCGCACCCGGTAGCGCGAGAATTCACCCAGGAACTCTGCGCTCTCCACCAACCCGTTGAGCCACAGCCGCGAGGCATCGACCTGCTCGTCGCGCACGCGGATGCTTACCTGGTGCGGCCGAAAGGCCAGGGCCGCAGCGCCCACGGCGGGAGGATCGGCCGGCCGGGGCAGCGTGAGGTTGCCCAGACCCTCCACGCGGAACACCAACGTCTCGCCGCCGACCGACACCACCTGCCCCTCCAGCAAATTGGCCGTGCCCACAAAGCCCGCCACGAAGCGGTTGATGGGAAAGTCGTACAGCCCGGTGGCGGCACCCACCTGCTGCAGGATGCCCTTGTCCAGCACGGCCATGCGGTCGGCAGTGGTCATGGCCTCTTCCTGGTCGTGCGTCACGAAGATCGTGGTCAGCCCCAGCTTGCGCTGCAGGTTCTTGAGCTCCTCGCGCATCTGCACGCGCAGCTGCTTGTCCAGGTTGGACAGCGGCTCATCGAGCAGCAGCAGCTTGGGCTCGATGACCACGGTGCGCGCCAGCGCCACGCGCTGCTGCTGCCCGCCCGACAGTTGCCCGGGCCGGCGCTGCGCGTAGGCGGCCAGGCCCACCAGCTCCAGCACCGCGCCCACCTTGCGGCGGATGGCATCCTTGGTCTCGCGCCGCTCCACCAGACCGAAAGCCACGTTGTCCCACACCGTCATGTGCGGCCACAGCGCGTAGTTCTGGAACACCATGCCCACGTTGCGCGCGTGCGGCGGCGTGCCAGTGATGTCCTGCCCATCCACCAGCAGCTCGCCGCGCTGGTGCTGGTTGAAGCCGGCGATCAGCCGCAGCAGCGTGGACTTGCCCGAGCCCGAGGGCCCCAGCAGCGCGAAGAACTCACCGGGTTCGATGCGCAGATTGACGTCGCGCAGCACCTCGGTGCTGCCATAGCTCAGGCTGATGTGCCGGGCTTCGAGAGAGACTTTGTTCAGATGCATGGATTCAACCTTGTTTGGCTTGCACCGTGGTGCGCGAGCGCTCCACGAAGCGGTGCGAGAAATACGTGCCCAGACCCACGACCACCACGGCCAGCACACCCAGCGCCGCGCCCGGGCCCCGGCCCGAGATGCTCTGCATGTACAGGTAGATGCCGTAGCTCATCGGTGCCTGGCTCTGGGCCGATGCCAGCAGGATGGTGGCCGACAGCTCCACCGCCGCCGTGATGAAGCTGGTGACGAAGCCGGCCAGGATGCCGCCCATCATCAGCGGCACCATCACACGGCGGATGGTGCTCAGCCGCGAGGCCCCCAGGCTCTGCGCCGCCTCCTCCAGCGACACATGCACCTGCTGCAGCGCCGCCATGCACGAGCGCAGCGCATACGGCAGGCGCCGCACGGCATAGGCCAGCATGATCAGCACCCAGGTCGTGACCATCGGCGTGTCGGTGAACGGCAGGTTCACGCCCTTGAACAGGCGCAGGTAGCCAATCGCCAGCACCAGGCCAGGGATGGCCAGCGCGGCCGAAGCCAGGTAGTCGAGCCAGCGGCGTGCCGGCAGCTGGGTGCGCAGGATCAGGTAGGCGATGGCCGTGCCGATGACCACGTCCAGCCCGGCCGCGATGAAGCAGTACATCAGCGTGTTGCCGATCATGCCGCCAGCATCGGTGAACACAGTGGCGTAATGCTCCAGCGTGTAGGCATCGGGCAGCACCGAGAAGCTCCACACCTTGGAGAACGACATCAGCAGGATGCCGATGTGCGGTGCCAGCGTGACCAGCAGGATCAGCCCGATCCAGCCGTAGGCCAGCACCGACTCCCAGGCGCCCAGCTGGCGCCGCTGCAGCGAGCTGCCGCCCTTTTGCAGCGTGGCGTAGTCCCGGCCCTTCATCACGCGGGCCGCCAGCCACAGCGCGAGGATCGAGAACGCGATCATGATCACGCTGATCACATAGCCCAACGGGTCGTCGATGCCCACCGAGGTGATGCGCAGATAGGCCTGGGGCGCGAGCATATTGGTCACGCCCATCACCAGCGGCGTGCCCAGGTCGTCGAACACCTTCACGAAGACCAGGGCCGCACCGGCCAGGTAGCCCGGCATGGCCAGCGGGAAGATCACGCGGCGGAACAGCCGCCAGCCGCGCGCCCCCAGGTTCAGCGCCGACTCTTCCATGGCCCCGTCGATGTTGCGCATCGACGCGACCAGGTTGAGCAGGATGAACGGAAAGTAGTGGATGCTCTCGACAAAGGTCACGCCCACCAGCCCATCCATGATGGGAATGGTGAAGCCGAAATACTCATTGAGCAGCAGGTTCACCGAGCCATTGCGGCCAAAGATCAGCTGCAGCGCCACCGCCCCGACAAAGGGCGGCATGATCAGCGGCAGCACACCCAGCGTCTGGATCAGCAGCGCGCCGCGAAACTCGAAGCGCACCGTGAGATAGGCCAGCGGCACCGCGATCAGGCTGGCAAAGAACACGCTGGCCAGCGACACGATGAGACTGTTGAAGAACGACTCCCGGAACACCGACTGTTCAAAGAAGTTGGCGAAATGCCCCAGCGTGAGCGCCCCGGTTTCGTTGATGAAGGCGGTGTAGACCACCAACCCCACCGGCAGCAGCAAAAAGAGCACGAGAAAAATCAGAATCAGCCCGAAGGCGACCCAGGGCCCCACGCCCGTCAGGGCGCGCAACCAGCGCAGGCGACCGGCGGACGGCCCGGCGGTGCCGGGCTCCGAATAGACAGCAGACATGGTGATGTTCCGAAACGGCGCCGCCAGCGAGCTGCGGCGCCTGTGGATGGATGAATTACTTGGCCATGCCCCGGGCCTGGGCGGCCAGCTGGCCAGCGCGCTCATAGTTGTCGCGCGCCTTCGTCGCCCACAACTGCTCCAGCCCCGTGAGCTGCTTGGACACGGCCACGTCGCGGCGGTTTTTGCGGAACAGGTCCAGGAACTCGTCGTTCTTCACGTTGGCCTCGCCCACCAGCGACGAATAGGCCAGGCTGCGCGCCTGCTGCAGCAGCTCCGAGCCCTTGGCGTTGGGCTTGGCCTTGAGGGCCTTGTCAGCATCGTGGATGGCACGCGTGGCGGCCTGCAGCTCCTTCAAGCGGAAGGTCACCATCTGATCGAACAGGCTGGTGACCACCCGGTAGCAAGCCTCCGACAACACAGCGTCGAACTGGACCTTGGCGCGCTGCGCCACATCCTGCGGCACCGGGTAGCCGACGGGCGCCTTCAGGCTGCTGTAGGGCGGGATGGGCAGGCGACTGATCTTGGGGTCAAACAGCAACTGCTGCCCCTCCGCCGACATGCTGAAAGCCATGAATTTCTTGGCCTCGGCGGCGTTCTTGCCACCGGCGATGAGGGCAATATTGGCCGGCACCACGGCCGTCATGGCCGGGTAGGCGAAGTCCACCGGAAAGCCCGAATACTTGCCCGCCAGGCCGAAGAAGTCGATCACGATGCCAATGCCGTACTGGCCGTTGTTCACGCCATCGGGCACGGCGAAGCTGCGGTCGGTCACGGCGGCGGCATTGCCCATCATCGCCAGCAGCTGCGACCAGCCCTTGTCCCAACCCTCGCCCTGCAAGATGGTCTCGACCGTGAGCTGCGTGGTGCCCGAGCGCGACGGCGAGGAGATCGCCACATGGCCAAAATACTCCGGGCGCGTGAGGTCGGCCCACTCCTTGGGCGCGGGCAGCTTGTTGGCCTGCAGGTAGCGCGTGTTCCACATGATGCCGTAGCCCGCCAGCGCCTGGCCGTAGTACAGGCCCTGCGGGTCATTGAGCGGGTAGTTTCCGATCTTGGCTGGCGCGTTGGGGTTCTTGGTTTCGGGCGCGGCCTGCAGCAGCTTGTTGCGCCCCAGCACCTCGAACGCATCGGGCGCCGAGGCCCACATGATGTCGGGGCGCTGGCCCTCGGGCAGCTCGCGCACATAGGCGATGGAAGCCGTGGTGTTCTTGTTGAGAATCTCGATCTTGATGCCCGGGTTCTGGGCCTCAAAGGCCTTCTGGTAGGCCGCCGTCAGCTCCTTGGGGAACGAAGTGAGCACCGTCACGGTGCCCGCCTGTGTGCCCTGCATGGCACACAACAAACCGGCGGCCAAAGCCCCCGCACAAAGAATGCGCTGCATGGATGTCTCCTGGATGTTCTAGTGCATCCAATGTAGGTCGCCCGCATTGCGACGGCCAATCATTGTTTCTGATGCGGAACATCAGTCTCACGGCCTGTCGGGTTATCCCTAGCCATTGTTCCGCGCAGGGGCCAAAGGTGTGCGGCAGGGCTGGGCGCAGCACCGTGAGATCGCAGCGCCAATCCTCGGCATACCGTTGCGCGCTCGAAATCACAGCGAGCCACCTGCGCGACAGCCCCGCGCCTGCAGCGCCATGGCGGCCAACGTAACATGCCACCAAACCCGCTCTCCTGTGGCCCAAAGGTCCTGCCGAACACCTCGGTGGGAGGCCCCGGAGGCCCCTCCTCCTGAGACCCTCATGTACCAAGCCCTCAAACCCTCGCGCAGCAGCATGTTGGCCATGCGCCACCTGAACTACCACGTCCGCCACTGGGGGCCCGATACCAGCCCTCTGCCCACGCTGGTGCTGCTGCACGGCTGGATGGACGTGAGCGCGTCCTACCAGTTCACGGTGGACGCGCTGCGGCAGGAGCGCCGCATCATCGCGCCCGACTGGCGCGGCTTTGGCCTCACCACCGGCGCACCGGTGGACCACTACGTGTTTGCCGACTACCTGGCCGACCTGGACCTGCTGCTCGACCACTGCGCGCCTGGCGAGGCCGTTGACCTCGTCGGCCACAGCATGGGCGGCAACGTCGCCATGATGTATGCGGGCGTGCGGCCCGCACGCATCCGCCGCCTCGTGAACCTGGAGGGCTTCGGCATGCCCGCCACACGGCCCGAGCAAGCGCCCAAGCGCTATGGGCAGTGGATCGACGAGATCAAGCAGCTGCACACCGGCGACATGGCCCTCAAGGGCTACGACAGCCAGGAAGGCGTGGCCCGCCGCCTGATGAAAACCAACCCGCGCCTCTCCGAAGACAAGGCGCAGTGGCTGGCTGGCCACTGGGCGCGGCCCAATGCACAGGGCCAGTGGGAGATCCTGGGCGACCCGGCCCACAAAATCACCAGCGCCCAGCTGTACCGCCTTGACGAAGCGATGGCGCTCTACCAGAACATCACCGTCCCCGTGCTGGCCGTGGAGGCCGGCGACGACAGCCTGGGCCAGTGGTGGAAGGGCAAGTACAGCCTCACGGAATACCACCAGCGCCTGACCCATGTGCGCGATTGCCGCACGGCCGTCGTGCACGACGCAGCCCACATGCTGCACCACGACCAGCCCGAGCAGGTGGCCCGCCTGATCGAAGAATTTCTGGAACACCCTGCACAGATTTAAGAGAAAACAGCCTGTAGCGCCCTACCATCAAGCGCAAGCAGCTATCAATTTTGATATTCCACCCGCCCTGCAGCGGCCAGGCAAGCCGCCACCTGCGCGCTCCAGCGCCTGTCGCAGGACTTTGTCGGGGTGGTTTGCCATCCCATGAGAAAATCGTGGGTTATTCCACAGAACACCCAGGACAAGAATCATGGACGCAGAACGCATCAACCTCATCGGCACCACCCTCCAAGACCTGGCTCTGCGCACGCAAGAGTTACGGAGGTATCTTTGACTTCGATGCCAAATTTGAACGCCTGCGCACGGTAAACGCATCGCTGGAAGACCCTGCGGTCTGGAACGACCCGAAGAAGGCCCAGGAGCTGGGCAAGGAACAAAAGTCGCTGTCCGGCGTGGTCGTCACGCTCGACAAACTCACGCGCGAGCTGGCCGACAACACCGAGCTCTATGACATGAGCAAGGAAGAAGGCGACGAGCCCGGCCTGATCACCATCGAGGCCGAGACCGCCAAGCTGCGCCCGTTCATCGAAGAGCTGGAGTTCCGCCGCATGTTCCGCAACGAGGCCGACCCGCTCAACTGCTTTGTGGACATCCAGGCCGGCGCCGGTGGCACCGAGGCGTGCGACTGGGCCAGCATGCTGCTGCGCCAGTACCTCAAGTACGCGGAACGCAAGGGCTTCACCGCCACCGTGGAAGACATCACCGACGGCGACACCGCCGGCATCAAGGGCGCCACCATCAAGATCGAGGGCGAATACGCCTTTGGCCTGCTGCGCACCGAAACCGGCGTGCACCGCCTGGTGCGCAAGTCGCCGTTTGACTCGTCGGGCGGGCGCCATACCTCGTTCGCCTCGGTGTTTGTGTACCCCGAGATTGATGATTCGATCGAGATCAACATCAACCCCAGCGACGTGCGCACCGACACCTTCCGTGCCAGCGGCGCGGGCGGCCAGCACATCAACAAGACCGACTCGGCCGTGCGCCTGACCCACATGCCCACCGGCATCGTGGTGCAGTGCCAGGACGGCCGCAGCCAGCACGGCAACCGCGACATCGC
>JADMJR010000151.1 GCA_018780365.1 Acidovorax sp. | reverse complement strand
TTGGTCTTGCCGCAGGCGCTGGGGAAGGCCGCTGCCACGTGGTACTTCTTGCCTTCAGGGTTGGTCACGCCCAGGATGAGCATGTGTTCTGCCAGCCAGCCCTGGTCGCGGCCCATGGTGGAGGCGATGCGCAGGGCCAGGCACTTCTTGCCCAGCAGCGCGTTGCCGCCGTAGCCGGAGCCGTAGGACCAGATTTCGCGCGTTTCGGGGTAGTGCACGATGTACTTTACCTTGGGGTTGCAGGGCCAGCTCGTGGTGTCCTTCTCGCCGTCTGCCAGGGGGGCGCCCACGGTGTGCATGCAGGGCACGAATTCGCCTTCCACGCCCAGCACGTCGTACACGGCCTTGCCCATGCGGGTCATCAGGCGCTGGTTCACGGCCACGTAGGCGCTGTCGGTCAGTTCCACGCCGATGTGGGCGATGTGGCTGCCCAGCGGGCCCATGCTGAAGGGCACCACATACATCGTGCGGCCTTTCATGCAGCCGTCGAACAGGGGCTGCAGCGTGGTGCGCATCTCGGCGGGCGCCATCCAGTTGTTGGTGGGGCCTGCGTCTTCCTTGGCGGCCGAGCAGATATAGGTGCGGTCTTCCACGCGGGCCACGTCCGACGGGTCGGACCAGGCCAGGAAGCTGCCGGGGCGCTTGGCGGGGTTGAGCTTCTTGAAGGTGCCTGCATCGACCAGCTGCTGGCATAGGCGGTCGTATTCTTCCTTCGTGCCATCACACCAGTAAATGGTGTCGGGTTTGCACAGGGCGGCCATGTCGGCCACCCAGGCGAGCAGCCGGGCGTTTTTGACGAAAGAGGGGGCGTTGAGATTCAGGCCCTGCATGGTGGGTGCGTTCATCGGGGGAGCTTCCTAAGTTGAAAAACAGTTTTTTCAAAGGAAGCAGACCCGGAGGATCGCGGCAAGGCCTGGCGCAGTTGCGGTGCTGAGCGCTGCCTTTGAAAAAACGGCTTACGTGCTCAGTCGGCGGGCGGGTGCGTGTGTCAGCCCCACGGGGTGGAGGCTATTCCACGGATTCCGCGGGTCGGCTGGGATGTCAATTTTATGAATCTGCCGCCCGTTTGTCTGTCAGACAGGGGGCAAAATTATGCAAAAATAACATGAGGTTATGCATCCATTTGCCCGGTGCCGGCGCATCAAAGGCTGGCCGAGCCGCCTGTCCAACGCTCGTAGCCGTTCTTGCGCAGCGCGCAGGCCGGGCAGGTGCCGCAGCCATGGCCCCAGGCATGCAGCGCGTCGCGCACGCCGTGGTAGCAGGTGTGCGAGTCGTGCACGATCACGTCCACCAGTGCCTGCCCGCCCAGCGACCGGGCCAGCTCCCAGGTCTCCGCCTTGTCCAGCCACATCAGCGGGGTGTCGAAGGTGAAACGCTGGCCCATGCCCAGCGACACCGCCACCTGCAGCGCCTTCAGGGTGTCGTCGCGGCAGTCGGGGTAGCCTGAGAAATCGGTCTCGCACATGCCGCCCACCAGCGTGTGCAGCCCGCGCCGGTAGCCCACGGCGGCCGCCAGCTGAAAGAACAGCAGGTTGCGCCCGGGCACAAAGGTATTGGGCAGGCCGGCGGTGGTCATCTGGATCTCGGTGTCGCTGGTCAGTGCCGTGTCGCTGATGTGGCCCAGCACCGCCAGGTCCAGCATGTGGTCGTCGCCCAGCTTTTCCGCCCAGTGCGGGAACTGTGCACGCAGCGACGCCAGCACCGTCTGGCGTGCCTGCAGCTCGATGTGGTGGCGCTGGCCGTAGTCAAAGCCGATGGTTTCCACATGGGCGAAGTTTTCCAGCGCCCAGGCCAGACAGGTGGTGGAGTCCTGGCCGCCGGAAAAAAGGACGAGTGCGTGTCCGGGTCTCATGGGAATTCTCCAGGTCAGACGGGGATAAGGGGGTGGTACGGGACGAAAAAAAGCCCCGCGCTGCGGGGCTGCTGGTGATGGCTGCCGAAGGGGTCAGGCCATCATCACGGCGATGAAGGCCAGCAGGAACATCATGATGCCGCCCACGACAGGCAACACGATGGGCATCAACGGCACCACATTTTCCACGGCGTCGGCCGAGTGTGTTTCAGGGGCGTGCGAGGTGCTGTGGTCAGACATGGTGATGGCTCCAGATGCTTAAAACTTGCGCAATTCTAGCCGCGACCGTCCGTGCAGGGCACAAAACCGCGCCAGGGGCCGTTGGTGTGAACGGATCAGGCATGTTCGCGCGGGTACTTATTGTGGGTCCGGGTTCGTCCGCACCCGCTCAGATCAGCGCCGCCTCCATGCCCGCCGCGCGCAGCTGGCCCAGCACCTCGTCCACATGGGCCTTGCTGCGGGTTTGCAGCACCAGCTCGATCTCCACGTTCTGCGCGGCCAGCAGGGTGAAGGCGCGCTGGTGGTGCACCTCGCCGATGTTGGCGCCCGCGTCGGCCACGGTGGCCGTGATGCGGGCCAGCACGCCCGGTACGTCGCGCGCGCTGACCTTGATGCGCGCGAGGCGCCCCGAGCGCACCATGCCGCGCTCGATGATCGCCGCCAGCAGCAGCGGGTCGATGTTGCCGCCACTGAGCACCAGCCCCACACGCTTGCCCTGGAAACGCTCGGGGTGGCGCACCAGCGCGGCCAGGCCCGCGGCACCGGCGCCTTCGACCAGGGTCTTTTCAATCTCCAGCAGCATCAGCACGGCCTGCTCGATGTCGCCTTCGTCCACCAGCAGCAGGTCGTCCACCAGGCGCTGTACCACCTCCTGGGTGATCTTGCCGGGTGTGCCCACCGCAATGCCTTCAGCGATGGTGGACTGGCCCATGGGGTGCTGCGTGTGCTGCACGGCGTTGACCATCGACGGAAACCGTGACGCCTGCACGCCCACGATCTCGATGCCGGGCTTGAGCGCCTTGGCGGCCGTGGCCATGCCGGCAATCAGGCCACCGCCGCCGATGGCAATGACCAGCACGTCCAGGTCGGGCTGCGCGGCCAGCATCTCCAGCGCCACCGTGCCCTGGCCGGCCGCAATGCCTTCGTCGTCATACGGATGCACAAACGTGAGGCCCTGGCTGTCGGCCAGCGTGTAGGCATGCGCCCGGGCTTCTTCCAGCGTGTCGCCATGCAGCACCACCTCGGCGCCAAAACCGCGCGTGCGTTCCACCTTCACACCGGGCGTAAAACGCGGCATCACGATCACCGCGCGCAGGCCCAGCCGCTGCGCGTGGTAGGCCACGCCCTGCGCATGGTTGCCGGCGCTCATGGCCACCACGCCCCGGGCGCGCTCCTCGTCAGACAGCAGCGTGAGCCGGTTGCAGGCCCCTCGTTCCTTGAAGGACGCGGTGAACTGCAGGTTCTCGAACTTGAGGAACACCTGCGCGCCCACGATCTGCGAGAGCGTCTTGGATTCCACACAGGGGGTGTCCAGCACCTGGCCTTGCAGGCGGGTGGCGGCGTCGCGGATGTCTTGGAGGGTCAGCATGGCGTCATTGTGGCGCAGCAACACCCGCCGCAGTCTGTTGACGCATTTTTGAGCATCAAAATGGCCGTTTGCGCGCGTCTGGTAAGCGCAAGTAGCTATCAATTTTGATGATTTGTTACTTGACCCCCAGCCTGCGCGCCAGCTTGTGCAGGTTGCTGGCGTCCACCTCCAGCGCACGCGCGGCCTGGGCCCAGTTGCCCTGGTGGCGGGCCAGGGCCTGCGTGATGGCGAGCCGCTGGCAGGCATCCACCGCGTCGCGCAGCGGGCCCTCGGCGGTGGTGGGGGTGGGCGGGGTGGTGGCCACGGCGGGGGCGCCAGCGTCCAGCGGGGCGTGGGCCACGCTGGCGGCGTCGGCGTCCAGGTCGAGCAGTGCAGGCTCCAGCGTCACGATGTCGGCGCGGTTCACGCCCCGGCTCAGGGCCTTGAGGGCGGCACGGCTGACCACATGCTCTAGCTCGCGGATGTTGCCGGGCCAGGGGTAGCGGCGCAGCGCGTCCTGTGCGCTGGCAGACAAGCGCAGGCTGCGCAGGCCCAGGCGCGCACGGTTCAGCTCCAGAAAACGGCCCGCGAGCAACAGCACATCGTTGCCCCGTTCGCGCAGCGGCGGGATCGGCACGGGGTACACCGACAGCCGGTGGTACAGGTCGGCGCGGAACGCGCCATCGCGCACCTGCTCGCGCAGGTTGCGGTTGGTGGCGGCGATCACGCGCACGTCCACGCGGCGCGGGCGGTCGGCGCCCAGGCGCTGGATCTCGCCGTTCTGCAGCGTGCGCAGCAGCTTGGCCTGCACGGCCAGCGGCAACTCGCCCACCTCATCAAGGAACAGCGTGCCGCCCTCGGCCGCCTCGAAGCGTCCGGGCCGGTCGGCCACCGCGCCGGAGAACGCGCCGCGCACGTGGCCGAAGAGCTCGCTCTCGGCCAGTGACTCGGGCAGCGCCGCGCAGTTCACGTGCACCAGGGGCTTGGTGCGGCGCGTGGACTGGCGGTGCAGCAGGCGCGCGAACAGCTCCTTGCCCACGCCGGTTTCGCCCAGCAGCAACACGGGCAGGTCCGAGCCCGCCACCACCGTGAGCTCGTGCAGCAGGCGCAGCAGGGGCTCGCTCTGGCCGACGATCTCCATGTCGCCATCGCCCGCGCGGGTGGTGCGCTCGTCGTCGGCGCTGCGGGTGTGGGGGGCGCTGCGCAGCGCCTGCACCTCGCGCTCCAGCCGCGAGATGCGCACGGCCGCCTCCACCAGCACCTTGCAGTCGGCCAGCGCGGCGCGTGCGGCCTCGCCGAAGGTGCCGGTTTGCAGCGCGTCGAGCGTCAGCACGCCCCAGGGCTGGCCGTCCACCCACAGGCTCACGCCCATGCAGTCGTGCACGGGCAGGGGCTCGCCCACCAGGGTGTCGAGCAGGCCGTCGTAGGGGTCGGGCAGGGTGCTGTCGTGGTCAAAGCAGGTCACCTCGCGCCGCGCCAGGATGGCCGCGAGCCGGGGGTGCTGGCTGACCACAAAGCGCCGGCCCAGCGCCTCGCGCACCAGGCCTTCCACGGCCACGGGGCGCAGGTGGTCTTCCTCCAGCTGCAGCAGCGCCACGGCACCGCAGTGAAAGCGGGTGCGCAGGTGGTCCACCAGCCGCTGCAGGCGCACGGCCTGGGGCAGATCGGTGGCCAGGTCGGCCAGCAGGGGGCGGTGGTCCATGGTGATATTTACCTTTAATGGGTGAATTAGACCCTATTTGGGAATGGTAAAAAAGACCACGGCTGGTGTAAGTGGTTGATTTAATAGGTCTGCGCCCCTGGCTCGGCGCTTGCAATGTGGGCAGTGACACCGATTCACTCGTTCCACAAAGTCATGACCACAAGACCCCGACCCCATGCCGCCAGCGCACGCTGGCGCCGCCCCTTCGTTGTTGTTCTGTTGAAGCAGGAGG
>JADMJR010000310.1 GCA_018780365.1 Acidovorax sp. | reverse complement strand
TCGGCCAGCAGGTCTTCCACCTCTTCCAGGCCCACCGACAGGCGGATCATGCTGTCGGCAATGCCCATGGTGGCGCGCACGGCGGGGCCGGCCTCCCAGAAGATGGTGTGGGCCACCGGGATGATGAGCGTGCGCGTGTCTGCCAGGCCCGTGGCCTTGATGGGCAGCTGCAGGCGGTTGCACACGGGCAGGCACTGGGCCGGGTCACGCAGCTCGAACGACAGCAGCCACGAGCCCGCCTTGAGAAGTTTTTTTGCAAAGGCATGCTGCGGGTGCGAAGGCAGCATGGGGTAGTGCACGCGCGCGATGGCCGGGTGTGCCTCCAGCCACTGCGCCAGCGTCAGGGCCGTGGCGCTGGTGCGGTCCATGCGCAGGGCGAGGGTTTCGGCGCCCAGGGCCAGCTGGTGGGCGGCGTGGGACGACAGCGTGCCGCCTATGTCGCGCAGGCCCTTTTTGCGCAGCTGCTGCAGGCCCCAGCCCTTGGCGTCGCCCTTGCGGTAGGCGGCAAAGATGTTGGGGTAGCGCGACCAGTCGTACAGGCCGGTGTCGGTGATGGCGCCGCCCAGTGCGTCGCCCAGGCCGCCAATGCTTTTGGTAAGCGAGTTGACCACCAGCCCCGCGCCCACCGTAGAGGCGCGGAACAGGTACGGCGAGGCCACGGTGTTGTCCACCACGTAGAGCGCGCCATGCGCTTTGCACAGCGCGCCAATGCCTTCCAGGTCGGGGATCTGGGTGCCGGGGTTGGCAATGGTTTCGACAAACACCATGCGGGTGTTGGGGCGCAGCGCGGCGGCCACGTTGGCGGCGTCCGTCACATCCACCGTGGTGACTTCAATGCCCAGGTCGGCCAACGTACCCAGCACGCTGTTGGTGTTGCCAAACACAAACTGGCTGGCCACCAGATGGTCGCCCGCCTTGAGCAGCGTGAGGAACACGGCGCAGATGCCCGCCATGCCGGTGGAGAAAACGATGGTGCCGTGGCCGCGCTCCATCTTGGTGATCTTGGCCTCCAGCGCCGCCGTGGTGGGCGTGCCCTGACGCGCGTAGTTGAAGCCGCCCTTGGCGGTGCCCTGGAAGACGGCGATCAGGTCTTCGACCTTCTCGTAGCCGTACTGCACCGAGGTGTGGATGGGCTGGTGGATGGCGCCCTGCTCGGCGCCGCCCAGGCGGTCGGCATGCACGATCTGGGTGGTGAAGCTTTGGTTCTGCGGTGTCGTCATAAAAAATCAACGCTATTTCTGCGGTCTACGTGCAAGGCGGTGCGATCGGTACCGGCACGCCTTGATGCCAGCGCCCCCGTGGAGCTGGCTTTGCCAGGCCACCGGGGTGCGTCCCCCTCTGGGGGAAGGCGCGCCAGCGCCTCAGGGGGCTACCTTTCCGGTGCAATGTGTTCAGCGTAATCGTACAAGGCGCCCAGGATGTCCTGCGTGCGGTCGTCGTCGGCGGTTTCAGACAGGGTATCGATTTCGGTGAACAGCTGCTCCACCGTGCGCGCCCCCCTCTGCCCGTCAAACAGGCAGGCGGCGCGGTGCGCCTCCCAGCGCTGCTGCTCTTCGGGGGTGAGGGTTTGCGGAAAGTTGCGCGCCCGGTAGCGCCAGACCAGCTCGGTCAGGCGCGGGTCGTCAAAGCCCGTGCGGGCGGCGGCCAGCTTGGCGCCCGACATGCTGCGCAGGTCGTTCAAATAGCGCCGGTCGTTGTTGCCCACAAAGCCGCCATACAGGTCCTGGTCCACATCGGGCGCGGGCTCTTGCGGCCGGGCAAACACGGCGGGCCAGATGCCGCTCATGTCGGGCAGGCTGCGTGCCACCTCGGCGTGCGCTGCGGCCTGGGCCAGGTCGATGCCCCAGCGCTGCGCCAGCGCGGGCGTGAGGGTGTTCACATTGCCCACCACCATGGGCGACTTGTTGAGGTGGATGGTCTTGATGGGCAGGCGCGCCACCCCCTCGGGCAGGTCGGCTGCGCGGGTGAACATGCGCAGGCGGATGTCTTCCACGTTCAGCGTGGCCAGCTCGCGCGGGTCGTGGGCCAGGTCCCAGGCGATCAGCTCGTTTTTGTTGGTGGGGTGGCTGGCCAGCGGCCACATCACGCCCAGGCAGCCGCGCTCGGTGGGGAACATGCCCGACACATGCAAAAACGGCCGCGCCGTGATGGCCGTGGCAGGCAGGCGCAGCTCGGTGGCCACACGGTCTTTTTTGTGAAGGGAGAGCGCAAAGTCAAACAGCTTGGTGTTGTGCTGGCGAATGAGCCGCGCCAGCGCAATGGTGGCGCGCACGTCCGACAGCGCATCGTGCGCGGCCTCGTGCAACAGGCCGTTGGCTTTGGAAAGGTGTTCGAGCTTGAAGCTGGGCGCGCCGTCTTCCTTTTTCGGCCACTGGATGCCGTCGGGCCGCAGCGCGTAGGTCATGCGCACCACGTCCAGCAAATCCCACCGGCCGCACTGGTTCTGCCACTCGCGCGCATAGGGGTCGATGAGGTTGCGCCAGAACATGAAGCGCGTGATCTCGTCGTCGAACCGGATGGTGTTGTAGCCCACGCCGATGGTGCCGGGCTGGGCAAACTCGGCCTCGATGCGGGCGGCGAACTGGTGCTCGGGCACACCCTTTTCCAGGCACAGCTGCGGCGTGATGCCGGTGATGAGGCAGGACTGTGGGTCGGGCAGGTAGTCGTTGGCCGGCTGGCAGTAGATCATCAGCGGCTCGCCGATCTCGTTGAGGTCGGCATCGGTGCGGATGGCGGCGAACTGCGCCGGGCGGTCGCGGCGCGTGTTGGCCCCGAAGGTTTCGTAGTCGTGCCAGAGGAAGGTGTGGGCAGCCATGGTCGGTGGGCAAACAGGGGGCGAGGCGGGGGTGAAGGCACAACTGTAACCGGATTTACAGGCTTTTTAGGCCCCTACCGCCTGTCCATCATGCCTTTATAGCTATATAAATGATAGCAATCCATACCCTGCGGCCCCATAGCGCTCACAGGGTGTTCACATGACGTTCACGCAGTGATACACCTGCGCCCGGGCCGTGGCATGGCGGCACGGGACAATGGCGCATGCATTGCCCTCACCCTGAATTCACCCCCACCGCCGCCCCGCCCCACCGCCCGCCTTCTCCTTCTGTACGGCTCGCTCCACTCGCAGTCTGGCTCACGGGCCTTGCGCTGGCAGGTTGCGCGGCGGTCCCCGCCCCCTCCCCTGCGCCTTCAAAGCCCGCCAACCCCACCGCCACATCCGCACCTGCAACCACAAGCACCGCAGGCGCTGTGACCAGCGCCGCGGCCGAGCCCGACGGCGACCACGCCGCCGGTTTTGCCGCCTGGCGCACCGCCTTTGCGGCGCAAGCCCTGGCGGCCGGAATTGAACCGCACACGGTGCGCGATGTGCTGGGCCAGGCGCAATGGCAGCCGCGTGTGGTGGAGCTGGACCGGGCCCAGCCCGAGTTCTCGCGCACGCCCTGGGCGTACCTCGACAGCGCGGTATCGGCCCAGCGTGTGGCCCAGGGCCAGGCCAAGCGGGCCGAACATGGCCCCACGCTGGAAGCTGCCGCCACACGCTACGGCGTGCCCGCCACCGTGGTCACCGCCATCTGGGGCATGGAGAGCAACTACGGCAGCAACTTTGGCAGTTTCCGCACCGTGGACGCGCTGGCCACCCTGGCCTACGAAGGGCGGCGCCGCGCCTGGGCCCAGGCCGAACTGCTGGCCGCGCTGCGCATTGTGGACCGGGGCGATATCGCAGCCGAGCGCATGCTGGGCTCGTGGGCGGGTGCCATGGGGCACACACAGTTTCTGCCCTCGGTGTTTCTGGCCTACGCCGTGGATGCCGATGGCGATGGGCGGCGCGACATCTGGGGCAGCATCCCCGATGTTCTGACCTCCACCGCGCATTTCCTGGCGCGCTCTGGCTGGCTAGCCAGCGAGACCTGGGGCGCCGAAGTGGTGCTGCCCGCCAATTTCGACCATGCCCGGGCCGACCCAGCCGTGCGGCAGACCACGGCGCAGTGGGAAGCCGAGGGTGTGCGGTCTGCCGACGGCCAGCCGTTGCCTGCCCTGGGCGCGGCTTCCATCACCGCCCCGGCGGGCGCACGCGGCCCGGCCTTTGTGGTGGGGGCGAACTTCCGGGCCATCCTGCGCTACAACAATTCGGTGAACTACGCGCTGGCGGTGGCCCTGCTGTCGCGCCAGATGGGCGGCGGCGCCCCGGTCACCGGCAGCTGGCCGCGCGAGCTGGAGCCGCTGTCCCGCGCGCAGATGCAGGTGCTGCAGGAGGCGCTGAACCGCAAGGGCTTTGCGGCGGGCACGCCCGACGGCATGATGGGCCCCGCCACCCGCGCCGGGCTGCGCAGCTTTCAGCGCAGCATCGGCCTGGCGGCCGATGGGTATCCGACGGTGGAGCTGTTGCAACGGCTGCAAACGCCCTGACACCCTGACACGAAGGACTGAAGCAGGGCCGGGTGCAGGGGGCAGGTGTGGCGGTCTGAAGCGGGTCACCCAGCGAACCGCAGGGTTGCGAGGCCAAAGGGTCGCCCACCTCTGCAGGCCGGAAAAACAAAAAACCCACGGCATTCACCATGGGTTTTCTTTTTTCTGCGGGCGACGCCCCCCGAAAGGCGCCTCCACCGGCAGCGTCGGCCGGGTCAGTCTGCCGTGGCCTCTTCCGGCTCGGTGGGTTCTGCCTTGGCCGAACGCTCCTTCTTGGGCAGTGGCTGGATGTCGAGCAACACCTCGGGCGTTTCCACGCCCTTGTCGTCGGTCTTCATCTCAATGTCCACCGTCAGGCGCCCACCTTCGGTCAGGCGGCCAAACAGCAACTCGTCGGCCAGCGCACGGCGGATGGTGTCCTGGATCAGGCGCTGCATCGGACGGGCGCCCATCAGCGGATCGAAGCCCTTCTTGGCCAGGTGCTTGCGCAGTGTGTCGGTGAAGGTAACTTCCACCTTCTTCTCGGCCAGTTGCGTCTCCAGCTGCAGCAGGAACTTGTCCACCACGCGCAGGATGATCTGCTCGTCGAGCGCCTTGAAGTTGACGATGGCATCCAGCCGGTTGCGGAACTCGGGCGTGAACAGGCGCTTGATGTCGCCCATCTCGTCGCCCGCCTGGCGCGGGTTGGTAAAGCCGATGGTCGCCTTGTTCATGGTCTCAGCGCCGGCGTTCGTGGTCATGATGATGAGCACGTTGCGGAAGTCGGCCTTGCGGCCGTTGTTGTCCGTCAGCGTGCCATGGTCCATGACCTGCAGCAGCACATTGAAGATGTCCGGGTGCGCCTTCTCGATCTCGTCGAGCAGCAGCACCGCGTGGGGCTTCTTCGTGATGGCTTCGGTCAGCAGGCCGCCCTGGTCAAACCCGACATAGCCCGGAGGCGCGCCAATCAGGCGGCTCACGGCATGGCGCTCCA
>JADMJR010000143.1 GCA_018780365.1 Acidovorax sp. | reverse complement strand
TCGTATGAAGCTTGGGAAGCTGCCGTTCTACCATTGAACTACACCCGCCTTCTGTCACCCGTTGATTGGCAACGGCATTTCAGTCAGGCGATTGAAACGATCCGGTGGGCCCTTGCCATTCCAGTGTTTCAATTGCTGCCGTATTGTAGCCACGCAGCGGTGCTTACAGAACGCCTGCAGCGTGGGGTTTTCGCGGGCGGTTTCGACCGCCGTCGGCGGGCGCCAGGCCGAAAGCAGCACAATGGCGGGTTCACAACTCCCGGCGAAAGAAGGAAAAGCCCCATGCAACTGAGCGATGACCGCACACAGGCCACCCTGGCAATCAACAAGACCCTGACGGCACCCGAGATCGAAAATCTGATCCGAGAACTGGCCACGTTGCGCTCGCAGATGACGCCCGAAGTCACAACAGCCCCCAAAGATGGCAACGGCGACGGAGTTCCCGTGATGCGGCAAGACAACCCCACGCTCGCCATCGAATACCCATTGGAAGAGGCCTACGTCACCGTGTACCTGCGAAGCCTGGGGCTGGGCTGGACAGCGTGGCGCCTGCACCCCGACGTACAACGGGGACTGGCCAGCTTTTTCAACTCACGGCTTCCACAAGCAGCACCGACGCCCGCCAAACCCATTCCGTTTCGGTGATCGGCCTCCAATCCGACACCTGAGAACAACAGGCGTTCAACACCACAGTCGGTGACAACGATCGCATAGCCGCAGCAGGGGTCAGTGCCGCCCCTCGCCGCCGCCCAGATTGAACCGCGCAATCGCCTCCACCATCTGCTGCGCCTGCGTGCGCAGGCTGCTGGCGGCGGCGGCCATTTCCTCCACCAGTGCGGCGTTCTGCTGCGTGGTCTGATCGAGCTGGGTGACGGCCTCGCCGACCTGGCCCACGCCCGCAGTCTGTTCGTTGCTTGCGGCGCTGATCTCGGAAACCATGTCGGCCACGCGCTGGATGGAGCTGACCACCTCCTGCATGGTGGTTCCTGCCTGATCGGCCAGCACCGAGCCCTGCTGCACCATCGCACTGCTCGCCCCGATCAGCTCCTTGATGGCCTTGGCCTCGGCCGCAGTGCGCTGGGCCAGGTTGCGCACCTCGGCCGCCACTACGGCAAAACCGCGCCCCTGCTCCCCCGCACGGGCCGCCTCGACCGCCGCGTTGAGCGCCAGGATGTTGGTCTGGAACGCAATCCCATCGATCACGCCGATGATGTCGGCAATCTTCTGGCTGCTGTTGTTGATGTCCTGCATGGTGCTGACCACCTTGGAGACCACCTCTCCGCCCTGCTGCGCCACACGGCTGGCGCCCACGGCCAGTTGGTTGGCCTGGCTGGCGCTGTCGGCGTTGTGGCGGATGGTGGCCCCCAGCTGCTCCATGCTGGCCGCCGTCTGCTCCAGCGCACTGGCTTGGCCCTCGGTGCGGCCCGACAGGTCCTGGTTGCCCTGGGCGATTTCCGTGCTCGCGGCCGACACGCTGTCGGCACTGGTGCGCACCGTGCTCAGGCTTTCGACCAGACGCGCCCGAAAGCCCTCCATGGCCTGGGCCAGCGCGCCGATTTCGTCGCGGGATCGGACCGACACCGCGTGGGTGAGATCGCCCTGCGCCAGATAGCCAAGGGCCACGCTCAGCTGCTGCACGGGCCCCCCCACCAGGCGGCGGGTGGCAGCCACCAGTACCACGGTGAGCAAGGCCAGTGCCACAGCCACCCCCAGCCACAGCCAGGTCAACACGCCACGCGCCTCGCTCATCATCTCGGCCAAGGGTGCCTCGGCCACAATGGCCCAGCTCCAGGGCTTGTAGTGCTCCACGGCCACATAACGCGTGGCGCGGTCGCCCTCACCGCTGCGGCGCGGGGACCAGTCCGACTCCATGTCCCCCGACTGCCCCACCGCCGCCAATGAAGCCAACCAGGCCTTGGCGTTGTCGTCTTTCTCGTCCACCTTGAGGGATTTACCCGCACCAGGCAGTCCAAAAACACTGCCCCGCGCAGGTCCCGCAGAAAGGTTGACCGCATAGACCGCCCCGGTGGTGAACAGCTTCTGCCCTGCCATCACGGTATCGAGCTTGCCCAGGATGGCGCCCATGTCGGAGCCGATGAACAAAATGCCAATGGTGCGGTTGCCATCGCGAATGGGCTCGTACACGGTCATGTACTCCCGGCCAAAAAGGCTGGCGCGGCCAATGTAGGTTTGGCCCTCGTTCATCAGGGCGTAGGCCGGGTGCTTGCGGTCCAGCAGGGTCTTGTAGGCGCGCTCGCCATCCTGCTTCTTCAGCGACGTGGTCACGCGGATGAAGTCATCCCCCGTGCGCGCAAAAATAGTGGCCACTGCGCCGCCACTGTCTTTGGAAAAGCGGTCCACCACACCGAAATCGCCGTTCAGGGCTGCGCCCTGGAACGACAACACGGCCTCGGGTTTTCCATCCGCCCCGGGCACATCGGCCACCGAGAACGGCCCCTGGAAGTTCGCCTTGAACAGGGTGAAATCGCGCCGGGCCTGTTCTTGCGCGGTTTCGTCAAAGGTCTGCACCAGCGTGCGCACCTGGGCGGCGTACTGCATGGCATCGTCCCGCGACAGGCGGCCAAAATCTTTCCAGAGCAGGCCACTGACGATGCCCATGGTGGCCAGCAAGACCACCAGCAGGCTGAACAAGGCGGTCACCGACAGTTTGAAAGCCACAGAATGGCGGGTGTTTGACGACATCATGGGGTGCTTTTCTGTAATTTATGCAAAGGCGTGCATATGCCACAGACAAAGTACCCGATCTGAGGGCGAATGCAAAACGGCACAACCACCAATGGCCTATCAAACCCGAGGGAACCCCTTGCACAAAAAAACAAGTGGCAATGGTTTGCAGGCACTGCCGCCACGCCCACCGAGCCCTCGGCGCGCGAGAGAACCCCTACCCGCCCACGGGCAGGTGCAGCGACTGCCGGGTCTCGAACACCCGCGGCTCACCCGTGACCGGGTCCACAAACGCCAGCGACCGCGCCAGTAGCTGCAGGGGCCGCGAGTAGTCGCCTTCGGGCGGGTCGTTCACCACCGGGTAGAACGGGTCATTGCGCAGCGGCAGCCCCAGGGCCGCCATGTGCACGCGCAACTGGTGCCGCTTGCCGGTGATGGGCGACAGGCGGTAGCGCGCCCAGCCACCCGCCACCTCCAGCACCTGCATGTGGGTGTAGCTGTTGGGCTCGCCGGGCACCTCCTGCATGCGAAAGAACTGCGGGCTTTCCTCCAGGCAGCTGGCGTGCGCGCGGGGGAAAGCCACATCCGCACGCCAGGGCGCGATCGCGTCGTAGTGCTTGGTGATCTGCCGGTCGCGGAACAAGGCCTGGTAGGCGCCGCGCGTGCGCTGCTGCACCGACAGCATCACCAGCCCGGCCGTATCGCGGTCGATGCGGTGCAGCGGTGACAGCTCGGGCAGGCCCAGCTGGCGTTTGAGCCGCACCAGCAGCGTGTTGTGCAGATACCGACCCGAGGGCGTCACCGGCATGAAATGCGGCTTATCGGCCACCACCAGGTGCTCGTCCTGGTACAGCACCACCTCGCTGAAAGGCAACACGGGCTCTGCGGGCAGGCTGCGGTAGTAATACAGGCGCAGGCTGCCTTCAAACAAGCGCTCGGGCGAAACGACCTGCCCCCGCTCGTCCACCACGTCGCCCGCCAACATGCGCTGGCGCCATTCATCGCGGGCCACCACCGGCAGCCGCTGCGCCAGAAAGTCCAGCATGCTGCCCTGCCCGTGTGTGGGCAACACCACACAGCTGGGGCTCACGCCGTCGCGCACGGGCAGAACGTGGGGGTGGTGGGGGTTGTGCATGGCGGGGGGATTCTAGGGGTGATGACCACATCACTGCATCGCGGGTGGGTGTGGCCCATCCACATCTGCGCCAGCCTCAATGAAAATCCCGGCTGCCCTGCAGCGCCTGCGCCATGCGGCCGAGCAGCGGGGTCAGGTCCTTGAAGCGCTGGGCCACGAGGTGGCGCACCACGGCGGGTGCCTGGCCTGAGGTGGTGGCATGCGCGTGGCCGCCCTCGGGCACGCTGCACTGCCACAGGCCTTCCACGGCCAGCAGCTGGGATCTGAGCAGGGCGTTGCGCCAGCGGTCCACCATGGCGGGCCAGACGATGACGTTGACGGGGCCGGTTTCGTCTTCGAGGGTGACGAACATGGTGCCCTTGGCGGTGCCGGGGCGCTGGCGCACGGTGACGATGCCGCAGGCGCGCACCTGGCGGCCGTGGGGCGTGGCCACCAGTTGCAGCGCGGTCTGCAGGCGCCAGCGGGCCAGGCGCGGGCGCAGCAGGGCCAGCGGGTGGCGGCGCAGGGTGAGGCCGGTGGCTGCGTAGTCGAACAGGATTTCTTCGCCTTCGGGGGCGGCTGGCAGCGCCAGCGGTGCTTCGAGCACGGGCACGTCGCGCAGCAAGGCCGGGGCGCTGTGCTGGGCGGCGGCATCCCACATCTGCTGGCGCCGGTGGCCCGAGAGGCTGGCCAGTGCGTCGGCGGCGGCCAGGGCCTGCACATCCTGCTGGCTCAGTTGGGCGCGCAGGGCCAGGTCTTCGGTGGTGCTGAAGGGCGATGCGGCGCGGGCCAGCACCAGTCGGTCTGCCGCACTCTTGCCCAGACTGCCGACCAGGCACAGGCCCAGGCGCACAGCGGGCTGCGGCTGCTGCGGCCGGGGCAGCCCCTTGGCAGGCAGCAGGTGTTCGGCGGGGCCTTCCAGCGTGCAGTCGTGGTCGCTGTGGGTCACGTCGATGGGCAGCACGCGCACGCCGTGGCGGCGTGCGTCCTGCACCAGTTGCGAGGCGGTGTAGAAGCCCATGGGCAGCGAGTTGAGCAGCGATGCCAGGAAACACGCGGGCTCGTGGCACTTGAGCCAGCTGCTGGCGTAGGCCAGCAGGGCAAAGCTGTGGGCGTGGCTTTCAGGAAAGCCGTATTCGCCAAAGCCGAGCATCTGCTGGAAGATGCGGTCGGCAAATTCGGCCGGGTAGCCGTTGGCCTTCATGCCTTGCTTGAGAGGTTCTTCGAACCGGTGCACCCCGCCCTTGCGCTTCCAGGCGGCCATGGAGCGGCGCAGGTCGTCGGCCATGCCAGGGGTGAATCCGGCGGCGATCATGGCGATCTGCATGACCTGTTCCTGGAAGATGGGCACGCCCAACGTGCGTTCGAGCGCTTCACGCAGCCGGGGGTGCTCCAGGGGAAAGGGCTCCGCGCTGTGGGCGCGCTCCATCTGCCGCTTGAGTTCGCGCGCCTTCAGATACGGGTGCACCATGCCGCCCTGGATGGGCCCGGGCCGCACGATGGCGACCTCGACCACCAGGTCATAGAACTCGCGCGGGCGCAGGCGGGGCAGCATGCTCATCTGGGCGCGGCTTTCGATCTGGAACACGCCCACGGTGTCGG
>JADMJR010000279.1 GCA_018780365.1 Acidovorax sp. | reverse complement strand
GGCAGCGCCTCAAAACTGCTGCCCACCAGGTTTTGCATGACCTCGAACTTCACCAACACGGCCAGCGCGGGCGCGCTGAGGTACAGCAGGGCAATGAAAAACAGCGACCAGCCCACCGAGGCGCGTGCCGCCGACACCGAGGGTGCGGTGTAGTAACGGGTCAGCAGGTGCGGCAGCCCCGCAGTGCCCACCATCAGGCAGAACATCAGTGCCAGAAAGTTGCGGCGCGTGAGCTCGTAGTCACGCTGCTCTTCGGGGGTGCCGTCGGGGTCGCCTGCATAGGCCTGGCTGTGCAGGGGCAACCCGCCCAGGGGGCGCGCGCGCTCGTAGTTCTCGCGCATTTCGCGGGTCCAGCGCTCGCGGGCGGCGGCCGCATCGCGGGGCAGCGCGGCCAGCTCTCGGCTGGCCGAGACGATCAGGCCCACATCGGCGTTCTGGGCACGCAGCGCCCGGATGCGCTCGCGCCCCTTTTCTCGCTCACGCTCCAGCGCGGCATCCACGTCCTGCAGGCGTGCCTCGAAATCCTTGGCGCGCTGTAGGTAGGCCTGCACCACCTGGTGCTCGGCCGGAGAGTCCAGCAACTGCGCCTCCAGGTCGGCAATCTTGCTGATCTGCTCGCCATAGACCAGCGGCGCCAGCGGGTTGCCCAGCTGTTTGTAGGCCAGCCACGACACCGGGATCATGAACGCCAGCAACAGCACCACGTACTGCGCCACCTGCGTCCAGGTGATGGCGCGCATGCCGCCCAGGAACGAGCACAGCAGCACCCCGCCCAGGCCCAGCATGATGCCGATCTCGAACTGCACGCCCGTGAGGCGCGAAGCGATCAGCCCCACGCCATAAATCTGCGCCACCACATAGGTGAACGAGCACAACACAGCCGCCAAGGCGGCAATGACACGCGGCCAGCGCCCGCCAAAACGCACGTGAAAGAAGTCGGGCACGGTGTACAGGCCCATGGCCCTGAGGTGTGGCGCAATCAGCATGGCCACCAGGCAAAACCCCCCCGTCCACCCGAGCAGATACGCCAGGCCACCGGCCTGCCCGGGCGTGCCCGCAAAGCCCTGCAGATACAGCGCCCCCGACAGGCTGATGAACGACGCGGCGCTCATCCAGTCGGCCGCCGTGGCCATGCCGTTGTACATGGACGGAATGCGCCGCCCCGCCACGTAATAGTCCTCGGGGTCCGTGGTGCGGCCATACACACCGATACCGGCATAGACCATCACGGTGAGAAACAGAAAAATCGGGCCGATCCAGTGGCGCGACAGGCCCTGGTGCTCGGCCCAGGTCATCAGGGCCAGAAAACCCAGCACCCCCACCACGTACAGCGCCAGGATGCGGTGCAGCCGCCACAGGTAGGCGCGGTCATCGCCACTGCCCGGCTTGCGCTCAGCCATGGGAGCGGTCAGTGGCGACGGTGGGGGACTGCGGCTCCTGCGCCTCACGGCGCTGGAGATCCTGCCGCTCAAAGTGGTTCATGGCCCAGCCATAGGCGACCACAATGCCAATGAACACCAGCACGGCGCCCTGGGCCGCGATCCAGTAGCCCAGGGGCCAGCCACCGACCACCAGCACCTGCAGATCGCGGGCAAAGTAGGTGGCACCAAACGACACCAGGGCCCACAGCAGCAGCAAGCCTGCCTTGAGCCTGAGGTGGCGCACATCGTGCAGATCTGGCGGGAAAGGCCGCGCCATTTCTGCATCGGGCGAGCGAACGGGCTGCTGCAACGGCATCACGGGCACCGCATCACGGACGCTGTGGTGGGTGGCGCAGATGGCGCATGGCAGCCCTTGGGTATCAGCCCGCCAGTTGCTGCCAGGTCGCGATCACGCTGTCCGGGTTGAGCGAGATCGACGAGATCCCCTCCTTGGCCAGCCACTGTGCAAAGTCAGGGTGGTCGCTGGGACCCTGGCCGCAAATGCCGATGTACTTGCCCTGCGCCAGGCAGGCCTTGATGGCCTGGTGGATCAGCGCCTGCACGGCGGGGTCACGCTCGTCGAAGTCTTGCGCCAGCAGCTCCAGGCCCGAATCGCGGTCCAGGCCCAGCGTGAGCTGGGTCAGGTCGTTGGAGCCGATGGAGAAGCCGTCAAAAAACTCCAGAAAGCGATCCGCCAGGATGGCGTTGCTCGGCACCTCGCACATCATGATGACCTTGAGGTCGTCCTTGCCGCGTAGCAGGCCGTGGGTGGCCAGCAGCCGGGTCACGCGCTCGGCCTGGCCCAGCGTGCGCACGAAGGGCACCATCACCTGCACGTTGGTCAGGCCCATGTCGTTGCGCACGCGTTTCAAGGCCTCGCATTCCATCGCAAAGGCTTCGCCGAAGTCTTCGCTGATGTAGCGCGCTGCGCCACGGAAGCCCAGCATCGGGTTCTCTTCCTCGGGCTCGTAGCGGCTGCCGCCAATCAGCTTGCGGTACTCGTTGGACTTGAAGTCTGACAGGCGCACGATGACGGGCTTGGGCCAGAAGGCGGCGGCAATGGTCGCCACACCCTCGGCCACCTTGTCCACGTAAAAAGCACGTGGGCTGGCGTGGCCCCGGGCCACGGATTCGACGGCCTTTTTCAGATCGGCGTCGATCTGGGGATAGTCGAGGATGGCCTTGGGGTGCACACCAATGTTGTTGTTGATGATGAACTCCAGCCGCGCCAGGCCCACGCCCTCGTTGGGCAGCTGGCAGAAGTCAAAGGCCAGCTGGGGGTTGCCCACGTTCATCATGATCTTGGTCTTGATGGGGGGCATGGCGCCGCGCTGCACTTCGGTCACTTCGGTTTCGAGCAGGCCGTCATAGATGCGGCCGGTGTCGCCCTCGGAGCAGCTCACCGTGACCAGCGTGCCGTCCTTGAGCAACTCGGTCGCGTCACCACAGCCCACCACGGCGGGAATGCCCAGCTCGCGCGCAATGATGGCGGCGTGGCAGGTGCGGCCGCCCCGGTTGGTGACGATGGCGCTGGCGCGCTTCATCACGGGCTCCCAGTTGGGGTCGGTCATGTCGGTCACCAGCACATCGCCGGGCTGGACCTTGTCCATCTCGGCAATGTTGTGCACCAGGCGCACGGGGCCGGTGCCGATCTTCTGGCCAATCGCGCGGCCCTCGGCCAACACGGTGCCCTGGCCCTTGAGCTTGTAGCGCAGTTCGGCCTGGCCCTTGGACTGGCTCTTCACGGTTTCAGGCCGGGCCTGCAGGATATAGAGCTGGCCGTCGGTGCCGTCCTTGCCCCATTCGATGTCCATGGGGCGCGCATAGTGCTGCTCGATCACCAGGGCATAGCGCGCCAGTTGCTCCACATCGGCATCGGTCAGCGAGTAGCGGTTGCGCTGCTCGGTGGGCACGTCCACGGTCTTGACGAGCTTGCCGCTGGCGGCCTTCTCGTCGGGCGTGGAAAACACCATCTGGATCAGCTTGCTGCCCAGGTTGCGGCGGATCAGCGCCTTCTTGCCGGCCTGGAGCATGGGCTTGTGCACATAGAACTCGTCGGGGTTCACGGCGCCCTGCACCACCGTCTCGCCCAGGCCATAGCTACTGGTGATGAAGACGACGTCTTCGAAACCGGATTCGGTGTCGATGGTGAACATCACGCCCGCAGCGCCCAGGTCGGAGCGCACCATGCGCTGCACGCCGGCCGACAGGGCCACCACATCGTGTTCAAAACCCTTGTGCACGCGGTAGGAAATGGCGCGGTCGTTGTACAGCGACGCGAACACTTCCTTCATCTTGTGCAGCACGTCGTCGATGCCCACCACGTTCAGGAAGGTTTCCTGCTGGCCGGCAAACGAGGCATCGGGCAAATCCTCGGCCGTGGCGGACGAGCGCACGGCAAACGAGGCAGCGGGGTTGCCCGCGCTGAGCTGGGCGAATTCGTCGGCAATGGCCTTTTGCAGGTCGGCCGGGAAAGGCTGGGCCTCGACCATGGCGCGGATCTCGGCCCCCACAACAGCAAGCGCACGCACGTCTTCGGTGTCCAGGCTCTTGAGCTTGGCGCTGATCTTGTCAGCCAGGCCGTCGTAGGCCAGGAACTCGCGGAACGCGTGGGCGGTGGTGGCAAAGCCCGTAGGCACCCGCACGCCCTGCGGCAGTTGGGAGATCATCTCGCCGAGGCTGGCGTTTTTACCGCCTACGGCCTCGACATCGGTCATTCTCAGGTT
Organism: Acidovorax sp.; assembly: GCA_018780365.1. Taxonomy (GTDB): domain Bacteria; phylum Pseudomonadota; class Gammaproteobacteria; order Burkholderiales; family Burkholderiaceae_C; genus Acidovorax. The sequence continues at coordinate 1,270 of JADMJR010000279.1, read as the reverse complement.
TTCAAACGGTACGACCAGGGCGGTCGGGCTGAAAAGTGCAGACATGGGAAAGCTCCAGAAGTTGAAACCGGGTCTGCGCGCCTGCCCCTTGCTGTACGGAGGAGCGATGGGCGAGCGGCCATGCACGGCGGGCGGCTTTGTCGTTGTGGTTGTAGGCCGACGAAGTGCATGGTGAGAATTGGATAATTGTGACAATTGTAGGCCCCCGCTACTGGCGGCGGGCTGACGCTTTCACACGACTGACGCAAAACGGGAGACAGCCGCCTGCTTGGGGTGGCAACCCTGTCCGCGCAAGTTCCATCCAAAAAAAGGGGCCCCATGCACTCGCGCACCGTATTTTTTGTCTCTGACGGCACCGGCATCACCGCCGAAACCTTTGGCAACGCCATCCTGGCCCAGTTCGAGATGAAGCCGCGCCATGTGCGCCTGCCCTTCATCGACACCGTGGACAAGGCCCACCAGGCCGTGCGGCAAATCAACCACACCGGCGAGGTCGAGGGCAAGAAGCCTGTGGTCTTCACCACCCTGGTCAATATGGAAGTGCTCAAGGTCATCCAGGAAGGCTGCCAGGGCATGCTGCTCGATATGTTCGGCACCTTCGTCCACCCGCTGGAAGAAGAACTGGGTATCAAATCGCACCACCGCGTGGGCCGATTCAGCGACGTAAGCCGCAGCAAGGAATACACCGACCGCATCGAGGCCATCAACTTCAGCCTGGCGCACGACGACGGCCAGAGCAACCGCGACCTGGCCGGTGCCGACGTGATCCTGGTGGGGGTGAGCCGCAGCGGCAAAACGCCCACCAGCCTGTACCTGGCCATGCAATGTGGCCTGAAAGCCGCCAACTACCCGCTGATCCCCGAAGATTTCGAGCGCCGCCAGCTGCCGCCCGCGCTGGTGCCGTTTCGCAGCAAGATCTTTGGCCTGACCATCAGCCCCGACCGCCTGGCCGAGATCCGCGCCGAGCGCCGCCCCAACTCCCGCTATGCCAGCCTGGAGAACTGCCGCATGGAAGTCTCCGAAGCCGAGGCCATGATGCGCCGCGCGGGCATCCGGTGGCTGTCCACCACCACCAAGTCCATCGAAGAGATTGCCACCACCATCCTGCAGGAGATCCGGCCGGAGCGGCTGGTGTACTGACCCCTTCGCCCTAGCAATCACTCCTATACTTATAGCAATAAACGCTTTACCATCAGGCGCCAGAGGCCATTTTCAGGCTCTTCTAGCGAATGCTAGTGATGGACCTTTAACCGCCGCGCAGCGCCCCCAT
>JADMJR010000287.1 GCA_018780365.1 Acidovorax sp. | reverse complement strand
GACATGCTCGTCCCAGATCTTGTCGTACAGGGTGCGTCCCATGGCGTGGCTTTCTACTTTCAGGTGGGGGATTGGATTTTAGTGTCGGGGGTGGCGGCAGGCGGGGCCTCTGGCGCGGCGCGGGGCGCCAGGTGCTCGACCAGCAAGCGTGCCGTGATGGGCAGGGCGTCAAAGTCGCGGGCCACCACCCGCAGCTCGCGGTGGGCCCAGGCGTCGGTCAATGGGATGGCCTGCAGGTTGCCCACGCCGCGCATCAGCGCAAACGCCCGGTCGGGCAGCAGGCCCACACCCAGACCGTTGTCGATCATGCGGCACATGGCATCGAGCCCCGTGACCTGGATGCGCTGGCGCAGCGGGCGCGCGGCGGCCGCTGCGGCGGCGCGCATGGCCAGGCTGATGCTGCTGTTGGCATGCAGGCCCACAATGTCCCAGTCCAACACTTCTTCAAAATTGATAGCTGCTTGGGAAGACAGGGCGTGCCCAGAGGGCACTACAAGCACCAAACGGTCAGACCGGTAGGGGCGGCTTTGCAGGGCGGGGCTGCCCCCCAGGCTGGCGGTGCCGATGTTGCAGATGCCGAGGTCGGCCGCGCCTTCCTGCACGGCATGCAGCACGTCGCTGGAGAGGTGCTCCTGCAGGTCGATCTTGATCTGGTTGTGCTCGCGCGCGAAGGCGCCGAGGTCTTCGGGCAGGAACTGGAAGATGGCCGAGATGTTGGCGTGCATGCGCACATGGCCGCGCACGCCGTCGGCGTATTCACTCAGCTCGCCCTGCATGCGCTCCAGGCCAAACAGCACGGTGCGCGCATGGTGCAGCAGGCTCTCGCCTGCGGGTGTGAGCGTGACGCCCCGGCTGTGGCGGTAGAGCAGGGCCGTGTCCACGGCGGTTTCCAGGTCCGACAGGCGCTTGCTGACGGCCGATGCGGCAATGAACTCGCGCTCGGCCGCGCGGCCGATGCTGCCGAGCTCGCACACCGCCACAAACAGTTGCAGCGAGGTCAGGTCGATACGGCGCGCAAAACTGCGCTCGGAGCTTTTCATGGGGTGTTTGTCTTCTCGAAATGAGAAGGTTGTCTATTTTCTTCGCATTATGAGTACTTTGTCGTCGCCATATGCGATGGCTGGGATGCCCGTCCGCGCGTGAGCAGACCCTCTGAAATCCAGCACTCCACCGTGGCTCAGGCAGTGCAGGTGCTGCCGTGCTCGGGCACAGCGGCCCGCCAGCGCAGTTCGTGCTCAATGCGCTGGCGCAGGCGGTCGGCCGCGCCCATCTCCCCATGCACGACGTACACCTGGTCGGGTGCGTGGCCCATGCTGCGCAACCAGGCGATGAGCTGGTTGCCGTCCGCATGGGCCGAGGCGGACGACAGCCGCACCACCTCGGCGCGCACAGCCACATCCTGGCCGTGGATGCGGATGGTTTTTTCTCCGTCTGCCAGGCGCGCGCCGCGTGTGCCCGGCGCCTGGTGGCCGGTCAGGATGACCATGTTGCGGTGGTCGCCCGCATGCAGCGCCAGGTGGTGCAGCACGCGCCCCCCGGTGGCCATGCCGCTGGCAGACAGGATGACCATGGGGCCATGCAGCCGGGCCAGGCCCTTGGATTGCTCGGGGGTCTGGACCATGGTGGCGCCATGTTCCAGCGCCTGCACCTCGCGGGCGCTCAGGCGGTGCTCCTGCATGTGGTGCGGGAACAGGCCTGTGGTGCTCACGGCCATGGGGCTGTCCAGAAACACCTTGAGCGACGTGGGCACCACGCCCTGCGCCTTGAGCAGGCCAATGGCGTGCAGCACCACCTGGGCGCGCCCCACGGCAAACACCGGCACCACGGCCGTGCCGCCGCGCGCGGCCAGGCGCTGCAGGGCGGGGCCTAGTTCGTCGAGCAGGCCTTCGGGCGGGTGCTCGCGGTCGCCGTAGGTGGATTCGATCAGCACCGTGTCGGCCGGGGGCGGGGCATCGGGCGGGTTCATCAGCAGGTCATCGGGCCGTCCCAGGTCGCCCGAGAACAGGATGCGGCGGCCGCCCACCTCCAGCAGCACGCTGGCTGCACCCAGGATGTGGCCTGCGGGCGAAAAGGTCACGCGCCAGCCGGGCAGGGGCTCGAACGCCTTGTGCTGGGCATGGACCTGAAACTGCTGGAGGCAATGCAGCGCGTCGAGCCGCGTGTAGAGCGGCAGGGCCGGGCTGTGGCTGCTGAGCTGGTGGCGGTTGAGGAAAGCCGCGTCCTCCTCTTGCAGGTGCCCGCTGTCGGGCAGCAGGATGGTGCACAGGTCGCGCGTGCCCGGCGTGCAGTGGATGGCGCGGGCATAGCCGCCCTTGGTGAGCAAAGGCAGGTAGCCGCTGTGGTCCAGGTGCGCATGGGTCAGCACCACCGCGTCGATCTGGTGTGGTGTGACGGGCAGCGGCTGCCAGTTGCGCAGGCGCAGCTGCTTGTAGCCCTGGAAGAGCCCGCAATCCACCAGCAGGCTCTTGCCACTGTGGCGCACCAGGTACTTGGAGCCGGTGACCGTGCCCGAGCCGCCCAGGAAGGTGATGTTGACGTTCATGCCGATGCCCCTTGTCCCTTTTTCCCGGATTGCGGCCCCCATGACCGCCTTGTGGGCTTTCATGCTACGGCGCAGGCGGGCTGGGGGCTACCGCTGGCGGGTGGATGCTTGCCTCAGATCAAGAAATTACCGCTGGCAATGTTTTTCTGTTGCAAACCCCCCGGCGGTACTACAGTGGGCAGCCCATCTCCTGATGCCCCGTTTTGGCGGGACCTTCATCCAAAAAGGTTGAGGTATGCAACCCAGGTTTTCCTGTCACGCGCATGGCGCCTTGCTGGCAGCAGTTTTGCTGACGGGTGGGCCGCAGGCGCGCGCACAGCCCCTGGACGACCCGCCCGAATGGGCCGATGAGCCCCCCGTGCTGTCGCGCTGGCTGGAAGAGGGCTACGACGCCGAGGTGCGGCGCTTGCCGCACCGCGCCGCGCAGCGGTACTGCGATGCCGCGCGTTATGGCAGCGTGGAGGCGCAATACCGTCTGGGCCGTTTGTTGATGCGGGGGCGTGACGTGGTGCCCGACCCGGCGGCCGCCGCCACCTTGCTGGCGCTGGCTGCGCAGCGGGGGCACGAGAAGGCGCGCAGCCTGGCCGAAGGCCTGGTGCCAGGCGACCAGCTGCCAGACTGCCTCACCACGGGCGAGGCACCCCGTCTGGAGGTGCGCGATTCTGCCCAGGAGGTCGTGCCCCAGGAGGTGGTGGACCGCTATGTCAGCAACTTGCCCGATGAAAAACGCCGCCATGCCGAGCTGGTGCAGCGGCTCGCACCCCGCTTTGAGGTGGACCCGCGCCTGGCGCTGGCCATCGTGCGGTCGGAATCCAACTTCCAGGCCCGCGCGCTGTCGCCCAAGAACGCGCAGGGTCTGATGCAGCTGATCCCCGAAACCGCCGAGCGCTTTGGCGTGCGCGATGTGTGGAACCCCGAGCAGAACGTGCGCGGCGGGCTGACCTACCTGCGCTGGTTGCTGGACCGCTTTGGGGGGGATGTGGCGCTGGCCTCGGCCGCCTACAACGCGGGCGAGAAAGCCGTGGAGCGCCACGGCGGAGTGCCGCCCTACACCGAGACGCGCGAGTACGTGCGCCGCATCCTGGGCTTTTACCGCGCGCCGCAGCATGAGCGGCCAGGCAAGACGACGGGGCTGGTGCTGCAGCCCGCAGGGCGCATGAAAAAACCGCCCGGGCCGTGAGGCCGAGGGCGGTTTGTGGCTGTGCCTGGAGGCCAGGTCAGCTGAAGAAGTTCTTCAGCCGGTCCGTCCAGCTCTCGCCGCTGGGCGAGTGGCGGGCGCCGCCCTTCTTGAGCGAATCTTCCAGCTCGCGCAGCAGCTTGCGCTGGTGCTCGGTGAGTTTGACCGGTGTTTCCACCGCGATGTGGCAGTAGAGGTCGCCGGGGTAGCTGGCGCGCACACCCTTGATGCCCTTGCCGCGCAGGCGGAACTGTTTGCCGGCCTGCGTGCCTTCGGGGATGTCGATGGCCGCTTTGCCTGCCAGCGTGGGCACTTCAATCTCGCCGCCCAAAGCTGCCGTGATGAAACTCACGGGCACCTGACAGTGCAGGTCGTCGCCGTCGCGCTCGAAGATGTCGTGTTTCTTCAGGCGGATCTCGATGTACAGGTCGCCCGGCGGGCCGCCATTCGTGCCCGGCTCACCGTTGCCGGTGCTGCGGATGCGCATGCCGTCGTCGATGCCCGCAGGGATCTTCACTTCCAGCGTCTTTTGCTTCTTGAGCTTGCCCTGGCCGTGGCAGGTGGTGCAGGGCTCGGGAATGATCTTTCCCGTGCCGCGGCAATGCGGGCAGGTCTGCTGCACGCTGAAGAAGCCCTGGCGCATCTGCACCGTGCCGGAGCCGGAGCAGGTGGTGCAGGTCTTGGCACTGGTGCCGGGCTTGGCGCCGTTGCCGTGGCAGGTGTCGCAGCTCTCCCACGAGGGGATGCGGATCTGCGCGTCCTTGCCGCGTGCGGCCTCTTCCAGGGTGATCTCCATGGCGTAGCTGAGGTCGCTGCCCCGGTACACCTGGCGTCCGCCTGCCCCGCGCCCACGCCCGCCCTGCTGGCCGAACATGTCGCCGAAGATGTCGCCGAAGGCCTCGGCAAAACCGCCAAAACCTTCTGCGCCCGGGCCCCCGGGGCCGCGCATGTTGGGGTCTACCCCGGCGTGGCCGTACTGGTCGTAGGCCGCGCGTTTTTGGGGGTCAGAGAGCATTTCGTAAGCCTCTTTGGCCTCCTTGAAACGCTCTTCCGCAGGCTTGGCGGCGTCACCCTGATTGCGGTCAGGGTGGTGCTTCATCGCCAGCTTGCGATAGGCCTTCTTGATTTCTTCGTCCGAGGCGTTCTTGGGAACACCCAGGATTTCGTAAAAGTCTCTTTTGGACATGGTCTTTCTGAGCCCGGTTGGAGCAGGAACGCCGCGCAAGCGCCATTAACGGCACCGCGCGGCGGCTGGGGTCAACGGGGGCGTGCTCAGCCCTTCTTGACTTCCTTGACTTCGGCGTCGACGACGTTGTCATCGTCCGCTGGCTTGGCCGAAGACGCGGAGGCCGAAGCACCAGCGGCATCTGCACCACCGGCGGCCTGGGCGGCTTGTGCTGCCTGGGATTCGGCGTACATCTTCTCGCCCAGTTTCTGGCTGGCAGCCATCAGGGCGGTGGTCTTTTCGTCGATCACGGCCTTGTCTTCGCCCTTCAAGGCTTCTTCCAGAGCCTTCACCGCAGCGGTGATTGCGTCCTTTTCGCCGGCGTCGAGCTTGTCGCCATGCTCGGCCAGGCTCTTGTTCACGCTGTGCACGGCGGCCTCGCCCTGGTTCTTTGCCTGCACCAGTTCAAGCTTCTTCTTGTCGTCGGCGGCATTCAGCTCGGCGTCCTTCACCATCTGCTGGATTTCTTCTTCCGACAGGCCCGAGT
>JADMJR010000053.1 GCA_018780365.1 Acidovorax sp. | reverse complement strand
GCCCATGCTTCGTGCTCTGACTCGCCGTGGTTGTCCGAGCGGCGCGCGCAGCGCAAAGCGAGTTCCACGGCGCACCCCGCAACCGCCCCGTCGCAGGTTTGCCCCGGAGCGCAGCGCAGGGGTCGCAGACTGGGGGGCGCCTTTTCTTTGCTTACTTTCTTTTGGCGAAGCAAAAGAAAGTGAGTCGCCTGCCGGGGCGACAACCCGGCTCCCGCACTCAACCCGAGCATGCTTTTCAAACCAGCACGCCAAGGCTTCGACAAGCTCAGCCCGAGCGGTGAATGACAAAGCGCAATCCACGGATGCCATCACGCCCCCTCACCCCGCCGCCCACGCCACCGCTGCGCCCACCCCTCAAACGTGAGGTAAATCACCGGCGTCGTGAACAGCGTGAGCAACTGGCTCAAGATCAGCCCCCCCACCATCGTCACCCCCAACGGGTGCCGCAGCTCACTGCCCACCCCCGTGCCCAACATCATCGGCAACGCCCCCAGCAAAGCCGCCAGCGTCGTCATCAAAATGGGCCGGAACCGCAGCAGGCATGCCTGGTAGATCGCATCGCGCGCACTCAGCCCCTCATCCCGCTGGGCCTCCAGCGCAAAGTCGATCATCATGATCGCGTTCTTCTTCACGATGCCGATCAGCAGCACAATGCCGATGATGGCAATGATGTCCAGGTCCAGCCGCGCCGCCATGAGTGCCAGCAAGGCCCCCACCCCGGCCGAGGGCAGCGTGGACAAGATCGTGACCGGGTGCACCGTGCTCTCGTACAGCACACCGAGCACGATGTACATCGTGACCACCGCCGCCAGGATCAGCAACAGCGTGTTTGACAACGACGCCTGGAAGGCCAGCGCCGCGCCCTGAAAGCGCGTCTCCACCGACAGCGGCAACAACCCCTCGGCCTGCACGGCGGCCTTTTCGCGCTCAATGGCGGCCACAGCATTGCCCAGCGACACGCCCGGCGCGGTGTTGAACGAAATCGTCGCAGCCGGCAGCTGGCCCACGTGGTTGACCACCAGCGGCATGTTGCGCTCCTCGATGCGCGCCACCGACGACAGGGGCACGGGTGCTCCGGCGCTGGAGGGCACATAGATGCTCTGCAGTGCCTCGGGCCCCACCTTGAACTGCGGCGCCACCTCCAGCACCACACGGTACTGGTTGGACTGGGTGAAGATGGTCGAGATGAGCCGCTGGCCAAAGGCGTTGTAGAGCGCGGCATCGATGCCCGCCACCGTCACCCCCAGGCGGCTGGCCTGGGCGCGGTCGATCTGCACATAGGCCTGGCGGCCCTGGTCCTGCAGGTCGCTGGCCACATCGGTCAGCTCAGGCAGGGCGCGCAGGCGGCGCAGCAGTTCGGTGGTGCTGGTGGTGAGCTGCGGCATGTCGGGCGACGACAGCAGCCACTGGTACTGCGTGCGCGCCACACGGTCTTCAATGGTCAGGTCCTGCACAGGCTGGATGAACAGGCGGATGCCCGGCAGGTTCTGCACCCGCTCGGCCAGGCGCTGCTGCACCACACTGGCCTTGTCGCGCTCAGCATGGGGCTGCAGGTCGATCAGCAGGCGGCCTGTGTTGAGCGTGGTGTTGGCGCCATCGACGCCGATGAACGACGAGACACTGCGCACGGCCGGGTCCTGCAGCAGCCGCTCGGCCACCGCCTGCTGGCGCGCAGCCATGCCTGCAAACGAGATCGACTGGTCGGCCTCGGTGGTGGCCTGCAGCGTGCCGGTGTCCTGCACCGGGAAGAAACCCTTGGGAATGAACAGGTAGAGCACCACGGTGAGCGCCAGCGTGGCCAGGAACACCAGCCAGGTCCAGCCCCGGCGGTCCAGCACCCAGGCCAGCATGCGCCCATAGCCTGCAATCGTGCGGTCAAAGAACTGGCCCGTGGCCTGGTACAGGCGGCCGTGGCTCTCCTCGGGCGTGTGGCGCAGCAGGCGCGCGCACAACATGGGCGTGAGCGTGAGCGACACCACGGCCGAGATCAGGATGGCCACGGCCAGCGTGATGGCGAACTCGTGGAACAGCCGCCCCACCACATCGCCCATGAACAGCAGCGGGATCAGCACCGCGATGAGCGAGATGGTGAGCGAAATGATGGTGAAGCCGATCTGCTGCGAGCCCTTGAGCGCCGCCGCCAGCGGCACCTCGCCCTCTTCCACGTAGCGCGCGATGTTCTCGATCATCACTATGGCGTCGTCCACCACAAACCCGGTGGAGATGGTCAGCGCCATCAGCGTGAGGTTGTTGATCGAAAACCCCGCCAGGTACATCACGCCGCAGGTGCCAATCAGCGACAGTGGCACCGCCACGCTGGGGATCAGCGTGGCCGAGGGGCTGCGCAAGAAGACAAAGATCACCGCCACCACCAGCAGCACGGCCAGGCCCAGCTCCAGCTGCATGTCGCGCACCGAGGCCCGCACGGTGACCGTGCGGTCGGTGAGCACCTGCACATCCAGCGAGGCCGGCAAGGTGCTTTGCAGCTGCGGCAGCAGGGCCTTGATGCGGTCCACCGTGTCGATCACATTGGCACCGGGCTGGCGGCGGATGTTGAGGATCACACCGGGCTTGGCGCCCGTGTCTGCCGTACCCGACCAGGCCGCGAGGCGCGTGTTCTCAGCATCGTCCACGGTGTCGGCCACGTCCTTCAGGCGCACGGGGGCGCCGTTCTTGAAGGCGATGATGAGGTCGCGGTACTCGGCGGCCGACTGCAGCTGGTCGTTGGCATCGATGGTGGACGCACGGGCCGGTCCGTCAAAGCCGCCCTTGGCCTGCTTGACGTTGGCCGCGGCAATGGAAGTGCGCACGTCTTCCAACGTGAGCCCCAGTTGCGCCAGCGCCGTGGGGTTGGCCTGGATGCGCACGGCCGGGCGGCGCCCACCCGCAATCGCCACCAGCCCCACACCCTGCACCTGCGAGAGCTTGGGCGCCAGGCGGTTTTCCACCAGGTCGTTCACACGGATCACGGGCAGCGAGGGCGAGGTGATGGCCAGCGTGAGGATGGGCGCATCCGCCGGGTTGACCTTGCTGTACAGCGGCGGCATGGGCAGGTCGCTGGGCAGCAGGTTGCTGCCCGCGTTGATGGCCGCCTGCACCTGCTGCTCGGCCACGTCCAGCGCCATGTCGAGCGCAAAACGCAGCGTGATGACAGAAGCCCCGCCCGAGCTGGTGGACGACATCTGCGACAGCCCCGGCATCTGGCCGAACTGGCGCTCCAGCGGGGCGGTGACGTTGGAGGTCATCACGTCCGGGCTCGCGCCCGGGTACAGCGTGGTGACCTGGATGGTGGGGTAGTCCACCTCGGGCAAAGCCGAGGTGGGCAGCAGCCGGTAGGCCATCAGCCCCGCGATCAGGATCGCCACCATGAGCAAGGCAGTGGCGACAGGGCGCAGGATAAAAAGGCGCGACAGGTTCATGGCGACAAAGGCGCTTGCAAACGGGGAAAGGGACCGGGAGCCGCGGCGCTCAGCGCGCCGGGCTGGCCGCGCCGCCCGGGGGCTTTTGCTGTTGCAGCCGCTCGCGGATGTAGGCGCGGCGCTCGTCTTGCGGCAACGCCATCACACGGGCGCGTTCGTCAGCGGGCATCTGGTCGAGCAAGGCCTTGACCTGGGGCGGAATGCCGCGCGGCGCTTCGGAGGGCGCGCGCTCCGAAGGAGCCACAGGCGTAGCTGCGACCTGCGAAGCCGGGTCGGAGCGCGGGCTGGCCCGGTCCGGTGCGTCTGCGCGCACACGGGCAGAAGCTGGCACCGCTGGCGCCGAGGCCCCTGGCGCGGCAGACGCCGCTGGGGCGCCCGGGGCAGCGCCCCCCGCACCGTTGACACCCATCTGCGCCCGCCGTTCGCGCAGAAAGGCGCGGCGCTCTTCGGGGCTCATCTTCTGCAGTTTTTCGCGCACCTCGGGCGGCAGTGAGGCCATGAAGGCCCGGCGCTGCGCGGCCTGGTCCTGGGCGGCCTGGTCGGCGCGGGTCACGGCCCCGGCGTCGATCACGGCCACCTTGGCGCCTTCACGCAGGCGGTCGATGCCATCGGTGACCACCTGCTCGCCTTCGCGCAGCTCGCCTTCGATGCTCACGCGGTCGCCATCGGTCACCCCGACGCGGATGCGGCGCTGGGTCACGGTGCCGTCTTCCTGCACCAGGTAGACATAGTTGTTCTGTACGGCCGTGGTAGGCACAGTGAGCACGGCTTCCAGCAGGTTGACCTGCAGGCGCACGTTGACGAACTGGTTGGGGTACAGCGCGCCGTCGTCATTGGCAAAGGCGGCCTTGACCTTGATGGTGCCGGTGGCGGTGTCGATCGCGTTGTCCAGCGCCACCACGCGCCCCTTGGCGAGTTGGCGGCGGGCATCGCGGTCCCACAGTTCCACGGGCAGCTCCTCACCGGCGGCCAGGCGGCGGCGCATTTGGGGCAGGTGCGCCTCGGGCACGGAGAAGGCAGCGTCCATGGGCCGCACCTGGTTGATGGTGACCAGGCCATTGGCGTCGCTCGGCCCCACCACGTTGCCCTTGTCGGCCTGGCGCAGGCCCAGCCTGCCGGCAAACGGCGCAGTGACCTGGGTGTAGCTCAGCTGCAGGCGTGCGGCATCCACCTGGGCCTGGTCAGAGGCCACCGTGCCCTCCAGTTGCCTGACCAGTGCGGCCTGGGTGTCCACCTGCTGGCTGGCAATGGAGTCGCGCGCCAGCAGGTCCTGGTAGCGCTTGAGGTCAAGCTGCGCGTTCTTGAGCAGGGCCTGGTCGCGCTGCAGCGTGCCCTGGGCCTGCGACAGCGCGGCCTGGTAGCTGCGGGGGTCGATCTCGGCCAGCACCTGGCCTGCACGCACCTCGTCACCCTCCTTGAAGCGCACCGCCACCAGCTCGCCACTTACCTTGGCGCGCACCACGGCCGTGGCACGGGCGCTCATGGTGCCGATGGCGCTCACCACCACGCGCACGTCGCCCCGCTGCACCGTGCCCACCGACACAGGCAGGACGCCACCGCCGCCAAAACGGCCGGGGCCTCCTGCGGGCTTGCGCCCGGCAGGGCCTGCACCAGCAGCAGCCTGGGCATTGACCGCGTCCTGGCGCTGCTTCCACCACCAGGCACCGCCCCCTGCGGCGGCCACCAGTGCGGAGGCCAACAACACGGCAGGGAGCAACCGCAGCTTGCCGGACTGCAATACAGCGGGCCGCTGCGGACGGGCAAACGAACGGATCAAGGGCATGGTCAGGCGCAACGGTGAATGGGCGAGGGGATATGGTAGCCAGCGCCCCCCGGGGACCACCGCTGGGCGAGGGCCCTTTACCGGGGATTTACCCGTGCTTAGGTGGCGGTTTACCGGCGGCGCACGCGCGCCAACATGCGCACTACGGCCGACGGGGAAAAGTCAGCGGTTGGTGGCCAGCAAAAGGCCACCGGCGCCCATGAAGAAACCGCCCGTGGCCTTGTTCAGCCGCGCCACGCCGCGCGAGGTGCGGATGAAGCGGCGGATCTGGCGGCCAAAGCTGGCATACACGGCGGTCGAGACGAATTCGCTGCCCAGGTAGATGGAGCCCAGCACCAGGAACTGGCGCGCCGCTGGCTGTGCGGGATCGATGAACTGCGGAAAAATTGCCGCAAACAGAATGATGGCTTTGGGGTTGGTGATGCCCAGCAAAAACTCTTGCGCGATGAGGGCCCGCAGGTTCACCGGTGCCGGTTGATCCGGTTGCACGCCGTTACCCGGCGCATCGTCCAGCGCCAGGCCACTGAATTCGCGGCTGCGCCAGGCGCGCCAGCCCAGCCAGAACAGGTAGGCCGCGCCGACCCACTTCACCGCCGTGAAAGCCACTTCGGACGCAAGCAGCATCGCGCCCAGCCCCACGGCCGATACCGTGAGAAAGATGGCAAACGCCACCGCACGGCCCACGGTGGCAATCATGGCCGCGCCCACGCCAGCACGGATGCCATTGTTGAGGCCGCAGAAATTGTTGGGCCCCGGGGTGAGCGAGATGGCGATGGCCACCGGAACGAATAACAGCGCGTCCATGAAGCGGTCCTTGCGGGAGAAAGGGAGAAGAGAAGCGGAACAGTCTACGGCAGGCCTCTGCGAACTGCAGCCCGGGCAACAGAAGCCCCTGAAAGGCTTACAACCGCGCCAAATCCGCCACCGAGCCCCAAGGCACATCCGCCAGGGCTTCGTAGTGCGCCACCACGATCAAACGGTCCGGCCGGTCCGCCTGGGATGCCAAGGCCTGTGCCAGATAGCGGATGGAGGGTTTGTCCAGCCCGCCCACGGGTTCATCGATCAGGGTCAGAGTGGCATTGGACGCTAGGGCCCCGGCCATGAGCACCTTGCGTTTGCTGCCGGTAGACAGCGCATAGAACGGCTTGTGCAGGTGCTCGTGCAGCGCGAAGCCTTCGGTGTGCGCGTCCAGTGCGGTGGTGTCCCACAGCGGGTAACGGGCAGGCAGGCTGTCCAGCCAGCCCCGGGCGGTGAGTGTGTCCAGGTCACCCGAGCGGGGATCGACCCAAAAGACGTTGTGCGCATACGCCTTGGAGGCATCGCTCGGGCCCACGCCCTGCAGCGTGATGCGCCCGGCCTGCGCGGCCAGCTCCCCAGCCAGCAGGCGCAGCAGCGTGGTTTTGCCACTGCTTTCGTCGCCGCGCACCAGCGCCAGGCCAGCGGGCCAGGCCAGTGACAGCCCGTTCAACACCGCACACTCGGGGTAAGAAAACCGCAGTCCATCTACCTGCAAAAAAATGCGCTCAGTCACCCGGTCTCCTCCATAGCGAAAACACGGATTCTAGGAACCTGCGGCACGCTGCGACCACAGCCATCCCCCGGTCTGGTTGACCACAAGCCCGCACAACACGGCTGCGGCGCCCGCCCATTGCAGCGGACCGGGTGTTTCGCCCAAAAAGGCATAGGCCGCCCACAGCCCCACCACGGGCACCAGCAGCGAGAACGGCGTGACCCGCCCGGCCGCATGGCGTTGCAGCAGCTGCGTCCACAGCGTGTAGGCCAGCAAGGTAGCCAAGAGGGCCAGGTAGCCCACGGCCAGCAGCGCCGTGCCGTTGATGGCCCGCAGCTGCGCCTCCACGCTGACCACCCCATCGCTCCATACTGCCAGGGCAAAGAACGGAACGATGGGCACCAGGCTGCTCCACACGATGAAGGGGAACGGCGCATAGGCCCCAGCCTGCGCCGCACGGCGCGCCACCAGGTTGGACACCGCCCACATGAAGGCCGCCCCGAGCGTGAGCACAAACCCCGCCAGCGTCATCTGCCCCGGCCCTTCGCCATGCGCCAGGCCAATGGTCATGAGCCCCCCGAACGCCAGCGTGAGCCCCCACCACTGCCAGGGCTTGGCACGCTCGCCCAGCAGTGGGGCTGCCAGCAGCAAAGTGAAAAACGCCTGCGTCTGCATGACCACCGAGGCCATACCCGCCGTCATTCCCAGCTGCAGGCCCAGGAACAGAAGGCCGAACTGCCCCAGCCCCTGCGCCAGCCCATAGCCCACAACAAAACGCCAGGGCAGCGACGGACGCGGCACGAACAGCAGAAACGGTAGCGATGCCGCTGTAAAACGCAGCGCGCCCAGCAGCATGGGACTGAGCCCCTGCAAGCCCAGCTTCATCACCACAAAGTTCAGCCCCCAGATGACCACCACAGCGAGCGCGCGCAGCAGGTCGCCACGGCTCAAGACCGCTGGCGCATTCATGCGGCAGCCACCGGTGCGCCCACCGCCACGGGCCTGCCCTGCCGGGCCCGTGCGGCGACAAAAGCCTCGAACGCCTGGGCGCTGGTTTTGCCTGGCACATAGCCCAGCACTTCCTTGAGTGCCGTGTTCAGCAGCACGGGCCGGTAGCGCAAAAAGTCCAGCTGCTCGGGACCGTAGCGACTCACACCCAGTGCGGAGCCCACGGCCAGTGCGGTGCGCAGCAACCCGGCAGGCAGCGCCAGCACGGGTTTGCCCAGGCGCTGGGCGATCTCGCGCAGAGGCAAGGCGCCGTCACCGGCCAGGTTGAAGCACCCGGCACGCTGCGTGCGCAGCGCATGCAGGATGGCGCCCGTCACGTCTTCGTCCCAGATGAAAACGAACGGACTGGCGCTGCCCCGGATGGCCAGCAGGCGCGGTTTTTCAAACAGCGCGGTAATCTGGTTGTCCACCCGTTCGCCCAGAATGGTGCCGATGCGCAGCACCGTCTGCGCCAACGCCGGGTGTTCGGTGCGGTACTGCGCCAGCATCTCCTCCACCAGCCGCTTGTGGTGCGAATAGGCAAACACTTCGTTGCCCCGCAGTGCATCGGTCTCGCGCAGCCAAGCCGAGTTGTCGGCGTGGTAGCCATAGGCCGCACCACTGGAGCTGACAACGATCTGCTTAACGCCCGTGGAGACACAGGCGTCCAGCACATTCTGGCTGCCCAGCACATCCACGGAGTATTCGAATTCGCGGCTGGAACCCCTGCCTGGCGTGACGATGGAAGCCAGGTGCACCACGCTGTCGATGGCATGGTCGGCCAGCGTCTGCGCCAGCGTGGGGTCGCGCACGTCCTGCACGAGGTAGGTCACGCCGGGCAGGCGACGCTCGGCGGGCACCTCGCGCACATCGGCAGCCACCAGCATGGGAACGCCTTCGCGCGCCAACGCCGCCACCACGCCCCGCCCCAGAAAACCATCGGCCCCGGTCACCAGAATCCGGCGCGTTGTCCATGGAGATTTCGTCATGCGCCGTGCTCCTTGGCTGCAGCCACCGGGGGCACCACGGCGGGCCTGCGCCCCCACCAGCCCGCCAGCGCCAGGCCCGCGATGATGTCCCAGAAGCCCCAGACACCCGCCACCACCGCCATGCCACCCAGGCCGCCAAAGAAGCTGAAGATCAGCACCAGGCCCAGCCCGGCGTTGCGGATGCCCACCTCGATGCTGACGGCGCGCCGGTCGTAGTCGGGCAAGCCACTGAGCCGCGCGCAGGCATAGCCCGTGCCAAAAGCCAGTGCGTCGTGCAGCGCCACGGCCAGCAGCACCAGGCCCACGTAATCGAGGAAGTAGCGCCAGTTGCCCGCCACGGCACCGATGATGAAACCGATCAGGCAGACAAAACTCAGGATGCGCACGGGCTTGTTCACGCACTGCGTGAAACGTGGCAGCTTCTCGGCACACAGGATGCCCAGCACAAACGGCAGCCCGATGATGGCCACGATGTGCCCCGCCATCTCCAGCGGGTCAATCGCAATGCTGCGTAAAAGCGGCGCCGCCGTGGGGTGCATTCCGCCCCAGAACGCGAAGTTGAGCGGCATGAGCACAATGGCAAGCGCGTTGGAGATCGCCGTCATCGACACCGACAGCGCCACATTGCCCCCGGCCCGGTGCGTGAGGATGTTGCTCACATTGCCGGGCGGACAGCAGGCCACCAGGATCATGCCCAGCGCGATGCTGGGACCAGGTTTGAGCAGCAACGTCAGCACGAAGGTCACCGCAGGCAGCACGATGAACTGCGCCGCAATGCCCACGGCCATGGCGCCGGGCATGCGCAGCACGCGCTTGAAATCAGCCACGCGCGTATCGAGCGCGATGCCAAACATGAGGAAACCCAGCACCACGTTGAGCACCACCAGCGATGCGGGGTTGAAGTTGAGGCGTATTTCGTCCACGGGCAGCATGGCGGTCCTTTCAGGCGAGGGCAGCTGCCGCTGCCCGCACCGCGTTGCGGTAGGTGTCTTTGTGCACGTAGTACGCCATGCGTTCGAGCTTCAGGTACTTGAAGCCGCCCGACAGATCAGGCTGCGGGCCCGCCTTGGACTGGCGCAGGGCCTCGGCACGCGGCGAGCCCTCAGCCTGCGCCTTGAAAAAGCGTGCCACCAGCTCGGCCTGCTCGTAGCGGCCCTGCCAGCCGATGCCGCTGGCCTCGATCATCCCCATCACCGCGAGGTTGTCGAAACGCGGCGACAGGATATTGAGGTACAGCTGCGGGGCCATGCCGTTCCAGTTAAGCAGGCTGTGGTCGATGAAGGGGTAGTGCAGCTTGTAGCCAGTGGCGCAGAGCACCAGGTCGTAGTCTTGCGAACGGCCGTCCTTGAAGTGCACCGTACGGCCATCGAACCGTGCGATGTCGGGCTTCACATGGATGTCGCCATGGCCCAGGTGGTGCAGCACCAGCGAGTTCACCACGGGGTGCGATTCGTACATCTTGTAGTCGGGCTTGGGCAGGCCAAACCGCGCCGGGTCGCCGGTGAACCACTGCAGCACCACGCTGTCGATCTTCTGCTTGAGCCAGGGCGGCATCTTGAACTTGCCCCCCAGCGTATCGGCGGGCTGGCCGAACACGTATTTGGGCACGAAGTAGTAACCGCGCCGCACCGACAGGTCCACGCTCTGCGCATAGTGAACAGCATCCACCGCGATGTCGCAGCCCGAGTTGCCCGCGCCCACCACCAGCACACGTTTACCCTTGAACAGCTCGGCGCTTTTATAGGCACTGGTGTGCAGCAGCTCCCCGTCAAACGGGCCTTCAAAATGCGGCATGTTGGGCTCGGCCAGCGTGCCGTTGGCAATCACCACGCCCTTGAACTCTGCGGTCTGCGCAGGGCCGCCA
The DNA here is from genome assembly GCA_018780365.1 of Acidovorax sp. Taxonomy (GTDB): domain Bacteria; phylum Pseudomonadota; class Gammaproteobacteria; order Burkholderiales; family Burkholderiaceae_C; genus Acidovorax. The sequence continues at coordinate 16,695 of JADMJR010000053.1, read as the reverse complement.
TGCTGGCTCCAGGTGATGCGCCACAATGGTGCAGCGCCCTCGCCCACGGGCTCGACTTTGAGCACCCGCGTGCCAAACCAATAGTGCGGATGCAGGCCGAAGTGCCCGGCAAAGTCGATGAAATACTGCCGCATCTCGCGATGGCTGGGGTAGTCGGCCACCTCGGCGCGCATGGGGAACTCGGTGAACTCCGTGGTGTGTTTGCTGGAGATCAGGTGGGCCGACTCGTAGACCGTGCTGCGCGGGTTGTCGATGTTCCACAGACCGCCCACATCGGTGTGCGCTTCAAAACCTTGAAACGGCACGCCCAGTTTTTGCAGGTTGCGGGCAGCCGCCAGGCCGCTGGGGCCTGCGCCAATCAGGGCGATCTGGGTGCGGGTGTCTGCCACGGCGGGTGTTGTCTCCGTTGTCATGCGTTTTTGCTTTCTTTTTTTATCGGTGTCTCTGCAGGCAGCGGCAGGCCCGGGATGGCCGTGGCCCCGGCCTCGCCCACACGCGGCTTGCGCGGCTGGCCCAGCAGCAGGCGGTCGTGCAGGGCGTCGGGCAACAGGTTGAGCAAGCGGGCCAACCATCCGATGCGCGCGGGCAGCACGATGTGGGTACGGCCTTGCGCAACGCCCGCCAGCAGGGACCGGGCGGCCGCCTCGGGCTCCATGAGGCCCGGCATGGCAAAACGGTTGCCCGCCGTGAGTGCGGTGCGAAGGTAGCCGGGGCTCACCGTGCTGACCACAATGGGTTCACCACGCAGCTCGGCCCGCAGGCTCTCCAGGTAGCGGATCAACCCGCCCTTGCTCGCACAGTAGGCGCCATTGCCCGGCATACCACGCCAGCCCGCAATGCTGGCCACGCCCACCAGGGCACCGTGCCGCTGTGCGCGCATCGCTTTCACAAACGGCTGGAAGGTGGTGGCCGCGCCCAGCAGGTTGATCTCCAACATTCGGCGCAGCACCACCAGGTCGTCGGCTTCGGCGGTGTCAAAACCACCCGCCACACCCGCATTGGCAATCACCAGGTCAGGCACTGCGCCCGAGCGCGCCATCCAATCGGCCGCCATGGCCTGCATGGCGGTGCTGTCGGCCACATCGGGCATGTACACCGCGCAGCGCCCAGGCGCCAGCGCAGCCAGTGCCTGCAAAGTGGGCCCATGCAGCCCGACCAGCGCCACAGCGGCGCCTTGGCCGATCAGCTCCCGCGCCAGGGCCTGGCCCAGGCCACCACAAGCGCCTGTGAGTACCGCGTTCTGAAAAGTCGCCGCCATGAGCACCCCATGAAATGTTGGTTTGCAGCTTAGCCACAATGCTCAATAATCTCGAAATGTTTTATGGATTCGTCTCGAATTACGGGATTTATGACCAATTCATCCCCCAGCCTGCGCCTGTTTGAACTGCTCGAAATCATGTGTGCCCACGGCCGCCCTTTCAGCCTGGCGGACGCCATCGAGGCCACAGGCTGGCCCAAACCCAGCGTGCACCGCATGCTGGGCCAGCTCGAAAGCGGTGGCCTGCTGGCGCGCGAGCCCGATGGGCGCCGCTACACCCCGGCACCGCGCCTGCTGCGCCTGGCCGAAAGCACCCTCAGCGCGGGCACCCAGCATGGCGTGCGGCATGCGGTGCTGCGCCAGCTGGTGGCCGACATTGGCGAGAGCTGCAACCTCACGGCACTGAGCGGCGCCGAGGTGATCTACCTGGACCGCGTGGAGTCGGCCTTTCCGCTGCGCATGGAGCTGCGGCCGGGCACCCGGGTGCCCATCCACTGCTCGGCCAGCGGCAAGCTGTTTTTGGCCCACCTGTCGGCTGCGCGCCGGGCAGCCATCCTGGACGGCCTGCCGCTGACCCGCCACACCGCGACCACGCTGACCGACCGAGCCACCCTGGAGGCCGAGCTGGAGCAGATCCTGCGGCAGGGTTACGCCACCGACGCCGAGGAATTTGTGGATGGCCTCGTCTGCGTCGCCGTGCCCGTGCTGGGCAGCGGGCGGCGCCAGGTACGCTGCGCGGTGGCATTGCAGGCACCAGCGGCCCGCATGCCGTTGGCCCAGGCGCTGCAGCAGGTGACCCGCCTGGGCGAAGCCGCCCTGGCGCTGGGCCGCACCTGGGCATGATGGCTGAAGTCTTCCTTTTTTCCTGCCTCTCTCTTCTTTCCTTGCCCCATCCACCCGACCATGCGCCTGAACTACCTGGACTTTGACTACAGCGAAGACGCTGATGGCACGGGCACCTTTGATGCCATGGCAAGCGCCTTGCCCGCGCAGCTTGCGGCCCTGCACGCCGAAATCACCCAGGTGCTGGCCTGGGCCCACCAGCACTGGCCGGATGCCTGTGGCCCTTCGGAAGACGGAGGGGAATGGCAGTACGACCTGCAGGGCGTGCAGGAGGTCAGCACGCCGCTGGTGCTGGTGCTGCTGCCGGACACGGCAGACGGGCACCTTCGCTCCACCCCCGGTCAACCCGCGCCACCCCGCACCACCCTCACGCTGACGATCAGCGGCAGCACCGACTTCTGCGCAGCACTGCGAGATGCCTTCGGGATCGCGTAGCAGCCCGCAAAAAACCCTGGGCCCCGGCAGTAGCCTAAAATCCCTCTTTTTCCACCAACTCAGAGACCTACCATGGGCAACAAGATCGTCACCGAAGCAGACCGCAAGCGCACCCCCCGCCCTACGCCCGTGCCAGGCTACACCCTGCCAACCGGCGGCCGTGGCCAGCGCGTGAGCCTGGAGCGCGGTGTGGCAACCCGCAGCAAGAAGAACCCTGGCAAGCGCTCCAAGAAGGGCGGCTGATCGCCAGATCGCCATGGGCCGACTGCGGTAGGCCCTCTGCAAAAAAGCCCTCGCCAGAGGGCTTTTTGCTTTTCGGGGCCGTCCACACCACCCACATGTTTGCCCCGCGCTCCGGCAAACTGTTCAAATGTTCACCCATGATCACCGTCCACCACCTTGAAACCTCGCGCTCGCAGCGCGTTCTCTGGCTGCTCGAAGAACTGGGTGTCCCCTACGAGCTCAAGATCTACCAGCGCGACAAGGCCACCAGGCTGGCCCCGCCCGAACTCAAGAAGATCCACCCACTCGGCAAATCCCCCGTGATCACCGATGGCAAAGAGGTGATCGCCGAATCGGGCGCGATCGTCGAATACCTGGTGGAGACCTACGGCGCCCAGGCGGGCGGTGACCTGGCCCATCTGCAACCAGCGCCGCGCACGCCAGAGTACCGCCAGTGCCGCTTCTGGATGCACTACGCCGAGGGTTCGCTCATGAACTGGCTGGTGATGAAGCTGGTGTTCATGACGATTCCGACCCAGCCCATGCCCTTTTTCGTCAGGCCCATCGCCAAAGCCCTGTGTGGCAAGGTACAGGAAAAGGTGATTGACCCCAACGTGAACACCGCGCTCGACTTCATGGAGCAACACCTGGGCAACCACCGCTGGTTTGCGGGCGAGCACCTCACCATGGCGGATTTTCAGATGAGCTTTGCGGTGGAGGCCGCCCTCTCGCGCGCCAGCAAGGCCAGCGCCTGCCCCAACCTGCAGGCCTACAAACAGCGCATGGAGGCGCGCCCCGCCTACCAGCGTGGCATTGCCAAGGGCGGCCCGGTGGTGATGTCGGCCTGAGAACCTGCGGACAAGACATGCAAGACGAGCACGCGCCTGCGGCCACCTACTCCGTGCTTTTTGTGTGCATGGGCAACATCTGCCGCAGCCCCACGGCCCACGGCGTGTTCCGGCACAAGGTGGTTCACAGTGGTTTGGCCAACCAGGTGCGTGTGGACTCGGCGGGCACCCACAACTACCACCCCGGCGAGGCGCCGGATGACCGCAGCCAGCGCCACGCGGCGCAACGGGGCTACGACCTTTCCAGCCTGCGCGCACGGCAGATGCTGCCCAGGGACTTCGCGCAACACGACCTGATCCTGGCCATGGACTGGGACAACCTTGCACTGGCGCAAGAGTGTTGCCCGCCAGAGCACGCCCATAAGCTGCGCCGCATGACCGAGTTCTGCCAACAGTTCGACAGCCCCGTGGTGCCCGACCCTTACTACGGCGGGGCCGCTGGCTTTGAAGAGGTGCTGGACCTGGTGGAAGACGCCTGTGAAGGGCTGCTGCACCACGTGCGGCAGCAGTTGCAGTTGCGGGCCCGGCCCCGTTAGTGCAAATCTAAGCCGCGCGCACCCCACACACCAGCACACCCGGGTCGTTGTGCGCCAGTTCCCGGTCGTTCTTGGCCTGGGCTACTTCCATGTCGCGCGGCAGGGTCACGCCGTTTTTGACGGCCAGGATTTCGGCCATCACGCTCACCGCGATCTCGGGCGGCGTCTTGCTGCCGATGTAGATGCCAATCGGCCCACGCAGGCGCGCCAGGCTTGCTTCGGTCTGGTCGAAGTGTTCGATCATGCGGGCATGGCGCGCCTCGTTGTTGCGGCGCGAGCCGATGCCGCCTACATAAAACGCGTCAGTGTTCAGCGCCTCCAGCAGCGCCAGGTCATCGAGCTTGGGATCGTGTGTGAGGGCCACCACACAACTGCGCCGGTCTGGCTTGAAGGCCAGCACCACGTCGTCGGGCATGTCGCTCACCACCGTGGCAGCGGGCACGTTCCAGCTGCCACGGTATTCCTCGCGGGGGTCGCACACCGTCACCGCAAAACCATTGAACAACGCCATGGTGGCCAGGTACTCCGCCAGCTGGCCTGCGCCGATCAGCAGCATCCGGTACTCGGGGCCAAAGGTGTTGGTCAGCCTCTCGGCATCCACCACCAGCTCGGTCGGCGCTGCCGCAGGCGTCAGCGTGGCCACCCCATCGGCCAGGCGCACGCTGCGCAGCATCAGGCGCCCGGCCTCCAGCGCGGTGATCAGTGTTGCCAGGCTGCTAGGGTCAGGGTCGTACTCCAGCAGCAACTCCAGCGTGCCGCCACAAGGCAGCCCGAAGCGGTGCGCCTCGTCCGCGGTGACGCCGTATTTCACAAATGTCGGCGGGCCACTCGGAATGCAATGGTCTTTGCCCGCATTCGCCGTGGGAACGCCCTGCGCATAGGCCCGTGTATGGCGGTCAATCAGGTCGTCCTCAATACATCCGCCCGAGACCGAGCCCACCACAGACCCGTCTTCACACAGCGCCATGATGGAGCCCACCGGCCGGGGTGAAGAGCCCCACGTGCGCACCACCGTCGCCAGCAGCGCCCGCCGCCCGGCGGCCCGCCAGCCCTGCAGCGTGCGCAACACCATCACATCCAGGTTTTCCATCGTTTCATCACCCATTCATTGCTACGGCTCACTCAGAAATCCGCCATCCACGCCCACTGCGTATGAAGCCGCACGGTGCCCATACCAGCGCCACCGTGGATCCGGCTTCGCCGGTCCACCAGAGGCGTCCCCTCGGGGGAAGACGCGAAGCGGCTCAGGGGGAGCCCAGTCCCCGGCACAGGGGGAGTCAATTGATCGCCCAGGCTACCAGCACCAGCGCCGCCGCGCCCACCACCCACACCCAAACCGGTATGCCGCTGGGGGGAATATCCTCCCCCGCCGACGCCGCCAGAGCCCCAGGCTCGGTGGGCGCTTCGGAAGAGGCCGCACCATCGTCCGCCGCTGCGCGCGGATGGCGGCGCTGCATCTCGTTGTCAAAGCGCTTGAAAAAATCCTCGGCCATGCTCTTGGCGGCGCCATCGATGAGCCGCTGGCCCAGCTGCGCGATCTTGCCGCCCACCGTGGCATGCACGGTGTAGTGCAGCTCGCAGCTGGCCTGCCCTGCGGCATCGGCGGGCAAAGGCACCAGTTTGACTTGTGCATTGCCTTTGCCAAATCCCGCCACGCCACCCGACCCGTCAAAGGCAATGGTGTAGCTCTCGGGCGGCACGATCTCCGACAGCGTGATCTTGCCTGCGAACTTGGCTGACACGGGCCCAATCTTGAGCGCCATGGCGACGGCGTACTGGTTGTCACCGGTCGCCTCGACCTTGTCGCAGCCGGGGATACACAGCTTGAGCACTTCAGGATCGTTGAGCGCCTCCCAGGCCTGCTGCTGGCTCACGGCAAGGGTGCGGCTGGCTTGCATTTCCATGGTGGATTCCTCTCGGTGTATGGACGATGGTTGTCTCTGACATCAGTCACTGCCGGAGCACGGCAGCCAGGCTGGCCGCCAGGTCCTGCAGGCGGCTCAGGTTGTGCACGGCCACCATGCCGTGGGCCTGGCGGTGCAGCTCGGCCGCGCCGCGTGCCGTGGGTGCATAGCCCTCAAATCGCAACAGCGGGTTGAGCCACAGCAACCGGCCACAGTGGCGCCGCAGCCAGCCCAGCTCCTGCGCCAGCACCTCGGGCGTGCCCGTGTCCAGCCCGTCGCTGATCAGCAGCACCAGCGTGCGCCGCCCCACCAGTCGCCGGGCATGCTGCAAACGCAGCTGCGCCAGGCTGTCGCCCATGCGGGTGCCCCCGGCAAAGTCACTGATCGAATGGCTGGCCACCTGCAGCATCGCGTCGGTGTCGGCCAGGCGAAAGGCCGGCGTGAGGTCGGTCAGCCCGGTGCCGAAGGCGAACACATCCCGGCGCACGGCGTCACCGGTGTGGCGCGGCGCGGTGGCTGCATGCAAAAAGGCGAGCAGCAGCCGCGCGTAACGCTCCATGGAGCCCGACACATCCACCAGCACCAGCAGCGGCAGCGGTTGCTGGCGCCGCTGCAGCAGCGGGATGCGCAGCACCTCGCCCCCATTGCGGGCCGCGTGGTGCATGGCGCCCGGCCAGTGCGGGCGGCTTCCGCGCACACCGGGCCGGGTACGTCGGGCTGAATAGCGCGGCAGAGGCAAGGGCACCTCGCGCGCCAGGCGCTCCACCAGCAGGTATTCGCTGGCCGAAAGTTGGTTGAAGTCCGCGTGGCGCAGGCGCTGCAGGTCGCTGGCCGTCATTGCGGCGTCGAAATCGATCTTCTCGTCCTCGCGCGGCGGGGGCGCGTTGCGGGCCGCACGCACGGGGGCCAGCGCCTCGCTCACGCGCGGGCGGCGCTTGGCGGGCTCGGCCTTGGACTCCGCGCTGGGCAGCATCTGCGCGAGCAGCTTCTGCGCCACGTTGGGGTTGCGAAAGTACGCGTCGAACAACTCGCGGAACACCAAACGGTCCTGCTCGCGGCTGACCAGCACGGCCTCCAGCGCGGCACTGAAATCCTCACGCCGCAGGCCCACGAGCATCACCGCCTGCTGGGCCAGCGCCATGCGGGCGGCGTCCACGCGCACTCCGGCGCGGCGCAGGGTGCGGCCAAAACCGCTCAGGTTGTCGGCCAGCTTGCCAGTCCGGGCATCGCCCAGTTGGGAAATGGTCTTGCCCTCTGCCACGGCTGCGCCCTCAGGCATCGACATCAGCGGGCTGCAGCAATTGCACCGCCATGTCGCGCGTGAGCGCCGCCACATCCTCGCGCTGCTTGAACAAAATGCCTGCGGTGTCGGACACCACTTCCGGGTCCACCACGATGGTGTCGAGCGCCACCAGCGCCTTGGCCCACTCCACGCTCTCTGCGATGCCCGGCGCGCGCTGGAAGGCGTTGGCAAATGGCTGGCTGCGCAAACGGCCCACAAAATCCGCCACCTGGGTGGCCAAAGCCGCGCTGGCATCCGGCACCTGCGCACGCACGATGGCCAGTTCGCGCTCGCGCTCGGGGTAGTCCAGCCAGTGGTACAGGCAGCGGCGCTTGACGGCGTCGTGCAGGTCGCGCGTGCGGTTGCTGGTGAGGATGGTGACCGGCGTGGCCGTGGCGCGCACGGTGCCGATCTCGGGAATGCTCACCTGGTACTCGCCCAGGTATTCGAGCAAAAACGCCTCGAAGGGTTCGTCGGCGCGGTCCACTTCGTCGATGAGCAGCACCGCGCCCGGCGCCGGGGCCTGCAGCGCCTGCAGCAGGGGGCGGCGGATGAGGTAGCGGTCCTGGTAGACCTCGCGCTCCACCTGCGCCATATCGGCAGTACCTTTGCCTTCCGCCGCCCGCATGTGCAGCAGCTGGGCGGCGTAGTTCCATTCGTACAGTGCCTCGCGCTGCTCCAGGCCGTCATAACACTGCAGGCGGATCAGGGTGCGCTCCAAAACCTCTCCCAAGGCTTTGGCCAGCGCCGTCTTGCCCACACCGGGTTCGCCCTCCAGCAGCAGCGGGCGCTGCAATTTGAGCGCCAGGAACACGGCCGTGGCCAGCCGCCGGTCGGCAAAGTAGCCCACGCCCTCCAAGGCCAGCACCAGGGCATCGATGGAGGACAGCGCGGGCGCGGTCATGGGCGCAGGAGGGGAAACATTCATTACTATGATTTTTATAGCTATCAGCGCTTTATGGACAGGCGCCAGAGGCCAATTTCATCTAAAAATCCGCCCCTGGATACCCTGCAGCGGCAGCGGGTGCTCTCTCGCCCGTCAGCCCAACATCTGCGCCACGGCCCGCTGGGTCTGCACGCTGATGAGGTTGGCGCGATAGGCCGCGCTCGCATGGATGTCGGCGTTCAGGTCGCTCGCATCCACCTTCACCGCCGCCGCCGATGCGGGCGTAAAGCTCTGGTTCAGCGCTGCTTCCAGCCCCGCATGGCGGAACACGCTGCTGGCCGCGCCGGTGATGGCCACGCGCACGCCGCCATCGGTCTGCGCCACAAACACGCCCACCAGCGAGAAGCGCGACGCCGCCTGCTTGAACTTGAGGTACGCCGCGCGCTTCGGGATGGGGAAGCGGATGGCAGTGATGATCTCGCCCTCTTCCAGCGCCGTGGTGTACATGCCCACAAAGAAGTCGTCCGCCTTGATTTCGCGCTGGTTGGTGATGACGGTTGCGCCCAGGCCCAGCACCGCGCTGGGGTAGCAGGCCGCCGGGTCGTTGTTGGCGACCGAGCCGCCCAGCGTTCCACGGGCACGCACCTGGCGGTCACCGATGTGCGCAGCCAGGTCGGCCAGCGCGGGGATGGCGCCTTTGACGTCCGCACTGTTCGCCACGTCCATGTGGCGCGTCATGGCGCCAATGAGCAGCGCATTGCCCTCGCGGCGGATGCCGGCCAGCTCGGGAATGCTGTTGAGGTCGACGATCTTCTCGGGGTTGGCCAGGCGCAGGCGCATCGACGGCAGCAGGCTTTGGCCACCGGCCAGCAGCTTGCCACCCTGGGCGATGAGCTGTGCAGCGGCTGCGGTGGAGGAGGGGTTTTCAAAGGTAAATGCGTACATGGAGAACTCCTGTCAGTTTTCATGCTTTGACTGCAAAGGCTCGCAGCCAGTGGCAAACGCGCGGCAAAGACCAGCGGCCGCCGGGCAAGGGCCGCCCCGCCGCGCTGGCGGCGTCCCCCTTGAGGGGGAAGGCGCGAAGCGACTCAGGGGGTGTTTCATGATTTGGCCGACTGGATGGCTTCCCACACGCGGTGCGGCGATGCGGGCATGTCGAACTCCTTCACGCCCAGCGGTCGCAGCGCGTCGAGCACGGCGTTGATCACTGCCGGTGGTGAACCAATGGCCCCGGCCTCGCCACAGCCCTTGGTGCCCAGCGGGTTGTGGGTGCAGGGGGTGCACACATGGCCCAGCTTGAACTCGGGGAAGTCATCAGCACGCGGCATGGCGTAGTCCATGAAGCTGCCGGTGAGCAGCTGCCCCGTTTCGCGGTCGTACACGCAGTTTTCCATCAGCGCCTGGCCGATGCCCTGCACCAGGCCGCCGTGCACCTGGCCCTCCACGATCATGGGATTGATGATGGTGCCGAAGTCGTCCACGGCCGTGAACTTGTCCACGCGCGTGCTGCCGGTGGCCGGGTCGATTTCGACCTCGCAGATGTAGGTGCCGGCGGGGAAGGTGAAGTTGGTCGGGTCGTAGAACGCGGTTTCGTTGAGGCCCGGCTCCAGCACATCCAGGGGATAGTTGTGCGGCACGTAGGCAGCCAAAGACACCGATCCGAACGGAATCTTCTTGTCGGTGCCCCGCACGCTGAATTCGCCGTTGGCAAAGTCGATGTCGGCGTCGCTCGCTTCCATCAGGTGCGCCGCGATCTTCTTGGCCTTGGCCTCGATCTTGTCCAGCGCCTTCATGATGGCCGCGCCGCCCACGCTGATGGAGCGCGAGCCATAGGTGCCCATGCCGAAGGGCACGCGGCCCGTGTCGCCGTGCACGATGTCCACGTTTTCCACCGGGATGCCCAGGCGCGCGGCCACCACCTGGGCAAAGGTGGTCTCGTGCCCCTGGCCGTGGCTGTGCGAGCCGGTAAACACCGTCACGCTGCCCGTGGGGTGCACACGCACCTCGCCGCATTCGAACAGGCCAGCGCGTGCGCCCAGGGCGCCCGCGATGTTGGACGGCGCAATGCCACAAGCCTCGATGTACGACGAATAGCCAATGCCACGCTTCAAGCCCTTGGCCTCGCTGGCTGCCTTGCGCGCCGCAAAGCCCGCCACGTCGGCCAGCTCCTGCGCCTGCGTCATGCAGGCGTGGTAGTCGCCCACGTCGTACTGCAATGCCACCGGCGTCTGGTAGGGCCAGCTGGTGATGAAGTTGCGCTTGCGGATCTCGTCCTGCGACAGGTTCATCTCCCAGCCGCAGCGCGAGACCAGGCGCTCGAGCAGGTAGGTGGCCTCGGGCCGGCCCGCACCGCGGTAGGCGTCGACCGGCGCGGTGTTGGTGAACCAGGCATCCACCTCCACATAGATCTGCGGCGTGGTGTACTGGCCCGCCAGCAGCGTGGCGTACAGGATGGTGGGCACCGCGCTGGCAAAGGTGCTGAGGTAGGCGCCCATGTTGGCGTCGGTGTGCACGCGCATCGCCAAAAACTTGCCATCCTTGTCCATCGCCATCTCGGCATGGCTCACATGGTCGCGGCCATGCGCGTCCGACACGAAGGACTCGCTGCGGTCGGCCACCCACTTGATGTTGCGGTTGAGCTTCTTGGCCGCCCAGGTCAGGCACACGTCCTCGGCATACAAAAAGATCTTGGAGCCGAAGCCGCCGCCCACGTCGGGCGCTATCACGCGCACCTTGTGCTCGGGCAGGCCCATCACGAAGGCCGTCATCAAGAGACGCTCGACGTGCGGGTTCTGGTTGCTGACGTACAGCGTGTATTCGTCATTGGCGCGGCTGTACGAGCCAATGGCGGCGCGCGGCTCCATCGCGTTGGGGATGAGGCGGTTGTTGACCAGGTCCAGCTGGGTCACATGCGCGGCGTTGGCAAAGGCCGCATCCACCGCGCCCTTGTCGCCAATGGCCCATTTGTAGCAGTGGTTGTCGGGCGCGGCATCGTGCAGGCCTGCGCCGGCTACGGTGCCTGCTGCGGCATCGGCCACGCTGACCACGGCGGGCAACACGTCGTAATCCACCTCCACCAGCTCGGCGGCATCACGCGCCTGCTGCTGCGTCAGCGCCACGACCATGGCCACATGGTCGCCCACATAGCGCACCTTGCCCTGCGCCAGGATGGGGTGCGGCGGCTCCTTCATGGGCTGGCCATCGGTGCTGGTGATGAGCCAGCCACAGGGCAGGCCGTTGATGTTGTCAGCCGCCACGTCGGCACCGGTGAACACGCCGAGCACGCCGGGTGCGGCCTTGGCGGCATCCACGTTGATGCTGTTGATCTTGGCGTGCGCGTGCGGCGAACGCACAAACACCGCGTGGCTTTGCGCGGCCAGCACCACGTCGTCGGTGTACTGGCCTGCGCCGGTCAGAAAGCGATAGTCTTCCTTGCGCTTGAGCGATTCGCCGATGTGCGGCAGCTTGGAAAAGTCGGATGCACCCATGGTTGTCTCCTGGTGTGTGAAATTCGGGACGGGACTACCGGGTTTGCATTCAGCCGGATAACTAGGCGGGGGGCCGCAGACAGTGCTGTAGCACGGCAAGGCGGCCCAACGACGTTAGCCGGTTGAAGGCAAAGCCGGCTTAGGCCGAGGCCATGGCCTTCTGGCCGACCTGCACTGCGCGAACAATGTTCTGGTAGCCCGTGCAGCGGCAAATGTTGCCTTCGAGCAGCTCGCGGATCTCGCCTTCGCCAGCGCTGGGGTGGTTCTTGCACAGGTCCACCGCGCTCATCACCATGCCGGGGGTGCAAAAGCCGCACTGCAGGCCGTGGCATTCCTTGAACGCCGCCTGCATGGGGTGCATGGTGCCGTCAGGGGCTGCCATGCCTTCGATGGTGGTCACCTCGGCCCCCTGGGCCTGCACCGCCAGCATGGCGCAGGATTTGACGGCCCGACCATTCACATGCACCGTGCACGCCCCGCACTGGCTGGTGTCGCAACCCACATGGGTGCCGGTGAGCAGCAGGTGCTCTCGCAGCGCATGGACAAGCAGGGTATTGGGGGGGACGTCAACGCTGGCAGCGCGCCCGTTGACCGTGAACTGGACTTGCATCTGGCTGTCTCCTGGAATGGTTTTGGCTGGATAAGCAGACGCATCTTCTGCCGCGCCCCCCCGCCCATCCCTAGGGACAACCCTAGATTTTCCAGCGCCTCGGCTGGATATTCTCAAAATGAAACATGTTGCAGCGCACACCGGCGCATCATGCGCAGCTCAAGGATTCGGTTCACCATGCTGTCCTCCGCGCCCGCCTCCCCCACCCACCGCCATGCGCTCATTGCACAAGCCCGCCAGACCTTGCTGGAGGACGGCGCAGCGCCCCTGCGCGCAGAGGTAGAGCCTTGGATTGCGCGGTCGTGGCAGCGCTGCCTGGCCCAGGGGCTCCATCCCACCCACCGTGTGGCTTTTGATGCCGTCAGTGCCACGGCGCTTCTCCGCAGCCGGGAGCAGAACCAACACTTGCTGCGCGCGGCACGGCCCGTGCTGCAACAGCTCACCCGCGCCATTGCGGGCATGCACTACTTCGCCATGCTGACCGACGCACGCGGTATCGTGGTCGATGTGCAAGGCCATTGCGACCAGGGCGACCCGCGCGCCAGCGCCATCGGCCGCGTGGGCATCGACCTGTCCGAAGCAGCCGTGGGCACCACCGCCATCGGCGCAGCGCTGGCCGAGCTGCAGCCCGTGTGGCTGCACCGGGGCGAACATTTTTTTGACGACAACGCCAGCTACAGCTGCGCAGGCGCCCCCCTGTTCGACCCCCAGGGCCAGTGCGTGGGCATGCTGGACCTGACCGGCGTGGATGTGCCGGAGCGGCCCGAGCTGCGCCACCTGGTGGCCCGGTCGGCCCGCGCCATGGAAGACGCCTTGCTGCGGCAGTTGCCCCATGCCCTGCTGCTGCGCGTGAACTGGCCCGGTTGCCCGCTGGGCAGCGAGGGCGACGGCCTGCTGACGCTGGACGGCGATGGGTTTGTGGTGGGCGCCAACAGCATGGCCCGCCAACTGGTGCCCCAGCCGCTGCGTACCCCGGGGTCACCCACCCATGCCAGCGACCTGCTGGCCCTGCCATGGGCCATACTGTTCGATGCGGCCCGGCGGCACCCGGCGCAGCCGATCGATTTGCCCCTGTGGTCGGGACTGCGCCTGCAGGCTTTGGCGCAACTGCCAGAACACGCCCGTAGCGCCAGCCCTGTCGCCACCCTGTCCCCGGTGCTGGCGGGTGCGCCCCCCGCCGCAGCGCCACTGCGCGAGGCCGAAACCGCCCTGATCCGCCAGGCCGTGCAAGACGCCCGTGGCAACGTGGCAGAAGCCGCCCGGGTGCTCGGCATCAGCCGCGCCACGGTGTACCGCAAACTGGGCCATCCCAAGGGGCTGTGATCAGCGGCCGGGGCGCTTACCGGGGGTGTACAGTAAAAAATCCAAGCAAAATTCGCCTCTGGCGCCTATTCCACAAGCCTCAATAGCTATCAAATAAATAGCAAAACAGACTAACAACAGATCCGGTATCAGACCTCGGCCAGGGCCAGCACCACGGCGTTGTCCTCCACCACCAGCACGACCGGGCTGCCCGCGCGCAGGCCACTGCCGGGCGCCGAAAAACCCACCATCTGCAAACCACCCGGCAGTTCGGCAGACACCTCGTCGCCGGATTCGCCCCGCACCACGCGCGTGGCTTTTGCTGGCAGGCGATGGGTGCCAGGGGCATTGGCCACCGCCGCCGCAGACGCCAGGCGTCCTCCCCGCTCCACCCGCACCGCCGTGGCCTTGCACAGCGCCTGCACGGCCAGCCCAGGCTGCAGGCCCAGCAGCTCCGCACTCTCCCGGGTGATGCGCGCGGCCAGCGCTGCAGGCACGCCATTTGCCACACCTTCGCCACCTTCGCCATCGCCCGCCTTGCCCAACCCCAACCGCAAGTGCACCCCCACGATCTGCCCCTGCACCACGAGCCGCTCGACCACACAGGGCAATTGGTTGCGCATGCTGGTGCGCACCGCCAGCCGCGCCAGCGCAGGGCCCGCGTGCGGCGTGGCCTGCCAGCGCGAGAGCACAGCCCCCCGCGCCTGCGCCATCGCATCGGCCGCCGCCAGCAGCTGGTGCCCCGCCTCGGTCAGCTGCGCGCCGCCGCCCCCCGCCCCACCCACGGCCCGGGCCACCAGCGGCGTGCCCGCCAGGTTGGTGAGCGTGTCCACGGCCTGCCACGCCGCCTTGTAGCTCACGCCCACGGCACGCGCGGCCTGCGAGATGGAGCCACAGGCGCCGATCTGGCGCAGGATGTCGATGCGTTTGTCGGCCAGGGCATGGCCCAGCGCATCCGTGAGGGAAAGAGAAACAACAGGCATCCGTGGATGATGCCTGAGCGGCCCCTTCACCCATCTCTTCACGCAGCCTTGCGGCGCAGCCCCGTGACCGGTTTTGCAAGCTTCTGCTGGCGCGCCAGCGCGCCGTCCGCAGCAGCCTTCAACAACCGCTGGAACGAGGGGCATTGCGCGTGGCTCTCCGCCGGGCAGGCCGCCGCGTGCCGCAGGCCATTGCTCATGGCCTTGAGGCGTTGGACCATGGCATCGAGTTCATCGGCCTTGGCCGAGAGCAGTTGCCTGTCAATGCGGGGCTCGCCGCTGGGCAAAAACATGGCGCGGATGTCATCCAGCGAGAAACCCGCCGATTGACCGAGCGCGATCAGCGCCAGCTGGTCCAGCACGCCCGGCGCAAAACGGCGGCGCTCGCCGGGTTGGCCCACGGAGCGCAGCAACCCTTTTTCCTCGTAATACCGCAGCGTGGATGCCCGCAGCCCGGAGCGCTTGGCGACTTCGGCAATGTCCATCAAAAAACCCCTTGACTTCAAGTTGACTTGAACTTCTATATTCCATTCAAAACCTCCTTCCGTCAACTTTTCGAGGTGCTTTGATGACACTCCCACTGCAAGACATTCCCCTCGCCATGCTGACAGGCATCGGCGCCACCGCCGTCATGGACACGTGGCTTTTGCTGCTTAAGCGCATGGGTGTCCCCACCCTCAACTTCGCGTTCATTGGCCGCTGGGTGGGCCATCTGTTTCGGGGCCAGCTCGCCCACGCAGCCATCGCCAAGGCGGCGCCCATCCGGGGCGAGCTGACCTGGGGCTGGCTCACGCACTACGCCGTGGGCGTGGCCTTCGCCACCGTACTGGTCAGCATCCAGGGCACCGACTGGGTACACCACCCCACCCTGCTGCCCGCGCTGGCTGTGGGCGTTGGCTCCGTGGCGGCGCCACTGCTGGTGATGCAGCCTGCCATGGGCTCGGGCTTTGCTGCATCGCGCACGCCCACCCCGCTCAAGAACTGCCTGCGCAGCCTGGCCAACCACACCGTGTTTGGCCTGGGCCTGTACCTCTCCGCGCTGGTCATCGCACTGATTTCGCGATGACTTCTCTGGCGCCTCGTCCCCCAGAAATCACTCCCAAGGAATTCACACCATGCAACACCTTGCCATCGTCTATCACAGCGCTCACGGGCACACCGCCCACATTGCCCACCATGTGCTTGACGGCGCACGTGGCGTGCCGGGCATCCTCGCTGAACTGATCCGGGCCGAAGACCTGGCGCAGGCGCCCGACCGCCTGCAGCGCTACGACGGCATCATCCTCGGCTCGCCCACCTACCTGGGCGGGGTGTCCGGGCCGTTCAAGACCTTCATGGACACCACCGGGCGCCTGTGGAAAACGCAGCAGCTTAAAAACAAGCTCGCGGCGGGCTTCACCGTGTCGTCACTGCCTGCGGGCGACAAGCAGTCCACGCTGCTGTCGATGTGGGTGTTTGCCATGCAGCACGGCATGGTGTGGGTGGGCAACCCCATCCTGCCCGAGCAGCACGCCGGGGTTCCTTATGACGAGGCAGCCAACCGGCTGGGCTCCTGGTCGGGCCTGATGGCGCAGGCGGGCCATGGTGCGCCTGCCGATGCGTTTGCCCCCGGTGATGTGAAGACGGCCCGCATGTTCGGCCGGCATTTCGCCCAAACCCTGCTGCGCCTGGGCGGTGTGGCCGCGGCTGAGCAGTCCGGCGAAGAGGTCGCGGCATGATCCCGGCCCGCTACGGCCCCGTGTTGTTCAGCCTGATCCTGTCGGGGGTGATGTCGCTGCTGGTGTCGGGCATCTCCACCCTCCGAGCCGTGCAGGTGGACCAGGACTTTCCGGGTCTCTGGGCGGGGGCGTGGCTCACGGGGTGGCTGTTCGCCTTCCCGGCGGTGATGCTGGCCGCGCCGCTGGCGCGCAAGGTGGTGGCGCGGCTCACCACCAAGGGCTGATCGGGCGTTGCCCCTCAGCGCCGCTCACGCCCGCTCGTACCAGCCCTTGCTGCGGTTGACGACATGCACCACCAGCAGCATCACCGGCACCTCGATCAGCACCCCCACCACGGTGGCCAGCGCGGCGCCCGAGTGAAAGCCGAACAGGCTGATGGCGGC
>JADMJR010000273.1 GCA_018780365.1 Acidovorax sp. | reverse complement strand
ATGACCAAGAAGGAGATCGACCTCACGATCAAGACCTTGATCGAAGCCAAGAAGCAGGACCAGTTCCGCGCGCTGTGGAAGGACTTCAACGAGTCGGTCAACCTGATGGCATCGGGCGAGGTGGTGATCCAGTCGATGTGGAGCCCGGCCGTCACCGCTGTGCGCACCAAGGGGATTGCCTGCAACTTCCAGCCCCTGAAGGAAGGCTACCGCGCCTGGGCCGCCGGCTTCGGCCTGCCGGCCACATTGAGCGGCCGCAAGCTCGATGGCGCGTACGAGTTCATCAACTGGTTCCTGGACGGCTGGGCTGGCGCGTACCTTAACCGCCAGGGCTACTACAGCGCCGTGCTGGAGACCGCCAAGTCCAAGATGGAAGCCTACGAGTGGGCCTACTGGATGGAAGGCAAGCCCGCCACGCAGGACATCAAGAGCCCGGGCGGCGACGTGCTGGCCAAGACCGGCGCGGTGCGCGACGGCGGCAGCTACGAGTCGCGCATGGGCGGCATCGCCTGCTGGAACGCCTTGATGGACGAGAACAACTACATGGTCCAGAAGTGGAATGAATTTGTAGCGGCCTGACGGAGTGAAGGGCGGGGCCTGGCTTCGACAGGCTCAGCCCGAACGGTTTGGGGGAGTGCGTGGGCTCACCGCAACCCCCAAACCAACCCCAATCCACCCCCAACCGTTCGCACTGAGCTTGTCGAAGTGAGGGCTCAGCATGACTTCTTGTGCCGATCCGTCATTGGAAAACTCCCAACCCGTTCACGCTGAGCCTGTCGAAGCGCCGCACGAGGCTTCGACAGGCTCAGCCCGAACGGCCCGGATTGATCGAACGCGAATCCTTGTGAATAGTCACGTCCTCTCGCGCCAATTTGGCTGAACCGCATCACCATGAGCACTACCCATACACCGACCTTGCCTGCCAGCGCCGCCCCCGGGCGCGGCATTGCCGCCTGGTGGCAGGCCGCGCCGTTCACGCTGGTGTTCGTGCTGTTCTTCCTGGTGCCGCTCGCGCTGATCGTGATGGTCAGCTTCTGGGACTTCAACGAGTACGAATTGCTGCCGGGTTTCACGTTCAAGAACTACGTGTCGATCTTCGCGGGGTGCGGTGATGCGTCAGACGGCCTGTGCGTCACGCTCAAGACGTACTGGTCCACGCTCAAGTTCAGTTTTCTGGTGTGGCTGATCACGCTGGTGATCGGTTTCACCGTGGCCTATTTTTTGGCCTTCCATGTGCGCTCTTCGGGCATGCAGACGCTGCTGTTCGTGCTGTGCACCATCCCGTTCTGGACATCGAATGTGATCCGCATGATCTCGTGGGTGCCGCTGCTGGGGCGCAACGGGTTGGTGAACCAGACCCTCGTGGGGGCGGGGCTGGTCGATCAGCCCATCGAATGGCTGCTGTTCTCGGACTTCTCGGTGGTGCTGGCCTTCGTGCACCTGTACACCATGTTCATGATCGTGCCCATCTTCAACAGCATGATGCGCATCGACCGCAGCCTCATCGAGGCCGCCAGCGACAGCGGGGCCAGCGGCTGGCAGACGCTGTGGAACGTGATCGTGCCGCTGTCGCGCACCGGCATCATCATCGGGTCCATCTTCGTGATCACCATCGTCATGGGTGATTTCGTGACCATCGGTGTGATGGGCGGGCAGCAGATCGCTTCCATCGGCAAGATCATCCAGGTGCAAACGTCGTACCTGCAGTTTCCGCTGGCCGCGGCCAATGCGGTGATCCTGCTGGCGGTGGTGCTCATGATCATCTGGGGCCTCACGCGCCTCGTCGACATCCGAAAAGAACTATGAACACCCCCGTTGCTTGCTCACTTCGTGTAGCCGCCTCCCCCCTCCAGAGGGCGACACCGGTGGCCCGGCAAAGCCGGCTCCACGGTGTCACTGGCTTGGTTCATGCCATGTTGAATGGCTTGTTGCCGCAATTGGACCCTCGTAGGAATCCCGCATGAAAGCTCTTCGCGAATCCCGCCCCGCCAGCTTCTGGCTGCTGGCCATCGTGTTCAGCCTGTTCGTGCTGTTCATGTACGGGCCCATGTTCGTCATCTTCATCCTGAGCTTCCAGGGCCCCGAGGGCGGGCTCACTTTCCCCATGCGCGGCTTGTCGCTGCATTGGTTCACCAAGCTGGCCGAGGGGCTGGGCGTGGTGGACATTGGCGCGGCGCTGTGGCGCTCGCTCGGCCTGGGCGTGGCGGTGATGCTGTGCACGGTGCTGCTGTCGGTGCTGGCGGGCCTGGCCTTTCGCAAGCGGCTGGCGGGCGGCAACACGTTGTTCTTCATCGTGGTGGCCAGCCTCATCATGCCGTCCATCATCGTCTCGCTGGGCATCGGGCTGGAGTTCCGGCTCATCGACTACGGCATCAAGGCGGCCCTTGAATGGCTGGGCATGGAGAGTGTGCTGGAGGGCTATGGCACATCGCTGGGCCTGTTCACCTCGGCACTGGGCGCCCACTTGACGTGGACGCTACCGTTTGGCCTGCTCATCATGTTCGCGGTGTTCAACCGCTTCAACCCGGCGTACGAAGAAGCCGCACGCGACCTGGGTGCCACGCCCTGGCAGGGCTTCGTGCATGTGGTGCTGCCGCTGACTGCGCCCTCGGTCGTGGGCATTGGCATGTTCGGCTTCACGCTGAGCTGGGACGAGATCGCCCGCACCTCGCAGGCCATTGGCGACGTGAACACGCTGCCCTTGGAGCTGCAGGGCCTGACCAGCACGGTGACCACACCATCCATCTATGCGCTGGGCACGCTGACCACGGTGGTGTCGTTCATCGTCATGGGCATCACGCTGGCACTGGTGTGGGCCTTGGGGCGCCGGGGCCAGGGCCGCCCGGGTTAAAACGGCACTCTTATGACGACCACTATTCCCAGGCCCCGGCGCGCACGCGCTGCGGCCGCCGCACCGACCACTCAGCCTGAGGCCCCAGGCCAGCTCAGCGACAACGATATGTACGACCGCATGGTGTCGGCCATCCTCGACCACCGGCTACCACCCGGCACCAAGCTGGTGGAGGACAAGCTGGCGGCGGCCTTTGGCGTGTCGCGCACGCGCGTACGGCCCGTGCTGGTGCGTCTGGCCAATGAGCAGGTGGTCACGCTCACGCCCAACCGGGGCGCATCCATTGCCCAGCCCACGCCGCAGGAGGCGCTGGAAGTGTTCGAGGCCCGCCGCCTGCTGGAGCCACGTTTGGTGGAGCTGTTCATCGCCAACGCCACCGAGGCCGACATCGCCGCGCTGCGCACCTGCATCGACGACGAAGAGGCCGCGCGCGCCAGTGGCGACATGCGGCGTGCCATCCGCTTGTCGGGCGACTTTCACCTGCACATCGCGCAGGCGGCCGGGCACCAGACGCTGGGGCGCATCCTGCGCGAGCTGGTCTCGCGCACCTCGCTCATCCTGATGACCTACAGCCCCAGCCACGCCCAAACCCGCGAAGAGGCCACGGCCTGCGGCTGCCGAGAGCACCGCGCGCTGATCGATGCCATCCGCCTGCGCGATGCGCGTGAGGCGCCCCGCCTCATGCTGGCGCACCTGGCGCGCATCGAAACGCAGCTGGAGTTCACCCCGCCGGCCAGTGGTGTGCCCGATCTCGCGCAACTGCTGGGCGCCTGAATCCTGCCACCTTGCCATGCGCCAGCTGCTCGTCCTCAACCCCAACACCTCGGCCAGCGTCAGCGCTTTGCTGCAGCGGCATGTGCAGGCAGCTGCGGGATTGCATGTGGCGGTGCGCACGGCTACCGCGCGTTTTGGCGCCCCTTACATCGCCTGTGAGGCCAGCTACGTGGTGGCGGCCCACGCCGCGCTGGATGCCTGGGCGCATGACCTGGCACAACCCCAGCCGCAGCCTGATGCCGTGCTGATCGGTTGTTTTGGCGACCCGGGCCTGATGGCGCTGCGCGAAAGTTGTCCTGTGCCGGTCACGGGTCTGGCCGAAGCCTCTTTCATTGAAGCGGCCCGCCATGGGCGGTATGCCATCGTCACGGGGGGCGAGCGCTGGGGCCCCATGCTGCAGCGCCTGGCGCAGGCGCTGGGGCATGCGCACGGGCTCGCAGGCATCCACACCGTGGCGCCCACGGGGGCCCAACTGGCGGCAGACCCGGAAGCCGCCCGCGCGTTGCTGGCCCAGGCCTGCCGCGACGTGGTGCGGCAGATGGGGGTGCAGGCGGTGATCCTGGGCGGAGCCGGGCTGGCCGGTATGGCCGCTGCGGTGCAGCCTCAGGTGGGCGTGCCGGTGATCGACAGTGTGGTGGCCGGCGCCACGTGGGCCCTGCGCGCACACCCGGTGCCACCGGAGCGCAAAGTGCCAGGCTTCGATGTGGCGTGGGCGGGGGTGTCGGGGGAGATGGCCGCGTTGGGTGTAGCTGGAGTGGTTTGACGGTACCGAGGGGAAGATTTAGTATTACGTTTGTAATTACTTGGAGATTTTTCCATGCACATGCTCAAGCTCACCCAGATCGGAAATTCTGTGGGCGTTGTTCTGCCCAAAGAAGCCCTGGCGCGTCTGAAGCTGGGCAAAGGCGAATCCATCTTCCTAACGGAAACGCCCGATGGCTATGCCCTGACACCCTACGACCCCACCCTTGAGGAAGAGATCAAGGCTGGCCGTGAGTTCATGCACGACTTTCGGGACACCTTTCACCAGCTGGCCAAATGAACTGGCGCTGGATTAGCAAGCAGGCGCTGGTTCTGCTCCACGGCGAGAGCTTGGCCACGCACGGCGGGCGCGAAGGCATGCGCGATGAGGGGTTGCTGGAGTCCGCCCTGATGCGGCCGCAGAACATCGTGGCTTATGCGGATGCCGACAATCCCCCAGACGCGGCAACTCTGGCCGCGAGCTACGGGGTGGGCCTGGCCAAAAACCATCCCTTCGTGGACGGTAACAAGCGGGCTGCCTTCTTGGCCGTGGGCTTGTTCCTATACCTCAATGGCTTGCGCTTGCAGGCTAGCCAGACGGACGCTACGTTGACCATGCTCGCCGTCGCCGCAGGCGACATCACCGAAGAGGCCTTCGCCGCCTGGCTGCGAGAGCACGCCGTAGCCCGTTGAGTGAAATATGAAGCATTTTTGGGCTTTACCGCCTATCCAGTAAGCGCTATAAGCTATAAAAATAATAGCTAGATGCAGAGCCTGCTGACTCAAGGCGCAAGCGTCTTCGGCTGGTAGTCGCAATACTCGCTCACCACACATTCCCAGCAGCGCGGCTTGCGTGCCTGGCACACGTAGCGGCCCAGCAGGATGAGCCAGTGGTGCGAATCCACCGCATAGGCGGCGGGCACGCGCTTCATCAGTTGCAGCTCCACCGCCAGCGGGTTCTTGCCCGGCGCCAGGCCCGTGCGGTTGCTCACCCGAAAGATATGCGTGTCCACCGCCATGGTGGGCTGGCCAAAGGCCACGTTCAGCACCACGTTGGCCGTCTTGCGGCCCACGCCGGGCAGGGCTTCCAGCGCCTCGC
>JADMJR010000228.1 GCA_018780365.1 Acidovorax sp. | reverse complement strand
ATGCCGACCCGGCGTACTTCACCCGCGCCTTCACGCGCGATGCAGGCTTGTCGCCGCGCAGCTTTCGGGCGCAGGTGGCGGCATCGGGGCCGGGCCGCAGCGCGTGAGCAGCATGTGAGGCCCGTGACACGCTGCTGACACTCCGCTGTCAGCAGCCCCCGCACACCATCAGGTCTTCTTTCTTTCACCCCCAAGGAGTCTTTGATGAAAAACGCCATCGCCTGGTTTGAGATCCCCACCACCCAGCTGGACCGTGCCCAGGCTTTTTATGAAACCGTGCTGGGCCAGCCCCTGCGCCGCGAGAACATGGGCCCGAGCGAAGGCGCCGTGTTTGCCTACGATGGTGCTGCGGATGGCGTGGGCGGCGCGCTGATGATGGGCCCCACCGCGCCCCAGGTATCGGGCAGCGGCACGCTGGTTTACCTGGATGCATCGCCCTCGCTCGACGCTACGCTGGAACGCGTGGTGGCCCAGGGCGGCCGCGTGGCCCTGCCGCGCCAGGCGCTGCCACCGGGCATGGGGTTTTTCGCGCACATCCACGACCTGGATGGCAACCGCGTGGGCCTGCACGCACTTTCTTGAAGAGGAGCCAATCCATGGAGGCGCAACAAATTCACCGGGGTCGGTTGATTGACCATATCCAGCTCGTCGTGCGCGATCTGGCCGCCAGTCAGGCGTTCTACACGGCCGCGCTCGGGGCCCTGGAGGTGCCGATGGGGGGTGCCGACGAGGGCTATTTCTGGGCGGACGAGCTGTTTGTGTCGTCGGCCGACAGCCTGGCCGCACAAGGCCACCTGACGGGCCGCACGCACCTGGCCTTTCAGGCGCAGGACCGGGCGATGGTGGATGCGTTCTACCAAGCCGCTCTGGCCCACGGCGGCACCGACAACGGCGCACCGGGTGAACGCCCGTACCACCCCGGCTACTACGCGGCGTTTGTACTGGACCCAGATGGGAACAACATCGAGGCGGTGTTCCATGGTGACGCGCAACGCAGTGCGGCGTCGGTGAAGATCACGTTCTGAAGTGTGGGTCAGCCCGTCTCCGGCCGGGCCAGGCCCCGCAGCGGTATCGGCGTGGAGAACACGATGGAGGTGCGTGTTTCTCCATAGCCGTTGATGTCGCCCAGAAAGCGCTCCAGATCGGGCAGGTCGCGCGCCACGACCTGCATCACATACGAGTCGTTGCCGCTGACATGGTGGCATTCGAGCACCTGGGGCGACTGACGCAGCTTGTCGATCAGCGCCTTCTTGCCGGGCTGCGGCACGTTGATGCCGACCACCGCCCGCACGCCGTAGCCGACTTTGGCGGGGTCGATGTCGGCATGCACGCCGCGCACCACGCCCGCCTCTTGCAGGCGGCGCAGGCGCTCCAGCGTGGCGGGCACCGACAGGCCCACGGCCTCGGCCAGTTCCTTGAGCGAAGCGCGGCCATCGGCCTGCAGCGCGCTGATCAGGCGCCAGGCTTTGTCATCGACTTCCATAAAAGCCTTTATCGATTGGCACAGAAAAAAACGAAACCCAATTCTGGATTCGCCGAATTTTCTGCATTCTCCACCGCCCGCCGCCGCCCTAGCATCGGTGCATGGACTTGACCTCAATCACCGTGTTTCTGCAAGCCGCCGTGATCGGCGTGCTCATCGCGGCCCCTGTGGGCCCCATTGGCCTGTTGACCATGCAACGCACGCTCGAGCGGGGCCTAGCGGCGGGGCTGGCCACCGGCCTGGGCGCCGCTGTGGCCGATGCGGTGTATGGCGCCATTGGCGCCTTCAGCGTGCGCTGGCTCATCGATGGGCTGACGCAGGCCAAGACGCCGCTGGCGCTGGGCGGTGGCGCACTGCTGCTGATGCTGGCGTGGCGCACCTGGCACGCGCCGGTGGCCCACACCGCCGCCCCGGCCCGCGATGCGCGGGGGCTGCTGGGCCTGGCGGCCGGCACGTTTGCGCTGACGCTGGCCAACCCGGCCACCATCGTGTCGTTCATTGCGGTGTTTGGCTCGCTGGGCGGTGGCCAGCGCGCCATGCCGTCCCCGCTGTGGATGGTGGCGGGCGTGCTGGTGGGCTCTGCCGCCTGGTGGCTGCTGCTGACCGGCGCCATCGCCTACCAGCGGCAGCGCTTTACGCCCGCCTGGCGCCAGCGCATCAACCGGGCATCGGCCCTGCTGCTGGGCGGGTTTGCGCTGTGGCAGTGGGGGCAGCTGGTCTGAGGCTTTGCGTTGCGCACAGGGATGCTGCAAAGGTACTGACACTGCGGTGTCAGCAGGGCGCCCGCACCATCGGTGGCTTCTTTGACCAGGAGCTTTCTCATGACCGACGCCGTGCTGCAACACCCCCTTTGGCCGGATGCCGAGCCTGCGCGCAGCGACATGCTTGTGTCGGCGGCGACCTCTGCGGCCACCACGCGCCGCAACTGGATCGCCGTGGCCTGCGCCCAGCACGCCCGCCGGGGCTGCGCCACGCCCGGCGCGGGCTACATGCAGGTGTGCCATGGCAAGGTGGCGCCGCTGCAGCGCATCCGGCCTGGCGACCGCGTGGCGTACTACGCGCCGACCGTGACCATGCGAGGTAAAGAAAGGCTGCAGGCGTTTGTCTCCATCGGCATCGTGCTGCCGGGCGCGCCATATGCGTTTGACATGGGCGGCGGGTTTGTGCCGTCGCGGCGGGACGTGGCCTACGTACCGGCACAGGAAACGGGGATTGCGCCGCTGCTGGACGATTTTGAGTTTGTGGACGACCGCCAGCGCTGGGGCAGCAAGTTCCGCTTTGGGCTGTTTGCCGTGAACGACCACGACATGCGCCTGATTGCGCGGGCGATGCAGGCCGAGCTGGAATCACTACATTTTTGATAGCACCTTGGACAATAGGCGCGCGCGCAGGCGGCCAAAAAGGCTTCAAATCAGCCCCGTGGTGCCCACGAACACTCCGCAGGCGGGCGTCAGCACACCGCCATCAGCGTGTCCACCACCCGGCGTTGGGCGGCGGTCAGGGCGGCATAGCCTTCGCGCAGCAGTCGCAGCACGATCTCGTGGACTTCCAGTTCACTAGCGGGCATGGTTTTCTCCTTGAACGACAGTGGGCGGCCGCCGCACGGGCGGGCCGATGACGTGGGCGCCAGCCATATAGATAGATGCGGCGCTCAGGCCTGCCCCACCATGGACCAAGCCCCGCCTTCACTGTGCTCGCGTGCCGGCGGTGGCAATGGCGCAATGAAGGGGGAAGTTCGCCGCTTTTTTTGCGCGCCGTTCCGAAGCCAAAGCGCCTATGGCGCAGTAGCCCCTGGCACATAGGCATCGATGACCGGCGGCTCGCTGCCACCCGCAGCGGTGCGGGCCAGCTTGAGCCAGGTCCAGGTCTCGACGTCGGGCGCGTCGTAGCTGCCGTAGGACTGCCCGCCCCATGAGAAGTACGAGCCCTTGTTGCCTGTGGTGAGGGTGCGCTTGCCCACGGCCAGCGCCCCATCCTTCAGCAGCGCCAGACGAAAACCCTGCAGCGCGCCAGAGCTTCCTGGCTCTTTGCCCGGCGACGCGGTCTGGGGAACCAGATCAAGCATGCCGGAGCTGCAGTGGGCCTGCGCGCCGCTGTAGGTGACGAGGCTCCACTGCCGCGTCAACGAGGTGCGCACGTTGCGTGCGCGATTGATGGTGCGCGTGCGCAGGGTGGTTTCGCCGCGCTGTTGCTGCACCCAGACCTGCATCTCGGGCGAGCCGGTAAAAAACGGCAGGCTGCCCTGGCCGCCCGGGTGGTTGGCAGGCCTGCTGCCATGTGCGCCACCGGGCTCGACCGGCGGCCAGGCGTACACCCCCTGCAGGGACGGGCAGCCAAACCAGCTGCTCTGCACGGGGCCAAACGCAGGGGGCGGCTTGGGCGCCCCCTGCACTTCAGGCCCGCAGGCGGCGAGGGCCAGACAACACACGGCCAGCGCTGCCGTCCAGCATGTGCGCTGCACGCGCCCGTGCGGGGTACGTAAGCCGCTGTGCAACGGCAATGGGAGGGCTGGTGTCATGGTGTCTGGGCGGTGGTGCAGGCCCGATTGTCGGGCCGAACATTGCGCCTGCGACCGCTCCAATTTTGATAGCTGTTAGCACATATTCCACTGGCGCCTGAACCCCAAATTTAGGGATGCGCAGGCCCCGCACGCACGCGGGCCAAAGCCTCGGACACGCCGCTCCACGCCGGGCGGCCCGGTGCGTAGCGCTGGCGCATGTAGAGCGCCAGCTCGGTGATCTGCGCATCGCTGAGCGCGTGGCCAAACGCGGGCATGAAACCAATGTCGCGCGTGGCGGGCTCGCGGATGCCGTGCACGATGACCTGCAGCAGGTTGTCGGGCCGGTCGCTGTGCAGGTTGCTGTTGAGCGCCAGGGGCACATTCACGCCCAGCAGGCGCGGGCCGTCGCCGTCGTGGTGGCAGGCGGCGCAGGCACCATTGAACAGGCGCTGGGCCTGGCCGGGCTGTGGGGCCAGCGCTGCGGCCTGGGCCACGGCGGCCTGTGCCCGCTGCTGCGGGCCGGGTGATGGCTGAATAGCAGGTTCCGTGGCGGTGAACGAGGCCAAGTAACTCGCCATGGCGCGGATGTCGTCATCGGGCAAATGCGCCAGCTCGCGGACCACGGGCGCCATGGGGCCGGAGGCGCTGCCGTGCTGCGGGCTGTGGCCGTGGCGCAGGTAGCGGTAAAGCGCATCGGCCGTCCAGGGCACGGGCGCCTTCGACAGGCCGGTGAGCGCTGGCGCCTCCCAGCCATCCACCATGGCACCCGAGAGGAACGCAGCCCCGCCCAGCTCGGCCCCCAGCGCGTTGCGCGGCGTGTGGCAGGCGCCGCAGTGGCCCACGCCCTGCACCAGGTAGGCGCCCCGGTTCCATTCGGGCGAGCGGGTCGGGTCGGGCTGGAAAGGCGTAGCGTCGTGGAACAGCGCATTCCAGCCCGCCATGAGGGGGCGTACGCTAAACGGGAAGGTCAGCGCAGTCTTCGGCACCTCGGCCCGCACGGCGGGTTGCGCCATGAGGTAGGCGTACAGCGCGGTCAGGTCGTCGTCGCTCATCTTGGCGAACGACGTGTAGGGGAATGCGGGGTACAGGTGTTTGCCATCGCGCGAGATGCCTTCGCGCATGGCGCGCTGGAAGGCGCTGAAGGACCACTGGCCGATGCCGGTCTCGGCGTCGGGCGTGAGGTTGGTGGTGGTGACCTTGCCAAACGGGGTGTCCATGGCGCGGCCCCCCGTGTTGGGCGTGCCGCCTGGAGCGGTGTGGCACACCACGCAGTCGCCAGCGGCGGCCAGCAGGCGGCCGCGCTCGATGGTGGCGGCGTTGTAGACAGACGCGCCCGCCGTCTGCACCACGGGGGCGATGGAGGGGCGCCAGCCCAGCAGCGCGGCGCCCATGGCGATGCCACCGGCGACCAGAGCCAAGGCGCGTGCCCAGGGGCTGCGCTGGGTGGGCCATGTGGCGCTGGCTGGCACGGTGGGTGCGGGCAG
>JADMJR010000349.1 GCA_018780365.1 Acidovorax sp. | reverse complement strand
ACGGCAAGGCGATCCGCGAGACGCTGAACGCCGACATCCCGCTCACCGTGGACCATTTCCGCTACTTTGCGGGCTGTGTGCGTGCACAAGAAGGTGCCCTGTCCAACATCGACGAGAACACCGTGGCGTACCACATCCAGGAGCCGCTGGGTGTGGTGGGCCAGATCATCCCGTGGAACTTCCCCATCCTGATGGCGGCCTGGAAGCTGGCCCCGGCCCTGGGTGCGGGCAACTGTGTGGTGCTCAAGCCCGCAGAGTCCACGCCCATCTCCATCCTCATCCTGGCCGAGCTGATCGCCGACCTGCTGCCCCCGGGCGTGCTCAACATCGTCAACGGCTATGGCCGCGAGGCAGGCATGCCGCTGGCCACGAGCAAGCGCATCGCCAAGATCGCCTTCACCGGTTCTACCAGCACGGGCCGCGTGATCGCCCAGGCCGCCGCCAACAATCTCATCCCCGCCACGCTGGAGCTGGGCGGCAAGAGCCCCAACATCTTCTTTGCCGATGTGATGGACAAGGACGATGCCTTCCTCGACAAGGCCATCGAAGGCCTGGTGCTGTTTGCATTCAACCAGGGCGAGGTCTGCACCTGCCCGAGCCGCGCCATCATTCAAGAATCGATCTACGACAAGTTCATGGAACGTGTCTTGAAGCGCGTGGCCGCCATCCAGCACGCCAACCCGCTCGACACCGACAGCATGATGGGCGCGCAGGCCAGCAAGGAGCAGCTCACCAAGATCCTGTCGTACCTGGACCTGGGCAAGCAAGAGGGCGCCGAAGTGCTGGCCGGTGGTGGCCAGGCCCACCTGGGCGGCGACCTGGAAGGTGGCTACTACGTGCAGCCCACGCTGTTCAAGGGCCATAACAAGATGCGCATCTTCCAGGAGGAAATTTTCGGCCCCGTGCTGGCCGTGACCACCTTCAAGGACGAGGCCGAAGCCCTGGCGATCGCCAACGACACGCTGTACGGCCTGGGCGCCGGCGTGTGGAGCCGCAACGGCAATGTCGCCTACCGCATGGGCCGCGCGATCAAGGCCGGCCGCGTGTGGACCAACTGCTACCACGCCTACCCGGCACACGCAGCGTTTGGCGGCTACAAGGAATCGGGCATTGGCCGCGAGACCCACAAGATGATGCTGGACCACTACCAGCAGACCAAGAACCTCTTGGTTTCGTACTCGGAAAACAAGCTGGGTTTCTTCTGAGGGGCGGCGGTTCACAGACCGTCCCTGGCGTCGTTGCTCCGTCTTGCCGTGGCGCTGCCACTGTCTGCGACGGAGACGCCTAGCCAGAAACGGCCTGTGAACCGCAGGAAACGCTGCTGGCGGCGCGTTGTTCCAACGCGCCGCGTTTGCATCTTTTGCATCGCTCGCTGGAGACACCCCATGGTCGATAAAGTCATTGCCACCCCCGCCGCACTGGCGCTGGTGGCCTTCCTGCAAGAAAAGCATGGCCCTGCGCTCATGTTCCACCAGAGTGGCGGCTGCTGCGACAACAGCGCGGCCAACTGCTACCTGCCGGGCGAGATCACCATGGGCGCGGGCGACGTGTACCTGGGTGACATTGGCGGCTGCCCGTTCTACATCGGCCGCGCGCAGTACGAAACCTGGAAACACACGCAGCTCATCATCGACGTGATCGAGGGCACGGGTGGCACGTTCTCGCTCGAAGGGCCCGAGGGCAAGGCCTTCCACACCCGCTCGCGTGTGTTCACGGCGGCGGAGCTGGAGGCGCTGGGCATCGCCCCGCCTGGGGCGGCCTGAAAAATCCAAGCCAACATGGCTTGATCAGGTCGCTATCTCAGATGGCTTTCACTCCCTCTCCCCTTGTGGGAGAGGGCCGGGGAGAGGGGTGATGCGGCACCGCCTTTGGCACAGGCCCCCTCTCCCCCACCCTCTCCCGCGAGGGGAGAGGGTGTCCATCCCCGGTGCCGTTGCTGGTGTGCGGGCTGACGCCCCACGGCAGCATGCGATTATTCAGGCGAAAATGGCGGTTTGCGCGCTACCAGCATGCCTTTGCAGCTATTGGATCCGTAGCATGCCCGCAGCGCCAGCGCTGCCATCGCCCCCCAGGCGGAACACCGACACCACCTGCACCAGGTCCTCGGCCTGGTTCTGCAGGCTGCTGGCGGCGGCGGCCATTTCTTCGACCAGCGCCGCGTTTTGCTGCGTGACCTGGTCCATCTGCGTCACGGCCTCGCCCACCTGGGCCACGCCCAGGGATTGTTCGTGGCTGGCCGCGCTGATCTCGCCCACGATGTCCGTCACGCGGCGGATGGCGCCCACCACTTCGTTCATCGTGGCACCCGCGCGGTCTACCAGGGCGCTGCCCTGGGCCACGCGGTCCACACTGGCGCTGATGAGCGCCTTGATCTCGCGTGCGGCCTCGGCACTGCGCCCGGCCAGGCTGCGCACCTCGCTGGCCACCACCGCAAAGCCCCGGCCCTGCTCGCCTGCACGGGCCGCTTCCACGGCCGCGTTCAGCGCCAGGATATTGGTCTGGAAGGCGATGGAGTCGATCACGCCGATGATGTCGGAGATCTTCTGCGACGAGGCATTGATGCCGTGCATGGTGTCCACCACCTGGGCCACCACCTCGCCACCCTGGATGGCCACGGTGCTGGCGCTGGCGGCCAGCTGGCTGGCCTGTTGGGCGCTGTCGGCGTTCTGTCGCACGGTGGCGTTGAGCTGCTCCATCGACGCGGCGGTTTCTTCGAGCGCACTGGCCTGGCTCTCGGTGCGGGCCGACAGGTCGGTGTTGCCCTGCGCGATCTGCACGCTGGCCGTGGCCACGCTCTCCGACCCGCTGCGCACCTGGCGCACCACCTGCGTGAGCTGGCTGCGCATCTGCATCAGGGCCTGCAGCAGCTGGCCCACCTCGTTCGTGCCATGGGCGATGGGGGCGCCGCTGAGGTCGCCCTGCGCCACGGCGCGCGACAGTGCCACGGCCTGCGACAGCGGCCCGGTCATCGAGCGCACAAACACCAGGGCCACGCAGCTGGTGGCCGACAGCGTGATCACCAGGGCCAGCGCCACCCAAAGCAGCCCCCGCTGCAGCGCGGCCACGCGGGCCTGCAGGGCCTGGTCCAGGCTGGCCATCGACAGGTTGTTGAGCGCGTTCAGCGCCTCGATGGTGCGGGTGAAGGCATCGAAATAGTCCTTGGAGGCCAGGGTGAGATCGGTGGCGTTGATCACATCGCGCTCGGCCATTTGCAGCGATTGCTGGATCTGGCCCTGAACGGCCTGTGCGCTGCTGCCCAAGGCGCGTTGCAGCTGGGGGTTGCCCTGCAGGGCGCGGTCCAGGCCGCGGAAGGTGTCGGCCTGCAGTTCGGCCACGCGCTGTTGCAGCACCAGCAGCTGCCCCTTGGCCTGGGGTGTGAGTTCACGCTTGCCCAGCGCGCTGGCGCCCTGGGCGCGCAGCAGGCCCAGCTTTTCGCCCAGCATGGGCGCTTGCGCCAGCGAGGCCTGGACCAGGGCATGGGTGTCGGCGTCGGGGTCGATCTGCAGGCCGTAGGCATGGACCAGGGCCTCGTTGAGCTGCAGCAGGGTGGCAATCAGCTGGGTGTGCTGTGCCGTGCTCGGCGCCTGCTCGATGCTGCGTGCGGCCACGGCCTGCTCCAGGGTGCGCCAGGTCTGCTGGGCCTGGGCCCAGGCGGTCATCTGGGCCGTGGGCACCTGGGCGGCCGCAAAACGGGCGGTGACATCGTCCAGGGCCGCGTTGACGGCATCGCGCGCAGCGGGGCGGCGTGTGGCCAGGGCTTCGTCGCCCCCCAGCATGCCCACCGACAGGCCCCGGTGCACCTGCACCAGTTGCACCAGGCGGGTCAGCGCCTGCGCGGGCGCCACGCCCTGGGCCTCCTGGCGGGCGTGGCCGATGGCGCGCAGCGAATCGCTCACGGTCAGGTAGGTGGGCAGGGCGCTCATCATGAGCCCGATGGTCCCCAGGATGAGGAACTTTTCGAGCAGGTTCAACCGGTGCAGAAGTGACATGGCAGTAGGCGCACGGTCAGGGTGTGCGCAAAAAGATAGACCTCAGGGGCGGGGCGTCGGCACCCGCCGACTGGGATGCGGCCTCCATCAGGCCGCGCGGGATGTAACGCAATGTAGGGATCTGTCCGCAGTAGGGTTTTGACTCAGGTCAATTTGCGCCGTCCTTGGGCCTCCCGGGCCTGGGAGGGGTGTCCTTTTGCTTTTGGCTGGCGCGGGCGCCGCAGCGGCTTGGTGGAGCGGCAGAATGGGGGGTCCCCACCCCCTTTTCTGGAGCACCCGGCATGCACTCGATCACCCTGCGCTTCCTGGCTTCTCAGAGCACCCTGCCCCAGTCAGGGCGCGTGCCCGGTGGCACCGTGTTGCGCTGGGTGGATGAGGCGGGGTTTGCCTGCGCCAGCGCCTGGGCCCAGGGGGCGTGTGTGACGGAGTTCGTGGGGGGCGCCCACTTTGTGCGCCCGATCCGGCCCGGTGATCTGGTCGAGGTGCATGCGCGCCTGGCGTCGACCACCGACACCGGCATGCACCTGGCCGTGGAGGTGCGCAGCGGCGGCATCCATGGCGAGCCGCAGCAGGAGGTGCTGCACTGCGTGGCGGTGTACACCGCCGTGGACGCCGACGAGCAGCCCCGCGCCGTGGACACATGGCGCCCCGAAACCCCGGGCGACATCGCGCTGGCCCAGCGGGTGAAGGCCCACATCGACGCAGCACGCGCCGCGCAGTGAGGGCGGGGAAGGGGGCGGCCACGTGGGCGTGGCCCGGATTATGGATAAAAAAGGCCGCTGGCGCCTGATGGTAAAGCGCTGGTAGCTATTAAAAATATAGCTTAAGAGCCGGCGCCCCCACACCGCACCGAGGGACGGTGTGGGCGCCCTTGCCCCGGCGCTTACAAAACCTGGCGGCGCGCAAAACGCACCACCGTGACCCCGGCCCGCGCCTGCCGCACCGAGGGCATGACCAGCACGCAGTCGTCGTAGGGCGTGATCACGGGCAGGCCGTCGTTGTCGCCGATCACGGTGCCGGCTGTCTCGAACAGCTCCAGCCCGGTATAGGGCGCCACAAAGCGGAAGGCGCTGCTGGTGGCGACCACGGGGCCGGTGACTTCCAGCGCCCACTGGTGGGCTGCATCGGGCTGGCGCCAGCCGGGCAGCTGCTGTGCGAGGGCTTCGGCGCCGAGCAGGCCGGACTGCTCGATGAAGCGCACACACTGGTCCTGCGCCACCGTGCGGCTGGCGGGGTCGCCGTGGAAGCCACATTCGATGAGCAGCGAGCGGGTGTCGCCGCCCTCGCCGTCCGCAAGGCCAAAGCGGCCGTAGTCGCGCATGCGCACGCCGTCCTTGTGGCCCGCGTCCACCACGATGTGCCCGGGCGAGCGCATGGCACGCGCCAGTTGCCGGTTGCGCGGCTGGGTGCCGGTGAGCAGCAGTGGCGCCGAGGGCTCGTGCATGGAGTGGATGTCGAGCAGCCAGTCGGCCTGCGCCA
>JADMJR010000231.1 GCA_018780365.1 Acidovorax sp. | reverse complement strand
GTGACCGACATCCCCTGGGGCCGCATCTTCCGCATCGACCCGCAGGGCGCGTGGACGCTGGTGGCCGAGTACGACGGCGAGCCCAATGGCATGAAGTTCATGGATGTGGGCACGCTGCTCATCACCGACTACAAGAACGGGTTGATGCGGCTCGATGTCGCGACCGGCAGGGTCACGCCGTACCTGGAGCGCCGCAACAGCGAGCGTTTCAAGGGCGTGAACGATTTGATCTTCGACGCCGACGGCAACCTGTACTTCACCGACCAGGGTCAGAGCGGTCTGCACGACCCGAGCGGGCGCCTGTACCGGCTGCGCCCCAATGGCCAGCTCGACCTGTTGCTGGCCAACGTGCCCAGCCCCAATGGCGTGGCCCTGTCGCCCGACGGCCGCGTGCTGTACCTGGCCGCCACACGTGGCAACTGCGTGTGGCGCGTGCCGCTGCTGCCCGATGGCAGCGTGGCCAAGGTGGGGCAGTTCTTCACGTCCTATGGCCCGAGCGGCCCCGACGGGCTGGCGGTGGATGGGGCGGGGCGCCTGTTGGTGGCCAACCCGGGCCTGGGTTACGTGTGGGTGCTCAACCACCGGGCCGAGCCCGTGCTGGTGTTGCGCGGGCCTGCCGGGGCGTCTACTACCAACCTGGCGTTTGGCGGGGCAGGGCGCACCACGGTGTTTGTGACCGACTCCACCCATGGCCACATCCTGTGCGCGCAGCTGGATGTGGGCGGTTTGCCGCTGGCGCTGCCGCGCTGACCTGGGGTAGGCGCCTGTGTGGGGGCTGGCGGGCGGATTTTTGAAAACATCAATGGTGGATTGGTGTTTTATTGAAATTAGCTATTGAAGCGATTCAATCGATTCAATTTACCTGCGCGGGATTGCTTCCTACCATCTGCCCTGTTGATGCGTTCATTCACGTTCCTACAGGAGATGCCCCATGACCACCGAAGCCAAGTGCCCCTTTGACCACACCAAGGCCGTGCCCACGGGCCCCCGCAATGCCGACTGGTGGCCCAACCAGCTCAATCTCCGCCCGCTGAACCAGAACTCCCCACTGACCGACCCCATGGGCGAGGGCTTCAATTACGCAGAAGAGTTCAAGCGCCTGGACCTGGCCGCCTTGAAGGCCGACCTGCATGCGGTGATGACCGATTCGCAGGACTGGTGGCCTGCAGACTTTGGCCACTACGGCCCGCTGTTTGTGCGCATGGCCTGGCACAGCGCAGGCACCTACCGCCTGGCGGACGGGCGCGGCGGCGCAGGGGCTGGGCAGCAGCGTTTTGCGCCGCTCAACAGCTGGCCCGACAACGCCAACCTGGACAAGGCCCGCCGCCTGCTCTGGCCCGTCAAGCAGAAATATGGCCGCAAAATTTCGTGGGCCGACCTGATGATCCTCGCGGGCAACGTGGCGCTGGAATCCATGGGCTTCAAGACCTTTGGTTTTGCCGGTGGCCGCCCCGACGTGTGGGAACCCGATGAAAACGTCTACTGGGGCGCAGAATCCACCTGGCTGGGCGGCGACAAGCGTTACAGCGGCGAGCGCGACCTGGCCAACCCCTTGGCCGCCGTGCAGATGGGGCTGATCTACGTGAACCCCGAGGGCCCCAACGGCAACCCCGATCCCATCGCCGCCGCACGCGACATCCGCGACACCTTTGCGCGCATGGCCATGGACGATGAAGAAACCGTGGCGCTGATTGCTGGCGGCCATACCTTTGGCAAGACCCACGGTGCGGGCGACGCTACGCTGGTGGGCAAGGAGCCCGAGGGCGCGGGCATCGAGGCGCAGGGCCTGGGCTGGAAGAGCAGCTACGGCTCCGGCAAGGGTGGCGACACCATCACCAGTGGCCTGGAAGTGACCTGGACCACCACGCCCACACAGTGGAGCAACAACTTCTTTGAAAACCTGTTCGGCTACGAATGGGAGCTGACCAAGAGCCCGGCAGGTGCCCACCAGTGGACGGCCAAGGGCGCGGCGGCGACGATTCCGCACGCACACGACCCGGCCAAGAAGCTGGTGCCGACCATGCTCACCACCGACCTGTCGCTGCGCTTGGACCCGGCCTACGAGAAGATCTCGCGCCGCTTCCTGGCCCACCCCGAGCAGTTTGCCGACGCGTTTGCGCGCGCCTGGTTCAAGCTCACGCACCGCGACATGGGGCCGCGTGCGCGGTACCTGGGCGCTGAAGTGCCCGCCGAAGTGCTGGTGTGGCAAGACCCGATCCCGGCGGTGGACCATGCGCTGGTCGATGCACAGGATATTGCTGCGCTCAAGGCCCAGGTGCTGGCCTCGGGTTTGTCGGTGGCTGAGCTGGTCTCTACCGCCTGGGCGTCTGCATCCACCTTCCGGGGCGGCGACAAGCGGGGTGGCGCCAACGGGGCCCGCATCCGCCTGGCGCCGCAGAAGGACTGGGCCGTGAACCAGCCTGCGCAGCTGTCCAAGGTGCTGGGCCAGCTTGAAAAGATCCAGCAGTCCTTCAATGCGGCACAGAGTGGCGGCAAGAAAATCTCGCTGGCCGACCTGATCGTGCTGGCCGGTGGTGCTGCTGTGGAGGCTGCGGCGAAGCAGGCCGGGCAGAGCGTGACCGTGCCCTTCACCCCGGGCCGCACGGATGCCTCGCAAGAGCAGACCGATGTGCCGTCGTTCGACGTCATGGAGCCCGTGGCCGATGGCTTCCGCAACTACGTGCGCCCTGGCCTGGAAGGCGCCGTGGCCGAGCTGCTGGTGGACCGTGCCAACCAGCTGACGCTGACCGCGCCGGAGATGACGGTGCTGATCGGTGGCCTGCGCGTGCTGGGTGCCAATGTGGGGCAGGCAGCGCATGGTGCCTTCACGCAGCGCCCCGGCGCGCTGAGCAATGACTTCTTTGTGAACCTGCTCGACATGCGCACCCAATGGCAGAAGTCCGCCACCTCGGCGGGCGTGCTGGAAGGTGTGGACCGCAGCACGGGAGCCAAAAAGTGGACCGGCACGGTGGCCGACCTGGTGTTTGGCTCCAATGCGGTGCTGCGTGCGCTGGCCGAGGTCTATGCCAGCAGCGATGCCCAGGCGGTTTTTGTGCAGGACTTCGCCCGCGCCTGGACCAAGGTCATGAATCTCGACCGGTTTGATCTGGCGGCGGGCAAGGCCTGAACGTTGCGCCCACGCCCCCTGCAGGTCCCGAGGGACGCTGCAGGGGGCGTTTTTATGGGTGTGCGCCTTGTGCGTGAATGGGGCGGCTACGATGGCAGCCCCAACTGAACCAGAGAGCCCGCATGACGCAACCATCCGCCCCATCCACCAAGGACTTCGACAAAGGCCTGGCCACGCGCAAGCAGGTCATGGGCGAGGACTTTGTGGCCAATGCCTTTGGCAATGCCACTGAATTCACCCAGCCCATCCAGGAGTTCATCACCCGCAATGCCTGGGGTGATGTGTGGCAGCGGCCGGGGCTGGACATGAAGACGCGCAGCCTGATCACGGTGGCGTTTCTTACCGCGCTGGGCAAGCAGCACGAACTCAAGGGCCATGTGCGCGGCGCGCTCAACAATGGCGCCACGTCGGCGGAGATCCAGGAGGTGCTGCTGCACGCCAGCATCTATTGCGGCCTGCCCGCAGCGGTGGAGGCCTTCCGCACTGCGGCCGAGGTGATCGACGGGCCCAAGAGGGGCTGACGATGCGGTCTTCGGCTTGGACTGCTGCCTGTCGCCCGTAGAACTGGCATGTACCAAGCCAGCGCCACCGTGGAACTGGCTTTGCCAGGCCACTGGTGGTGTCCCCCTCAGGGGGAAGGCGCGAAGCGACTCAGGGGGAGCCTATCCACCGGCCAACAGTTTGTGCACCAGGTCGGCGGCGGTGGACGCGTTGTACTTGCGCATGAGGCGCGCGCGGTAAATCTCCACCGTGCGGTGGCTGATCTCCAGCGCCCGGCCGATCTCCTTGGAGGTCAGGCCCTCCAGCAGGCGCGCGGCCACCTCGCGTTCGCGGCCCGTCAGTTCGGCTTTCACGGTGCGTTGCGAACTGAGGTCTTCAAAGCTCCAGATGCCCGATTCATGCGGCGCATCGCGGTTGAGCGCGCGGCCCGACACATGGCACCAGAACACCTCGCCGTTGGCGCGCTTCATGATGCGGTTGTCCGCATAGTGGCCCTTGGCGTTCAGGATGGGCTCCATGTGCGCGCCCAGGCGTTCGTACTCGTCGGCGCTCGGATAAAGTACCTGGAACGACTGGCCGATGAGCACCTCGCGCGAGGCGCCGAACATCTCGCAGACATGGCGGTTGCAATCGACCATGGTGCGATTGCGTGACAGCACCAGCCCCACGGGGGCCATGTCGAAAGCGAGGCGGTAATCAACGTCCATAGTGCAAATCTTTACGGAAAACTACTTATTCTGGTACGTAGTATCGTAGCGCATCCCAATTCATAAGGAGATCGTGGTGAACAAGATATTCCCCTCCGCAGCCGAGGCCCTGAAGGGCGTGGTTGCAGACGGCCAGCTGATGGCTGTGGGCGGTTTCGGGCTGTGTGGCATTCCTGAAGCCCTGATCGACGCGCTGCGCGATTCGGGCGCCAAGAACCTCACCGTGATCTCCAACAACGCGGGCGTGGACGGCTTTGGCCTGGGCAAGCTGCTCGAAACCCGCCAGATCAAGAAGATGATTTCGTCCTACGTGGGCGAGAACAAGGAGTTCGAGCGCCAGTACCTGGCAGGCGAACTGGAGCTGGATTTCACGCCCCAGGGCACGCTGGCCGAGAAGCTGCGCGCTGGCGGCGCCGGCATCCCGGCCTTTTTCACCAAAACTGGCGTGGGCACCATCGTGGCCGACGGCAAGGAACTGCGCGAATTTGATGGCGAAACCTATGTGATGGAGCGCTCGCTGGTGCCCGAGGTCTCGCTCATCAAGGCCGACGTGGCCGACAAGTCCGGCAACCTGCGTTTCAACCTCACCGCGCGTAACTTCAACCCGGCCGCTGCTACCGCTGGCAAGGTCTGCATCGTGGAAGTGGAGCGTATTGTCGAAGTGGGCGAGTTGGCCCCAGACGACGTTCATCTGCCCGGCATTTATGTGCACCGCATCGTGCTCAATGCCAGCCCCGAAAAGCGCATCGAAAAGCGCACGATCACCGAGAAAGCAGGAGCCTGACCATGCCGTGGACCCAAGACCAGATGGCCGCACGTGCGGCGCAAGAACTCGAAGACGGTTTCTATGTGAACCTGGGTATCGGCATCCCCACGCTGGTGGCCAATTTCACCGGTGACAAGGAAGTGTGGCTGCAGTCCGAGAACGGCATGCTGGGCATCGGCCCGTTCCCCACCGACGACAAGGTGGACCCGGACCTGATCAATGCCGGCAAGCAGACGGTAACCACCATCAAGGGCTCGTCCATTTTCGGCAGCGATCAGTCGTTTGCCATGATCCGTGGCGGCAAGATCAACCTGTCGATCCTGGGCGCGATGCAGGTCAGCGAAAAGGGCGACCTGGCCAACTGGATGAT
>JADMJR010000288.1 GCA_018780365.1 Acidovorax sp. | reverse complement strand
CCGCCATCCGCGACGTGCCCAAGCCGGTGATTGCCCGCGTGCAGGGTTTTGCCATTGGCGGCGGCAACGTGCTGTGCACGATCTGCGACCTGACGATCTGCTCGGACAAGGCCCAGTTCGGCCAGGTCGGCCCCAAGATGGGTTCGGTCGATCCCGGCTACGGCACGGCTTTCCTGGCCCGCGTGGTCGGCGAAAAGAAGGCGCGCGAGATCTGGTATCTGAACCGCCGCTACTCCGGCGC
Organism: Acidovorax sp.; assembly: GCA_018780365.1. Taxonomy (GTDB): domain Bacteria; phylum Pseudomonadota; class Gammaproteobacteria; order Burkholderiales; family Burkholderiaceae_C; genus Acidovorax. Next base: position 5,233 of record JADMJR010000288.1, on the reverse strand, counting down.
CGAGGCTGTCGCCATGGGCCTGGCCAATATCTGCGTGCCGCACGATGAACTCGACGCCACCGTCCAGAAGTGGGGCGAAGAAATTGGCGAGCGCAGCCCGACGGCCATCGCCATCGCCAAGCGCAGCTTCAACGCCGACACCGCGCACCAGAGCGGCATTGCCGGCCTGGGCATGTACGCGCTCAAGCTGTATTACGACACCGAAGAGTCGCGTGAAGGCGTCAATGCGCTGAAGGACAAGCGCAAGCCTGACTTCCGCAAGTTCGCCAAGTAAGCGTTCGTACAACACCTAAGTATCTGGAAACACCAAGATGAACCCGAATCCCTATATCGACGAAGATCTGCAGGCGCTGGGCGAGACAGTTCGCCGTTTTGCCACCGAGCGCGTTGCGCCGGGCTTCCTGGAGCGCGACAAGACCCGCGAGTTCGACCGTGAACTGCTGCGCGAAATGGGCGGCCTCGGGTTCATCTGTCCTGAACTGCCGGAGCAATTCGGTGGCTTGGGGCTGGGTTGCCTGGCCGCCGGCGTGATCCATGAGGAAATCGCCCGCGCCGACCTGAGCTTTTCCTACCTGAACCTGCTGGCCTCGCTGAACGGCCAGATCCTGTCCAAGTACGGCAACCCCGAGATCGTGGCCCCCTGGCTGAAGAAACTCACCGCAGGTGAAGCCATCTGTTCCATCGCGCTGACCGAGCCCCGTGGCGGCTCCGACGCCGCCAACCTGCGCCTGCGCATGGAGCGCGACGGCGACTTCTACGTCATCAACGGCGAGAAGACCTCCATTTCCGCCGCCGACCAGGCCGACATCTCTGTCGTGTTCGGTCGCACCGGCACCCCCGAATCGGCAGCCCACGGCGTGACCGCCGTCCTGGTGCCGATGAACACCCCGGGCGTGACGACCAACCGCTTCGACTGCCACGGCCAGCGCGCCATCGGTCGCGGCTCCATTTTCTTCGAGAACGTGCGCGTGCCCGTCAGCCACCGTCTGGGCGATGAAAACAAGGGCTTCGTGCAGGTGATGCACGGCTTTGACTTCTCGCGCTCGCTGATCGGCCTGCAGTGCCTGTCCGTGGCCCGCGTGGCGCTGGAAGAGACCTGGGAATACATCACCCAGCGCCAGGCCTTCGGCCAGCCGCTGTCGGCTTTCCAGGGTGTGACGCATCCGCTGGCCCAGTTCGACACCGAAGTCGAAGGCGCCCGCCTGCTGTGCCTGCAAGGCCTGTGGCTCAAGGACAAGGGTCTGCCGCACACCGCCGAGGCTGGCATGGCCAAGTGGTGGGGCCCCAAGCTGGCCTACGACGTGATCCACCAGTGCCTGCTGTGCTACGGCCATGGCGGCTACGACCGCGGCCTGATGGAACAGCGCCTGCGCGACGTGCTGGGCTTCCAGATCGGCGACGGCACGGCCCAGATCATGAAGACCATCATTGCGCGCGTGCGCGCCGGACGCAAGTTCGTGCCAGCCTGAGTCCAGCACCCAACAACACAAGGAGACAAGAGCATGGAATTCGACCCCGTCCTCATCGCGCCCCGCCGGGCTCAAAGCGTGGCCCAGGGCTTCTGGCACGACAAGACCATCAATGACGACCTGGACGCCTGCGTGGCCAGCTGCCCGGACAAGCTGGCGCTGACCGCCGTGCGGGCTGAAAGTGGCGCGACCACGCGATTCACCTACCGCGAACTCGCCACCATGGCCGACCGCGTGGCCGTCGGCCTGTCCCGTCTGGGCGTGGGCCGCAACGACGTGGTGGCCTGCCAGTTGCCCAACTGGTGGCAGTTCACCATCACCTACCTGGCCTGCTCGCGCATTGGCGCGGTCATGAACCCGCTGATGCACATCTTCCGGGAGCGCGAGCTGTCCTTCATGCTCAAGCACGGCGAGGCCAAGGTCATGATCGTGCCCAAGCTGTTTCGCGGTTTTGACTTCGAGCAGATGGTCACGGCGCTGCAGCCCAGCCTGCCCGATCTGAAGCATATCGTCGTGGTCGAAGGCACGGGCGCCAACAGCTTCGAGGCGCTGCTGAGCGGCCCGGCCTGGGAGAACGAAGCCGATGCGCAGGACATCCTGACGCGCCACCGGCCCGGCCCTGACGACGTGACGCAGATGATCTACACCTCGGGCACCACTGGCGAGCCCAAGGGCGTGATGCACACGGCCAATACCACCATGGCCAACATCATTCCCTACGCGCAGCGCCTGCAACTGGATGCCGAAGACGTGGTGCTGATGGCCTCGCCCATGGCGCACCAGACCGGTTTCATGTATGGGCTGATGATGCCCATCATGCTCAAGGCCAGCGCCGTGCTGCTCGACATCTGGGAGCCGCTCAAGGCCATCGACCTGATTCGCGCCGAAGGGGTGACCTTCACCATGGCCTCCACGCCTTTCCTGACCGACCTGGCGAAAAATGTAACCGAGTCCGGCAAGGCCGTACCGACGCTGCGCACCTTCCTGTGCGCTGGTGCGCCCATCCCCGGCGCGCTGGTCGAGCAGGCGCGGCGGGTGCTGGGCACCAAGATCGTGTCGGCCTGGGGCATGACCGAAAACGGCGCGGTCACCCTGATCAAGCTTGACGACCCTGACGAACGCGCCTTCACCACCGACGGCTGCCCGCTGCCGGGCGTGGAACTCAAGGTGGTCGATGAGGACGGCAACGCGCTGCCTACAGGCCAGGCCGGCCGGCTGCTGCTGCGCGCCTGCTCCAACTTTGGCGGCTACCTCAAGCGTCCGCAACTGAACGGCACCGATGCCGACGGCTGGTTCGACACCGGCGACCTGGCCCAGCTGGACGCGCAGGGCTACGTCCGCATCACCGGCCGCAGCAAGGACGTGATCATTCGCGGCGGCGAGAACATTCCGGTGGTCGAGATCGAGGCCCTGCTGTACCGGCATCCGGCCATCGCCATGGCGGCCATCGTGGCCTATCCGGACGAGCGCCTGGGCGAGCGTGCCTGCGCCGTGGTGGTGCCCAAGCCGGGCCAGAGCATCGACCTGCCCGCCATCGTTGAATTCCTGAAATCCCAGAAAGTCGCGCTGCAGTACATGCCGGAGCGGCTCATCGTGCGCGATGCCATGCCATCCACGCCCTCCGGAAAAATCCAGAAGTTCAAGCTGCGCGACATGCTTCGCGACGGCACGGACTGATTCGCGCCAATTTGCCATTTTTCACCCCGTAACAGCGACAACTCCCAGGAGACAAACCATGATCACTTCCCCCCAGCATTTGCTGCGCCGCCGCCTGATCCAGGCCGCCGCAGCCACCGTCTGCACCTTCGGCCTGGCCGGTACGGCACTGGCCCAGGCACCGGCCTGGCCTGCAAAACCGATCCGGATCGTCGTCGGTTTCGCCCCCGGCGGCACGACCGATGTCATGGCCCGTGTGATGGCCCAGTCGCTCAGCGAGGCGCTGGGGCAGCCCGTCGTGGTGGACAACAAGCCCGGTGCCAGCGGCAACATCGCGGCCAGTGAAGTCATCCGCGCCGCAGCGGACGGCTACACCTTCCTCATTGCGCCCACCTCCTTCGAGACCGCCAACCCGTTCCTGTTCAAGCAGACCATCGCCCCCGCCAAGGACCTGACCCCGGTCGCCGCAGTGGGCCGCAGCCAGATGTACCTGGTGGTCAAGCCAGAATCCACCTTCAAGGATGCGAAGGAACTGGTTGCCTATGCCAAGGCCAATCCGGGCAAGCTGTCTTACACCTCTGCCGGCGCCGGCACGCCGCCGCACCTGGCCGGTGAGTTGTTCAAGAAGGTCACCGGTATCTTCACCACGCACATCCCCTACCGGGGTGCCGCGCCGGCACTGCAGGACGTGCTGGCCAACCAGGCGGACTACGTGTTTGATCCGGGCATCTCGTTCTCGCACGTGCGTGCCGGCAAGGTCCGCATGCTGGCCGTGGCCGGCTCCAAGCGCTCGGCCTTCTTCCCGAACGTACCCACGCTGGCCGAGCAGGGCATCAAAGGTGCCGAGCTGGACATCTGGTTCGGCATGTGGGCGCCCAATGGAACCCCCGCCGACGTCACGGCCCGCATGACCAAGGAGATCGCGAAGGCGCTGACCCTGCCCATTACCAGGACGCGCTACGAAGCGGCGGGCGCCGAACCCATCGGCTTGGGCAACGCCGAGTTCAAGAGCCTGCTGACCAGCGAAACGAAGATGCTGTCGGGGCTCATCAAAGAAGCCAAGATCAACATCGACTGACGGACACACCATGGAAACACAACCGGTCCTCGTGGAAACACGGGGCCGGGTGGGCGTTATCACGCTCAACCGGCCCGGACAACTCAATGCCCTGAACGATGCGATGATGGATGCGCTGGGCGACGCGCTGCTGGCGTTCGACCGCGACGACGCGATTGGCGCCATCGTCATCACCGGCAGCGCCAAGGCCTTTGCCGCCGGCGCGGACATCGCCGCCATGGCCGACTGGAGCTACATGGATGTGTACCAGAGCGACTTCATCACCCGCAACTGGGAAACCATGCGCCGCGTGCGCAAGCCCGTGATTGCGGCGGTGGCCGGTTTTGCCATGGGCGGCGGCTGCGAGCTGGCGCTGGCCTGCGACATCATCATCGCCGCCGAATCAGCCCGATTCGCGCTGCCCGAGATCAAGCTGGCCATGATGCCCGGCGCCGGCGGCACGCAGCGCCTGCCGCGCGCCATCGGCAAGGCCAAGGCCATGGACATGTGCCTGTCGGCCCGCATGCTGGACGCCAATGAAGCCGACCGCTACGGCCTGGTCTCCCGCGTCGTGCCCGACGGGCAGCTGCTGGAACAGACCTTGGCCCTGGCCGAAAAGATCGCCAGCTATTCGCTGCCCGCGCTGATGGTCATCAAGGAATCGGTCAACCGCAGCTGGGAAAGCTCGCTGACCGAAGGCATTCTGTATGAACGCCGCGAACTGCATGCCCGCTTTGCCAGCGAAGACGCCCACGAAGGCATGAAGGCCTTTTTATCCAAACGCCCACCGGTGTTTGAACACCGTTGATCCCCCTCCACTACCCAGATCACATCATGGCCCTTGATACCGAATCCTTTGAACTCCTGCTTGCCGCCGTCCAGCGTTTCGTCAGGGAACGTCTGGTGCCCGCCGAAAACCACCTTGAAGAGCATGACGAGGTGCCCGCCGACATCGTGGAAGACATGAAGGCCATGGGCCTGTTCGGCCTGACCGTCCCCGAGGAATTCGGCGGCATCGGCCTGTCCGTCAGCCAGGAAGTCCAGGTCAACT
>JADMJR010000347.1 GCA_018780365.1 Acidovorax sp. | reverse complement strand
CTTCAAGCTGGCGCCGCACGACAAGGGCTACAAGCTGCAGTCGGTGGTGGACTGGCTGCGCACCCAGATCAAGGCACCGGTGTTGACCAACCTGCCGTTTGGGCATGTCGAGACCAAGGTGCTGTTGCCCGTGGGCGCCACGGTGTCGCTGTCGGTGGAAGAGCGTGATGCGCTGATCTACTGGGGGCACCAGCACTGAAGCACTGAAGCACTGAAGCACTGAAGCACCGAAGCACCGAAGCACCGAATGCAGCACTGTGGCCTGGCCAAGCGAGGCCTTGCCGCAGGGCTGTTCAGCTCAGAAGTGCCGCGCGCGGGGCGATGGGGGCACCTGCGGCGTGCGCAGGGACAGGGGCAACTGCCCCTGGAACAAAGGCGTGACCTGGTCCAGCACCGCCTGCGCAGTGGCCTGCCCGCGCAAGGGCACCAGGGTGTTGAACAGATCGGTGCGCAAATACCACAGGGCCTCAATGTCGCCGGCATAGCGCAGGCGCATGCTCATGCGCGCCATCTCGCAGCCGGACAGGCCCATCAGGCTTTGCAGCATCGCCTGGCGAACCTCTTCCAGGCCCTGGTCGCGCACCCAGGCCGTCGAAGACGGCTTGTCACGGCCCAGCAGGTCATGCAGGTTGTTGCGAAGATTGGGCTTGTTCCAGCGCATGGACGGGTTGCAAAGCGGATTTTGTAACAGAGTCGGACAAAGTAAGCGGGAGCGATGATTGACGCAAGGGGAGTGCTCCTGTTTTTGTATAAAGACAACACGCCAGGGCGGTTTGTTGCGAACTTTTACGTGTTTGTGCCCTGTCTTTTCTGCCGGGCATGGTGTGCCTTGGCTGCTCCCTGCGGGGGATGGTGTTGTGCCCCCTGCACATGGGTGCCGTGCATTTCCTCCCACCAGCCCCAGCGAGCGTTGCGGCAGGGGAAGGCCGTGGGAGATGGGCGGCGCCGCAGCCTTGCGCCCGCTGCGCGCAAGCCCCTGCCAACGATTGTTGACGCTTGGGGATAGTGCGTGTTCATTCGGCTTGAACTAAACTGATTCACATGATGTTACTAATGGGTCATCGTTCATGAGTGTGCTGTCAACGGTGGTCTTCGCAGACATCTCGGGCAGCACCTCGTTGTACGAAACGCTGGGCAACGAGCGGGCCACGGAGGCCGTGACCCAGGTCACCCAGTGGATAGGTGATGCCATCGAAACCCATGGCGGGCGGGTGGTCAAGAAGCTGGGCGATGGGGTGCTCTGTGTTTTTGGCGACGCGGCCAGTGCGGTGTCGGCGACCACCGCCATGCTCCGCCAGCACCAGGCGCGGCTGGACCGCTGGCCGCAGCCACTGCGCATGGACATCCGCGTCGGCGTGGCCAGTGGCGAGGTGGTGGACGTGGACGGTGACTGCTATGGCGATGCGGTCAATGTGGCGTCCCGCCTGTGTGAGCGGGCCGGTCCGGCCGAGATATGGGCCACCGAGACCACCGTGTTGCTGGCGGGTACCGCCCCCGATGCCTGGTACCGCAAGCTGGGCCTCATGGAGATCCGGGGCAAGGCCGAGGCGCTCACGCTTTACCACGTGGAGTGGCGTGAAGACGAGGCGCCGGACTCCCTCACCATGCAGGCGGCGCTGGCCAGCAGCTTCGCGCCGGTGGACCCGATCCTGGGGCAGATACAGTTCTCCTGGCATGGCGTGAACATGTCTTTCACCTCGTCGGATGTCCCCGTGCATGTGGGCCGCGCCAATCACGCGCAGCTGTGCATCAACGACCCCCGGGTATCGCGCCTGCATGCACGCATCGACTGGCGCAACAGCGGTTTTGTGCTCACGGACATGAGCAGCTTTGGCACCTGGGTGCGTTTTGACGGGAGCGACTCACCCGTGCGCTTGCGCCGGGACGCCTGCATCCTGCACGGCACCGGGGATATAGCGCTGGGAGTGCCTTTTACGGAACCCAGCGCGCCGGTCATGAGTTTCCACGTGGTCGGCACCAGCGTTCACCTGAGCTGAGGCTGGGGTCGGGGCGCCGTGGGGCCGCCGGGTGCCCCGCACCCGGGTGCCGGCCAGAACACGCAACACAACAACAGGAGACGCACGACATGGCGTGGATGAAGCGGACAGCCGTCGGGCTGATGGTGGCGGTGCTGCTGGCGGGCACGGGGGCGGCGGTGTACGTGCAGCGCAGCTTTGCCGTGGTGGATGGCACGCTGCCCGTGGCGGGGCTGCGCCAGTCCGTGCGTGTGCAGCGCGATGGCGCCGATGTGACGCACATCCGTGCACAAACGCCCCAGGACGCGTGGTTTTCCATGGGCTATGTGCATGCGCAAGAGCGCACCTGGCAGCTGGAGTTCAACCGCCGTGTCATGCACGGCGAGCTGTCCGAGGTCTTTGGGGCCGCCACGGTCGAGACCGACAAGCTCATGCGCGCGCTGGACATCATGGGCGCGGCCAGGCGCCAGTACGCCGGGTTGCCGCTGTATGCCCAGGAGGCCCTGCAGGCCTACAGCCAGGGCATCCATGCCTTCCACAAAAACCGCCCGCAGGCACTGCCGCCCGAGTTCCATGTGCTGGGCGCGCAGCCTGGTGGCGCGACCGGTGCGGTGTGAGCGCCCGAAGACAGCGTGGGCTGGGCGCTGATGATGGCGCTGGACCTGGGCGGCAACTGGGGCACCGAGTTTGCGCGCCTGTCGGTGGCGCGCACGCTCGATACCGACCGCCTCTGGCAGCTGATGCCACCTTATCCGGGGGAAAAGCCCGCCGCCTCGGCTGACCTGGCGGCGCTGTACCGGCAGTTGGGTGTGTACCGGGCGGGGGATGCGGGATCGACAGCGGCGGCGCAGGGCAGCACGGCAGAGATGGCCATGCACAAGACCGCAGGCCCGCTGGCCCGCCAGATCAGCACCGGCATGCTGGCCTGGGCCGACGAGCTGACGCGCAACGCGGGCACCAACGAAGGCAAGGGCAGCAACAACTGGGTGATTGCCGGCTCGCGCACCGTGAGCGGCAAGCCCCTGCTCGCCAACGATCCGCACCTGGGCCTGTCGGCGCCCGCCATCTGGTACTTCGCAGGGCTGCAGGCCCCGGCGGGCAAGGCGTCGGACGGCACGCCGATGGCCGCCATTGACGCCGTGGGCGCCACCTTGCCCGGCCTGCCGTTTGTGGTGCTGGGCCGCACCGACAAGGTGGCCTGGGGCTTTACCAACACCGGGCCCGATGTGCAGGATCTGTACCTGGAGCAGATCAACCCGGCCGACGCCACGCAGTACCGCACGCCTGAGGGCTGGGTGCCGTTCACCGTGCGCAAGGAGACCATTCGCGTCAAGGGCGAGGCTGACGTGGTGCTGCAGCTGCGCAGCACCCGCCACGGGCCGGTGCTGAGCGATGTGCAGAAGTCGCACGCGGAGGTGCTGGACCTGGGCAAATACGTGCTGGCGCTGCGCTGGAGTGCGCTGGACGACGACAACCAGACGGTGCTGGCGGGCCTCAAGACCAACCAGTCCAAGAGTGTGGACGAGCTCTTTGCCGGGCTGGCGCACTACCACTCGCCCATGCAAAGTGTGGTGGCGGCCGACGACCAGGGCCACATCCGCTTCAAGGCCGCAGGCCGGGTGCCGCTGCGCGACGCCGCCAACGACATCCGGGGCGTGGCGCCATCGCCCGGCTGGGACGCGCGCTATGACTGGAAGGGCTGGTTGCCCTACGAACAAACGCCGCAGGACGACGGCAAGGGCAGTGTGGATGGCGCCCAGGGCGCCAGGGGCTGGATCGCCACCGCCAACCAGCGCGTGACGGCGCCCGGCTACCCGCACTTCCTCACCCAGGACTGGGCCTTGCCCTACCGCTACGAGCGCATCGCACAACTCATCGAAGCCACGCCCAAACACGACGCGGCCAGCATGCAGGCCATCCACCGCGACGTGGCCTCGCTCGCCACACGGCGCCTGCTGCCGCACCTGCAGCAGGCGCAGTCCACGCACGCGCTGGCGGCCGCTGCGCAAAAAGAGCTGCAAGGTTTTGACGGCGTGATGGATGCGGGCCGGGCTGCGCCACTGATCTTCGTGGCCTGGACGGACGAACTGGCCCGGGGGCTCATCATTCCGCGCATTGGTGAAGGCCGCTTCAAGGCCACCTATGGCAAGCGCGACTACCGCGCGGCCATCGAAGGCATCCTGGAGCGCAACGACAGCTGGTGGTGTCAGCCTGCGACCTGCGCAGAGCAGTCCGCCGCCGCCCTGGGCCGCGCGCTCGACCGCCTGCAGGCCGCCTACGGCGCAGACCCCACCCAGTGGCGCTGGGGCACGGCGCACCCGGCACTCAGCGTGCACCGGCCTTTTGGCAATGTGCCCGCGCTGGCGCGCTTCTTTGATGTGAGCGTGCCTTCGCACGGAGACTCGTACACCGTGAACGTGGGCCAGTACAACGCGGGCGAGGTCAAGGGCCCGTATGTGAACCGCCACGCCGCCTCGCTGCGTGCGGTGTACGACCTGGCCGACCTGGAGCAGTCGCGCTTCATCTACCAGACCGGCCAGAGCGGCCTGGTGTTTTCGCCGCGCTACCGCGACATGAGCACCACCTGGGCCGACACCGGCTACCGCGCCCTGCAGCGCCAGCCCGCGCGCTGGGCGCACAGCCTGACGCTGGCCCCCGCAACCCCTCCCACCGCCGCGCGCTAAGGCCGCTGCCAGGAATCATCGCCATGGGTTTTGTTCCGTTGATCGAAGTCAGCCGGGGCGGTCTGCCCGAGTGCCAGCACTGGGGCGCCGTGGCCGTAGCCAACCGCCAGGGCCAGGTGCTGGCGCAGGTGGGCGACCCGTACACCGTTACCTTTACGCGCTCCACCATCAAGGCCTTCCAGGCGTTGCCCTTCATGCAAGCGGGCGGGGCCCGTGCGCTGGGCTGGGGGCAGGGCGAACTGGCGCTTTTGTGCGCCAGCCACAACGGCGAACCCATGCACGTGGCGCAGGCCGACCGCATGCTGGTCAGTGTGGGGCAGGACTACCGCGCGCTGCGCTGCGGCTGCCACCGCCCCCTGTTCGCCGAGCTGGGCCTGGGCACATTGCCCCAGGGTTTTGTGCCCGACGAACGCCACAACAACTGCAGCGGCAAACACGCGGGTTTTATCGCCCATTGTGTGCAGCAGGGGCTGCCGCTGGAGGATCATCTGGACCCCGCCCATCCGCTGCAGGTGGCCATCCGGAACCACGTTGCGCAGGCGGTGGGGCTCGCCCCCGATCAGCTTGCCATGGGCATCGACGGCTGCTCGGCGCCCAACTACGCCATGCCGCTGGCGCACCTGGCGCGTGGCTATGCCCGGCTGGCCGGTGGCGCGCCTGACACCGACCTGCATGAAAGCCTGACCACATTGGCCGACGCCATGGTGGCGCGGCCCGAGCTGGGTTCGGGCACCGGGCGGCACGACCTGGACTTCATGCAGGTGGGGCAGGGCGACTGGGTCTCCAAGACGGGCGCCGACGGCGTGCAGGTGGTGGGCAGCCGCAGCCGGGGCGAAGCCTTTGCGCTCAAGATCATGGACGGCAACATGGTCGCCCAGGTGGCTGCCGCCGTGGAGGTGATGGACCAGCTCGGCTGGCTGGACGCTGGCCAGCGCGAGGCTTTGGCGCGGCGGCGCTCTGCGCACATCGTCAACGCCAAGGGGCTCACCGTGGGCGGCCGCCGCGCGGTGTTCAGGCTGCAGAAGACGGGTTGAAGCCCCCAGGCGCCCGGAAGTGGGCAAGAATTTGAGTAAAAAGTGCCGTCTACGCGCTATGGATAAGCGCTTGCAGCTATAAAAAATGTAGCAAATGGTTCTGTGTCTGGCAGCACATAGACCACGCCGGGCCCCTGCCCGAACAGCGGGGCGATGTGCTGGTTGTAGAACGCCTCGGGCGCATTCACGCAGCCATAGCTGATGCGCTTGTCGCGAGCGTTGCCGCTGGCCAGGCGCTGGTGGCGGCGCTCCGAGGCGCTGACGCTGCGCACCCGGTGCAGCGACACGGCCGAGTCGTAGTCGATCCACACAATGTCCTCCCCGCGCAGGTTGCGGCCCGGTTCGGTCACAAAGCGGCCTGCGGGCGTGGTGCGCTCCTCCGGCCGAATCTGCGCCAGCGGGCGCGTGCCCAGGTCGGGTGCCGACCGGTCGCCCCGCGCCGCGCCCAGCAACACCGGCGCACTGCCCAGCCACTGCCCCTGGGCCGAAAACACATGGATGCGGGCCCAGGGCTTGTCGATCACCGCAAAAGGCAGGCCCTGGTGGTCGGCCGTGTCCGTGGCCCAGCGCACCAGCTGGCGGGCCGTGGCCGAGGCACCGTCGGGCAGCGCCAGGGCGGCCAGCGGCGCGAAGGCCAGCGTGTAACCTATGGCGCAGAAGGCGAGACGGCGGTTCATGGTGAAAACATGCAGATCATCCAAACGCTGTGCCCCACCCCAGGCCGGTGAAACGGGCGCGGCGCAAGGCCAGTGCACCCGTGGAGCTGGCTTTGCCAGGCCACCGGGTGCGTCCCCCTCCGGGGGAAGGCGCCGTAGGCGACCCAGGAGGGCTTTCACGAGGGGGCTTTCTTCCCTGGCCAATGCCCCCAATAATGCCTGTACCCGCGACTCTTGCGAAGCCTTCCGCTTCCCCCTGGCCATGTTCGACCGCCTGCGTAAAGCCTTCAGCCCGTCCGCCGCCGCTGCTGCACGGCCCGTCACCAACAAGGAAGTGGCCCGCTGGGCCGCGTCGCAGCAGCTGGCCATCGTGCCATCGGCCACCGAGGGGCACTTCGACCTGGGGGGCGATGTGGGCGGCCACCCCTGGCGGCTGGAATGTGGTGCCCCCACACGCGACTACGTGCGCGGCCTGGAGTTGCGCGGCCGCGCCGACGTAGGCGCCGACCCGGACGCCGCCGTGATGGTGCTCAACCGCTCCCTGCACGAGGCGCTGGAGGGCAGCGCCTACAACGCCATCACCGACACGCTGCAGACCACGGTGAACGCCAACCTGCCCGAAGAAATGCGCTGGCTGGCCATGTACGAAGAGATGACCTGGCCCGGCCTGCCCGCGTCCTTCCGTCAGCATTTTGCGGTGATCGCCGAACGCATCGACGTGGCCCAGCGCTGGATCCATGCGCCCGTGGTGTCACAGCTGCTCAACTTTCTGGAAGGCGAACACAGCGCAGCCCGTGCGCAATCACCGCTGGTGCTGATGCTGGTGCGCGGCAAGGTCTATCTGCGCATGGAACACACCGAGCGCAGCCTGCCTGAGATCGCACACGCCACCCAGATGCTGCTGATAGGCGCCCAGGCCGCCATGCAGAACCTGCCGCCCATGTCGGTGGCGGGGCCGGATGATTTACCGAATGTGGAGCGGTAGCGGGTTGAAGTATTTGAGCGAACTCGCGAAACGAAGGACAGATTGGTCAATGGACGGCTGGTTGATCCAAGATGGTTGTACCTGTGCTCGTCGCCAACATCGAATTTGGATCTTCTTTTCAATATGCGCCTGAGTTGAGACAAGATTCCAAATCTCAGCGAAGCATCTGGGATGCCGCACCCCAGTCGCGTGTAGCACTGAGAATGGGAAAGTCCCATTTTTCTTTTGCCATTACCTATCATGCCCATCAAGAGACGAGGTAAGGACTACCACTCCGGCTCGAAGGCTGAGATGCATTTGCGCTTCGCGTTGGGACGTCTACGCGTCAATTGGCGCAGCCTTTCCCTACGCGAGCTGGAGTCTTACCTTCGACTCATCATCATTGCGGAAAGAAAGTGCATGCCGCGCTTTGGTCTGCGTCCCGAGCCGCCAACGAATCGTTGGGTGCAGCCACGCCTGCGGCGTAGGCGACTCGCTGTCATTGAATCGTTGATAGTCCGGGGAGGTCGAGTGAGCAAGGTTGCCGCCGCACGGGTGCTTCCGCGAAGTCAAACTTGGCCCGGCGTTCTGGTTCTGGTGGGGAACGGTGTCACTGATGCTCTGGGTAGCTAACTCTTTGGTTCGCTAGTAGGCACGGTGAGCGTCCATTTTCATTTTTCACCATCAGCTTGGCCTGGTCTAGTCGAGCTGCACACCGTTGATGACCATCGTTTGATGGTTTGCTGAGGTAAAGAAAGCAGCCCCAAAAAGCTGGTGCGCCAGCCAAGCTTCAGAGCAAAGTCGCCCTGGGAGAGTGCGGCCGTCCCCCGCTCGCAGCGCGCACTGGTGCGAAAGCGGGGGAGGGAGGCCCGACGGGCCTCAGGGACTGTCCTCGCTCAAGCCCCGCGCGTGATAGGCACACCCGCATCGCGGCCATAGGTGCCGTACTTGCCCAGCTCCCACTTGGCAATCGCATTGCGGTGCACTTCGTCCGGGCCGTCGGCAAAACGCAGGGTGCGGGCCTGGGCATAGGCGTAGGCCAGCGGGAAGTCGTCGCACATGCCACCGCCGCCGTGCACCTGCATGGCCCAGTCGATGACCTGGCAGGCCATGCTGGGCGCCACCACCTTGATCATGGCGATCTCGGTCTTGGCGACCTTGTTGCCGGCCACGTCCATCAGCCAGGCAGCCTTGAGCGTAAGCAGGCGGGCCATGTCGATCTTGCAGCGCGCTTCGGCAATGCGCTCTTGCGTCACGGTCTGCTGCGCCACGGTCTTGCCAAAGGCGGTGCGTGACGATGCGCGTTTGCACATGAACTCCAGCGCGCGTTCGGCCAGGCCAATCAGGCGCATGCAATGGTGGATGCGGCCGGGGCCAAGGCGCCCTTGTGCAATCTCGAAGCCACGCCCTTCGCCCAGCAGGATGTTGGAGACGGGTACGCGCACGTTGTCGAACGTCATCTCCACGTGGCCGTGGGGCGCGTCGTCGTAGCCCAGCACGTTCAGGGGGCGGATGATGGTGATGCCCTTGGCATCGGCAGGCACCAGCACCATGCTCTGTTGGGAGTGGCGGGGGGCATCGGGGTCGGTCTTGCCCATGGTCACGAACACGGCGCAGCGGGGGTCGGCCGCGCCCGAGATCCACCACTTGCGGCCGTTGATGACGTATTCGTCGCCCTGACGCTCGATGCGGGTGGCGATGTTGGTGGCGTCGCTCGATGCCACCTCGGGTTCGGTCATCGCAAACGCAGAGCGGATCTTGCCTTCGAGCAGGGGCTTGAGCCAGCGGGCCTTGTTGGCCTCGTCGCCGTAGCGGGCGATGGTCTCCATGTTGCCCGTATCGGGCGCGGAGCAGTTGAACACCTCGCTGGCCCACGGTACGCGGCCCATGATCTCGGCCAGGGGCGCGTATTCCTGGTTGGTCAGGCCTGCGCCGTCGTAGCCCGAGGCGGCTGCGCTGTCCACGGGCAGGAACAGGTTCCACAAACCGGCGGCCTGGGCCTTGGGTTTGAGGTCTTCGATGGTCTTGAGCGCGCTCCAGCGCTTGCCTGCCGCCGTGTTGGCCGCCAGCTCGGTGGTGTAGGCGGCTTCGTTCGGGTAGATGTGGTCGTCCATGAACTGGAGCAGCTTGGCCTGCAGTTCCTTGGTTTTGGGCGAGTAGTCAAAGTCCATGGGTTTCTTCTCCGTTGGTAATCGTGGGGCGGCGCCTGTGCCTTGGCCTTTGCCTGTGTCCCGGTGGTGTCTTCAGCCGCGCTGCGCAAACGACCAGGCCAGCTCGGCCATGGGCCGCGCGGTGTCGCCCGAGGCCTTGGCCTGCGCGCTGGAGGCGGTGCCCGCCTCGACGCGTTTGGCAATGCCCTGCAGGATGGCCGCGATGCGGAACATGTTGTAAGCGAGGTAGAAGTTCCAGTCGGCACGCAGCGCCTCGGGCGTGGCGATGCCGGTGCGTTCGCAGTACAGGCGGATGTAGCTGTCTTCGCTGGGAATGCCGAGTGCGGCCAGATCCTGGCCCGCAATGCCCCGGCCCATGGCGGCGGGGATGTGCCAGCTCATGCAGTGGTAGCTGAAGTCGGCCAGCGGGTGGCCCAGGGTGGACAGCTCCCAGTCGAGCACGGCGATCACGCGGGGCTCTGTGGGGTGGAACATGAGGTTGTCCAGCCGGTAGTCGCCATGCACGATGGACACTTGGCTCTCGTCGCGCGCGCTGGCGGGCATGTGCGCAGGCAGCCATTCCATGAGCTTGTCCATCTCGGGGATGGGCTGCGTGATGGAGGCCACATACTGCTTGCTCCAGCGGCCAATCTGGCGGTCGAAATAGTTGCCGGGCTTGCCGTAGCTGGCCAGGCCCCGGTCTGCAAACTTCACGGTGTGCAGCGCGGCAATCACGCGGTTCATCTCGTCGTAGATGGCGCTGCGCTCGGCCTGCGACATGCCGGGCAGGGACTGGTCCCACAACACGCGGCCCTGCATGCACTCCATCACATAGAAGGCGCGGCCGATCACCGACTCGTCCTCGCACAGCACAAACATGCGGGGCACCGGCACGTCGGTGCCATACAGGCCGCTCATCACCGCAAACTCGCGCTCGATGGCGTGGGCCGAGGGCAGCAGCTTGGCCACCGGGCCGGGCTTGGCGCGCATCACGTAGCTGGTGGTGGGCGTGATGAGCTTGTAGGTGGGGTTGGACTGCCCGCCCTTGAACATCTCTACCGTCAGGGGGCCCGCAAAGCCCTCCATGTGCTGTGTAAGCCAGGCGGTCAGCGTCTCGATATCAAAGGCGTGCTGATCGGAAACGGGACGGGTGCCGACGAAATGGTCAAAGTTGCTCATGGCGGGATGGAGGATGGTTCGGTCTGTCAGTGGTCAGTTGTCTGTTTCAGCAATGCGCATGAGCGCTTCGCGGTCGCGCACCACCAGGCCGCCCGGCTCGATGCGGATGGCGTCCTCGCGCTCCATGGCCTTGAGTTCCTGGTTCACCCGCTGGCGCGATGCGCCCAGCAGCTGCGCCAGTTCTTCCTGCGCAAGCTGCAGCCCGATGCGCATCTCGCTGCCATCCGACAGGCTGGGAATGCCGTAGCTGCGCACCAGGTGTACCAGCTGCTTGGCCAGCCGCGCGCGCAGGGGCAGGGTGTTGAGGTCTTCCACCAGGCCGTAGAGCTGGCGGATGCGCCGTGCATGCAGGCGCAGCATGGCTTCGTAGAACTCGGTGTGCGCTGCCAGGATCTTCTTGAAATCGGCCTTGGCCACGCACAGGATCGTGGTGTCGCCATGGGCATAGGCGTCGTGCGTGCGCCGGTCCCCGTCGAAGATCGCCACGTCGCCAAACCAGATGCCCGGCTCCACATAGGTCAGCGTGATCTGTTTGCCCGAGATGGAGGTGGAGCTCACCCGCACCGCGCCGCGTGCACAGGCAATCCACTCCTCGGGCGGGTCGCCGCGTGCGGCGATGAGGCCGCCGTCCTTGAAGCGTTTGACGTATGCACATCGCAGGATGTCGTGGCGTAGCGAAGGTGAGAGAGAAGAAAACCAGCGACCGGAGTTGATCGCTTCACGTTCTTCGATAGTAAGAATCGGGTCGTCCATGGTCTGTCTTTTGTGTGACTGGAAACAGGCCCATTGTCACGTCAGGGACCTGCGCAAAGCGTCAGGGTTGTCACCTGCGTGTCTGCTGGTGGGCACGCAGCAAAAAGCCCCTGGCGGCCGAGCTGGCTGTCAGGGGCTTTTGGCCGTGGATGTGTTGGCGGTTTACTCGTAGCGCGGCACGCGTTTTTCGAGGAAGGCAGAGATGCCCGCGCCGCCATTGGCGTGGTGCAGGTTCTTCACGAAGTGGTCACGCTCCTGGCCCAGGTGGTGTGTGAGGTGGGCGTGGGGTGCCTCGTTCAGCAGCTCCTTGATGCTGGCCAGTGCGTTGGGTGCGCGCGCGTTGAGCTGCTCGGCCAGCGCCAGGGCGACATCCAGCGCGCTACCGGTTTCGGCAACGCGGTTGACCACACCCAGCGCGTGCAGGCGCTCGGCGCCGATGCGGTCGCCGCACATGAGGATTTCGGTGGCTACCTGGCGGGGCAGGGCGTGCGAAAGGCTCCAACTGGCACCGCCATCGGGCGACAGCGCCACATTGCTGTAGGCCATCACAAACACGGCGTTGCGGGCCGCCACGATGAAGTCGCAGGCCAGTGCCAGCGAAAAGCCCGCACCCGCCGCCGCGCCCTCCACCGCAGCAATCACAGGCTTGGGATAGGTGCGGATGGTCTCGATCCAGTTGTGCAGGCCTTCAATGCTCTGCGCTTGCACGTCCGGCGGCTGCAGCCGATTGGCCAGCAGCCGCTGCAGGTTGCCGCCCGAGCAGAACATGCCATCGGCACCTGTGATGACCACACTGCGGATGTCGGGGCTGCGCTCGGCCACACCCAGCGCCTCCACGCCCGCTGCGTACATCACAGGGTCGATGGCGTTGCGCCGCTCGGGGTTGCGAAGGGTCAGGATCAGGGTCTGGCCCTGGCTGGTGCTCTGGAGTTCTGCGGGCATGGAGGCCTTGGGTGAGGTGTCTGTTCTGCTGGGCGATCAGTCTTCTTCTACATGGGTCAGGCTCAGGCCGATGGCGCCGCGCCGGCGCAGCCAGGGGCTGGGGCGGTAGCGGGTGTCGCCATACACGGTCTGCATGTTGAACAGCACTTCGAGGATGTTGGTGGGCCCCCAGCGGTCGCCCATGGCCAATGGGCCCAGTGGGTAGCCCAGGCCCAGGGTCACCGCAGTCTCCAGGTCCTTGGGCGAGCAGATGCCTTGCTGGCAGATGTCGGCCGCGATGTTGACGATGGTGGCCACCACACGCTGGGTGACAAAACCACCGCTGTCGCGGACCACGCTCACGGCCTTGCCGTCGCGCGCAAACAGCGCGTGGGCCGCGTTGCGGATGTCCACGCGCGTGGCGGGGTTGGTGGCCAGCACGCGGCGCTTGGTGGCGGCGTCGTCGATCAGCATGTCGATGCCGATGGTGCGTGCCGGGTCCAGCCGCTCGACCACGGCCACG
The DNA here is from genome assembly GCA_018780365.1 of Acidovorax sp. Lineage (GTDB taxonomy): Bacteria > Pseudomonadota > Gammaproteobacteria > Burkholderiales > Burkholderiaceae_C > Acidovorax. The sequence continues at coordinate 14,654 of JADMJR010000347.1, read as the reverse complement.
GTGGTCACGTCAAAGCCCAATGGGGCGACCAGCGTGATGGCGTGGGGCGAGGGTGATTGCCCTGTTTCGATGGTGGCGCCCAGCTCCTTGAGCAGCTGGTACAGCTCGGCGCGCCGGGCCGCGCGCGGGGAGACCCACACAGGCGGAATGTCGTTGACCACGGGCACCGGGGCGTCGGCGGGCACCTGCGCCACGCCGTCCACATAGCGGTAGAAGCCTTCGCCCACCTTCTTGCCCACCATGCCGCCGGCCAGGCGCTGCGCCGTGATCACGCTGGGGCGAAAGCGTGGCTCATCGTAGAACTGGCGGTAGATGGACTCCATCACGGGGTGCGATACATCCAGCGCCGTGAGGTCCATCAGCTCGAAGGGGCCGAGCTTGAAGCCCACCTGGTCGCGCAGGATGCGGTCGATGGTGGCGAAGTCGGCCACGCCTTCGCCCACGATGCGCAGGGCCTCGGTGCCAAAGCCGCGCCCCGCGTGGTTGACGATAAAGCCGGGCGTGTCTTGCGCCTGCACGGGGGTGTGGCCCATCTCCTTGGCGTAGGCCGCCAGCGCCAGGCAAATGGCCGGGTCTGTCTTGAGGCCCGCAATCACCTCCACCACCTTCATGAGGGGCACGGGGTTGAAGAAGTGGAACCCCGCCAGGCGTTCGGGCCGCTGCAGGGCTGCGCCAATCGACGTGACCGACAGGGAGGAGGTGTTGGTGGCCAGCACGGCATCGCTGCGGACCACGGCTTCGAGTTCTTTCAACAAGGCCTGCTTGGCGTCCAGGCGCTCGACGATGGCTTCGATCACCAGGTCGCATGTGGCCAGGTCGGCCACGGCCTTGACGGGGTGCAGCCGCGCCGTCAGGGCGCTGGCCTGGTCGGCCTCGATGCGGCCTTTGGCGACCAGTTTGCTCCATTGCTCCTGCAGCGCCGCCTTGGCCGCATCGGCGGCGCCAGGGTTGGTGTCGAGCAGAAAAACCTGGCTGCCAGCCTGGGCAGCGATTTGTGCAATGCCCCGGCCCATGGCACCGGTGCCCACAATGGCGATGTTGGGAAACTGAATTTTCATAGCGCCATTATGGCTCTGGCCTTATCTGGGACTTATGTGCAAGAATGACCCGGACCAGAAACAGAACTTATTGTGAATATCCGTAACACTATTTTTGGGCCGGGGCTGTGGGCGTTTGCCGCAGGTGCCTCGGCGCTGTCCTTGGGTAGTGGCAGTGGCGCGGTGGTGTTGGGTTCGCCTGTGGATCTGGCGTTTGAGTTGCAACCCGACCCGGGCACCGATGTCGCATCGTCCTGCGTCACCGCCAAACTGGTGGCCGGCGACAACCAAATTGGCGAGAGCAAGGTGCGTGTCATCCCCTTGCCCGAGGTGCGGGGCCGCCCGTCGGGGGTGCGCGTGATGGCGTCGATTGCGCTCGACGAGCCCGTGCTGACGGTCACGCTCTCTGCCGGTTGCGCTGGGAAAACCACGCGCACCTACACGTTTCTTTCCGATCTTCCAACGGTCACAAAGCGCTCAGCGTCCGCATTGCCTGTGGATCTTTCGCGCCTGCCTTTGGCGACTGGTACGGCATTGGATTCGTCGCGGCCCCTGCCGAAAGCGCCAGACAACCTCCCAGTGCCGTCGGCGGTTTCTTCCGAGAAACTGGCCAGCGCACCGATACCGCCCCGGGCCCCGGTGGCCGCGCGCCCGGTGAGCAGTACCAATACGCCTGCGCGGCCCTCGGTGCGCGCCCAGGCTCCTGCCAAGGCGCTGGCCGCCAGCGTGGCTCCTGCGGCCCGCCCCCGCCTCGTGGTGGAGCCTCTCGACACCTGGCTGGACAGCCCGGTTCCATTGCGCACAACGTCCGAATTGTTGGTGGCACCGTCGCAAGAGATGTCGGTGCAGCGCGCGCAAGCCATAGCGCTCTGGAAATCGTTGAACGCCCAGCCAGAAGAATGGCAAAAGGACAGTGAGCGCCTGAAAACGCTGGAGTCCGAGGCCACCGCCCTGCGCGCACAGGCCGTGAAGGACCGTGCCGCAGCGGCGCAGTTGCAGCAGCAGCTGGATCTGGCGGAGCGGGAGCGGTTCCCCGCCACCATCGTGTATGCACTGGGCGCCTTGTTGCTGCTGGCGTTGTTGGTAGCGGCGTGGCTGTGGACGCGGATGCGCAACACCTCCGAGAAGGCTGTGCGGGCCTGGGGTGACTCCGTGGCCCTGGGCGCGCGCGACGCGACGGCAGCCCCTGAGGACGCCCTGGGCCTGGAGCCCCACCCGGGAGATTCCTGGTTGCCGTCCGAGACCCAGCCGGCGCTTGAAGAGGCGCCAGTCCTGGAGCCTGCTGCACCTGCCGCCATCCCGGCCCCCGCTCCGTCGGCGGCCACAAAACCGGTGGTCAGCGCCCCGGCACCCCTGCCGAAAAAGCCCATGGCAGTGACTTCATCGTCGCCGCTGCATATCGTCAACCCGGAAGAACTTTTTGACATCCAGCAGCAGGCCGAATTTTTCATCTCGGTCGGGGAGCACCAGCAGGCCATCGAGGTTTTGAAGAACCACATTGCCGAGCACCGCGAAACCTCGCCGCTGGCCTATCTGGAGCTTTTGCAGCTGTACCACACCCTCAGCCGCGTGGACGAGTTCGCCCAGTTGCGCACCCAGTTCATGCAGTCCTTCAATGCGCAGGTGCCTGAGTTCTCCGGTTTCCATCGCACGGGGCGCATGCTGTACCACTACACCGATGCCTTGGCGGAGATTGAAGCCGAGTGGAGCACGCCAGAGGTGCTGCAGTTGCTGGAAAAGCTCCTGTTCCGCCGCACAGGGGCCGAGGCCGTGGAGCCGTTCGATCTGGCGGCCTACGATGATTTGCTGCTGCTGCTCTCCATTGCGCAGACAACGCCTGCCAGTGCACGGGGCGAGCCGCCCCCCCGGAAGCGGACCACCCCTCTGGCACCGCCCCGGGGCGAAGTGCTGGTGGCGGAGCCGCTTTTTGCCGCTGCGCCAGTTGCACCCGTTACGCCAGTGGTCAAGCAAGATGACCTGCCCCTGGATTCACTGGCTGCCAGCCTGGAGTTTGATTTTGGCCTGCAGGCCCCCCTGCGCGCGGTGGCTGTTGCGCCCGTGTCCACGGCCCCTGCTGTCCTCAGCGACAGCGACAGCACCGACGCTCCGCTGGATCTGGACTTGTCCGAGCCGCTGCACCTGACCCTCAGCGATTTGCCCGCCGTGCCGGTGACGGCCTCGCCGCCACCTGGGCAGCCCGTGGGTTTTGGCATGGAAAACGATCTGATGGAGCTGCGGCTGGAACTGGAGCAGATGAAAACCAAAACGGGCCGCAGTCAGTAGCCCGTAGCTGGCAATCCGTAGCGCCGCAAGTTGCCCATTGCCCATGGCTGGAGCCCAGGAAAGGGGCATACCGGGCCCCACCTTTCCTTCACTGCCGGTTCTGTGCAGGGGAAGGCCTCCGAAGGCCTGACCTTTGCTTTGCGCCAATCGCCCGTCCTGAACGGCCCGCCCCGTGGGGGGCGGTCAACTGGCTGCCGCTCTTGCTGCGCTGCAAGGTGCAGGCGGCCGTTGCTAGGCGGTGGTTGAAGTCGGTGCCACCATGTGTTTCATCAGTTGTGCGGCGGCAGCCTCAGGGTCCGGTGCGTTGACCAGAGCCCTCACGACGGCAACCGAGCCCACACCCGTCGCCAGCACCTGCGCAAACTGCTCGGCACCAATCCCGCCGATGGCCACCTGCGGGTAGTGGCGCATCAGGCGTGCATACACCCCCAGCCTGCCCACCCCTTGTGGGGCCGTGGCCATTTTCTTGAGGGTGGTGGGAAACACGGCGCCCATGGCCACATAGCTGGGGCCCACGGCATCGGCGCGCACCATCTCGGCGTAGCCATGGGTGCTGACGCCCAGGCGCAGGCCTGAGCTGTGCAGCGCCTGCAGCTCGGGCGCAGTCAGCGCGTCCAGATCTTCTTGGCCCAGGTGGATGCCATAGGCACCTGCGTCGATGGCCACGCGCCAGTGGTCGTTGATGAACAGCAACGCATCCGTGCCCTGCACGGCCTGCACGGCGGCGCGCACTTCCCGCGCAATGGCAGCCGCGTCGTCGGACTTGAAGCGCAGTTGCACCGTGGGCACACCTGTGCGGGCCATGCGGCCTACCCAGGCCGCATCGGGCAGCACGGCATACAGACCCAGGTGATGGGGGCAGGGGGCGAACTGGTGGGCGCGCGGCGTGGGCTGCAGGCCAAAGTCCTGCGGCTCGTCGGGCCAACACTCCGCCTGCGCCGCGCCTGTGCGCAGGGCGCGGGCCTGCCAGGCGCGCGCCAGGCATTCGGCGTCGTGGGCGATGAAGCCGAGTTGGCTGCAGGCCTGCAGTGCGGCCAGATAGACAGGGTCTTGCGAAGTGGGGGCTGGCGCAGGCGCGGGCGCAAAACCCGCAAAGGTGGCTGCGTGGTGGCTCAGGATGGCGTGGGCCAGGGCTGCGGTGTCATGCATGGGCGTGGTGCCAGAAAGGGGTGCCCAGCACCGGGGTGCTGGGCTGGGCGGCATCCTGTGCGGTCATGGCGCCTGCCTGGCGCGCTGCGCGCCCGGCGTTCACGGCATCGGCAAAGGCGCCGGCCATGGCCACGGGGTCTTGCGCCAGGGCGACGGCGGTGTTGAGCAGCACGCCGTCAAAGCCCCATTCCATGACCTGGCAGGCGTGCGAGGGCAGGCCCAGGCCCGCATCCACCAGCAGCGGCACATTCAGGCGCTCGCGCAGCGTCTGCAGCGCATAGGGGTTGACGGGGCCGCGCCCCGTGCCGATGGGGGCGGCCCAGGGCATCACGGCCTGGCAGCCTACATCGACAAGGCGCTGGCACAGCACCAGGTCTTCGGTGCTGTAGGGCAGCACCTGAAAACCTTCCTTGATCAGGTGTTCGGCCACGCCCACCAGGTTCAGGGTGTCGGGCTGCAGGGTGTAGTCGTCGCCGATCAGCTCCAGCTTGATCCACGGGGTATTGAACACTTCGCGCGCCATCTGCGCGGTGGTGATGGCCTCTTGCGCGCTGTGGCAGCCGGCGGTGTTGGGCAGCACGGGCACATTGAGCTTGCGCAGCAGCTCCCAGAAGCTGCTGCCGCTTTCGGCCGGGTTGCTGCCCTGGCGGCGCAGCGAGGCGGTGACCATGGCAGGCTGGGCGCGCAACACGGCGGCCTCCAGCACGGCAGGCGAGGGGTAGCGGGACGTGCCCAGCAGCAGGCGGCTGGCAAACGGCTGGCCGTACAGCACCAGCGGGTCTTGGGGCGTCGGAGTGGTCATATGGTTACTATGTTTTTGATAGCTGTCAGGGCTTGATGGACGCGCGCAGAGGGTCTATTTTCTTCAAATTTTCAGGTGCTGGGTCAGCCCCCGGTCACGGGCGAGATGATTTCCATGCGGTCACCGGGTTGCAGCCTGTGGGCGGCGTAAGCGGTGTTGGGCACAAAGGTGGTGTTCACGGCCACCGCAAAAGGCGGGCGGGCCGCGACAGCGGCCACGGCGTCGGCCACGGTGGCGCCTTCGGGCAGTTCGTGCGGGGTCTGGTTGATGGAAATGTTCATGCGAGAGCGGCACTGGCGCTGGCGGGGGAAGGCCGGGGGGCGTCCAAGTCCAGCGCCAAGTCAAAACGTTGCGAAAGTGCTGATTGTCCTGTGTTCAGCACTTCCAGCGCCACATCCAGCAAAGCGGGCGCGATCATGAAGCCGTGGCGGTACAGGCCGTTGATCTCCAGCACACCCGGGCGCGCCTGGCGGATGGCGGGCAGGTTGTCGGGCAGCGTGGGGCGGCACTGCGTGGCCAGCTCCAGAATGCGGCCCTCGGCAAAGCCGGGGTGCACGGCATAGGCGGCTGAGAGCAGCTCCAACGTGGAGCGCACGCTGGCGGGCGAAAGGTCATCGGATTCGATCTCGGTGGCACCGATCACAAACAGGTGGTCTTGCTTGGGCGCGATGTAGATGGGATAACGCGGGTGCACCAGCCGCGTGGGGCGTTGCAGCGCCACATCGGGCGCGTGGATGCGCACCACCTCGCCGCGCACGCCGCGCAGGGCGCTCCACTGGCCCTTGGCGCCCAGGCCCCGGCAGTCCAGCACCCAGTTGGGCTGGCCGGGGGCGCCGGGCGTGAAGGTGTCGGGCGATTGGGGGCTGTGCCAGTGGGTGCGCACGCCCAGGCGTTGCATCTCCACCACCAGCGCGGCCAGCAGCTGGCGGTTGTCCAGCTGGCCTTCGCCGGGCAGGTACAGGCCCTGGGCAAAGCGGTGGGCCAGCGTGGGCTCGGCCTGGGCCAGGCCGTCGCTGTCCAGCTTTTGCAGGCGGGGCAGTTCGGGCACGGTGTGCTGGTTGGCCTCCAGCTGGCGGGTCAGCCGCTGGGCCTCGGCCGCATCCTGGCGGTGCCAGACGATCAATGTGCCCGCTTGCTGGAAAAACACGGGTTCGGCCAGCGGCGCCAGCAGCTGGGGCCAGCGGGTGAGGGCATGGTGGCCCATGCGCACGACGCCGGGCTCGGTGATGGCGGATTCGGCCAACGGGGCCAGCATGGCCGCCGCCACCGTGGCGGCAGAACCTTCGGCGGCCGGGCTGCCCGCGTCGTGGATATCGACCTGGTGCCCCTGGCGCGCCAGCTCCACGGCCAGCAGCCGGCCCATGAGGCCAGCGCCCAGAATGGCAAAAGAAGAGGGTTGAAGTGGCATAAGTCCGTCTGTCCGTCCGTTGATCCGTGTGTTGGCAGGCAACCATGGACAAAACGGGGGCAGGGCCGCTTATGGAAACTCCCCACGCCAGCATGACCTGGATCGGGTAGCGGGGCCAGAAGGCGCCGCGCGGTGCGCAGCGTTCTGTGGGGCCCCAGGGTATTTCTCAGTCGCACACCTAAACGGCGGGACACCCCTGTTTCGTCCGGAAAAATCAATTACAGCACATCCCCCGTCGCGCCTTTTTGACCTGGCGCATAGGCCATAATTTTTGCCATGACTTCATCGACTCAGGCGCCGTCCTCGGCGCGCCGCTATGCACGCGTGCTCTCCATCGCCGGTTCCGACAGCGGCGGAGGCGCGGGCATCCAGGCGGACCTCAAGACCTTCAGCGCGCTCGGCTGCTACGGCATGACGGCCATTACCGCCATCACGGCCCAGAACACCTGTGGTGTCACGGGCATCCACGGCATTCCGCCCGAGATGCTCAAGGCCCAGATTGATGCCGTGGTGCAGGACATCGGTGTGGATGCCGTCAAGATCGGCATGCTGCATTCACCCGAGGTGGTGCATGTGGTGGCGGACGCCATCCGCACCTACCAGCTGCCCCATGTGGTGCTCGACCCGGTCATGGTGGCCACCAGTGGTGATTGCCTGATCGCCCAGGAAACGGTGGGTGTGCTGGTCAAGGAACTGTTTCCGCTGGCCGAAGTGGTCACCCCCAATCTGGACGAGGCAGGATGGCTTCTGGGGCGCAGCATCGACGGTGTGGAGGCCCTGGAGCTGGCGGCGCAAGACCTGCTGCGCCTGGGCGCCCATGCCGCACTGCTCAAGGGCGGGCACCTGCCGGGCGATTGGGTGGTGGATGTGCTGGCCGTGCAGGGCGACCCACAGGGCCACCGGCTGCAATCACAGCGCATAGCCACGCACAACGGGCATGGCACGGGCTGCACCCTGTCGTCTGCCATTGCCGCGCAACTGGCGCTGGGCCTGCCGCTGACGCAGGCGGTGGAGCAGGCCCGCGCCTACATCCTCGGGGCCATTGCCGCAGGGGCGGATGTGGTGACCGGGAGGGGGCACGGCCCCCTCAACCACGGCTATGCGCCCGTGGCACAGCGGGTGCTGCTGTAGGCAAAAATTTTTAAGTGTTTTTGGCTGCTACCGCGCGTTCAGTAAGCGGTATAAGCTATAAAAACAGGAGCATTCCGCGTGCCGCTGCTGTGCCCTTGCATCAGCGGGCACGGGGGCGCGTGGCCCAGGCCAGGGCAAAGCTGAACAGCAGCGCGGGCAAGGCAGAGCCCGCTCCGGGCAGCACCTTGGGCGCCAGGTGGTACACCGCAATGCCCGCCAGCCAGATGGCCACGGGCGCCACATTCACCTTGCGCGCAGCCGCCAGCAGGGCGGGCGCATCGGTGCCAAAGGCCAGGCGCCCCAGGATCACGCCAAAGAGGGGCACAAACACCGAGCTGAGCAGCAGCAGGAAGGGCTCCAGGCTGTGCATGGGCAGCACCAGCGCCAGCCCGGTGCACAGCGCGGCCACCAGCAGGCCCCAGGCGCGCACGCCCCAGCGTGGCAGCAGGCTGTGGGCCGACACGGCGCCCGAATAGGTGTCGCCATAGGCGTTGTCCACCTCGTCGATCAAGATCAGCGACAGCGCGATCAGCCCGCCCTGGGCCAGCAGCAGCGCCTGCACCAGGTCTTTGCTGGGCAAGGTCAGCGCCACCAGCACGCCGAGCGAATAGCACCACATATTGGCCAGCGCATAGCCCAGCCAGGTGCCACGCAATGCCGAGCCACCGTTTTTGCCGTGGCGCGCATAGTCGGCCACCAGCGGCAGCCACGAAATTGGCATGGCGATCACCAGGTCCAGGGCAGGGAACACGCCCATGCCGCCTGCGCCCTGGCGTGTCCACAGCGCTTCAAAGCCTTGTGTTTGTGCCAGCGACAAAAACTGCCACGACAGCCACAGCAGCGACAGCACGACCAGCGGCAGCGCCACGCGCGCAATCACCTTGCGCACCAGCTGGACCATGGAGCCGCTGATCAGCAGCATCACCACACCGCCCCACAGCAGCGTGGCCAGCACCGGCCAGTGGGCACCGGCCATGGCGCCCGACTGCTGGCCGATGGCCACCGTGGCATCACGCATCACCACCAGCTCGAACGTGCCCCAGCCCACCAGCTGCACGATGTTCAGGATGATGGGCAGGCTGGCAAAGGTGCGGCCATACACGGCGTGCATCAGGCCCGCACTGGCCAGGCCGCTGTCGCAACCGAGCTTGGCGATCCAGCCCAGCAGGCCCGCGCCCACGATGGAGCCGGCGACGATGGCGATGAGCGCCTCTTTGGTGCCCAGCGCGGGCATCAGGTACGCCCCCACCTGCATGACCAACAGGCCCACGCCCAGGCTGAACCAGAGCGAGGCGTGGTCATGCCACTGGAAGACGCGGCGGTCGGGAGAAACGGGGGCCAGCGCTTCGTTGGTGGCAGCGGGCGTGGCGGGCGATGAGGACATGGAGGGCTCCGTAGGCAGATACAGAGCAGGGGCGGCCCGCGCGGCTGGTGCCCGGCACAGAAGCTCAGGGCATGGCGTTGGCGGACTTGCTTCCCTGCGCGAGGATGATCTCGGGCCTGCAAATAAAACGATGCAGGCACTCAGGTTCAGAGGGTGTGTTCTCAGCCCTTTGCCGTTGCCAGCGTAGGACACCCCTAGCTTTGCACCATCTGGTGGTGCGGGCGCGATTCTACGGGTACAAGAGAAGACGACGAAACTGCGCTAGCGCAGCTGCAATCAGGGTAGCAATTGCCACGCCGCTGGTTGTGGGGCCGGTGCTATGGGCGTGCCCCTGATGAAGCGTTGCGATTGGTACACTTCGCGCCATTAGAAAACAGTGGTTCCGAAGCAGGCAATATGTGTAAAACCATTGTGAGCAGTAGTAGTTATGCGTTCAGATAAGACCCAAACCCCACCAAACACGCCCCTTGTGGAAGGGGTGGACCTTTTTTGTGGAGTGGGCGGCCTGTCGTGTGGTCTGGCTGCAGAGGGTGTGCGGGTGGTGGCTGGTATTGACGTGGACCCGGCTTGCCAATTCCCGTATGAAGCCAATCACAAGGGCGCCCAATTTTTGCTGCGTGATGTCACGACTTTGAAGGCAGAAGAGGTCAAGGCCTTTTGGTCCCCTGGCGCGGTGAGGCTGCTAGCGGGTTGCGCGCCTTGCCAGCCGTTCTCTAGCTATGCCAATACCGCCACGGTGGATAAGGCCAAGTGGCGCTTGCTGCGCGAGTTTGCACGGCTGGTTGCCGAGTGCGAGCCAGACCTGGTGACCATGGAAAATGTGCCGCGCCTGCAGCAAGCCGCGCCGTTCAAGGACTTCTTACGTGCGCTCAAACGCGGCAAGTACCACGTGGACTACTCCGTGGTGAACGCGGCCGACTACGGTGCTCCTCAGCAGCGCAAGCGCCTGGTGCTAGTGGCCTCGCGATTGGGGCCGGTGGCCGTACCAGAGCCCACGCACAAGGGGCCGGCTAATTGGGTGACGGTACGGAAGGCTGTGGGACATCTCGCAACACTAGAGGATGGCCAAACCAGCAAGGAAGATCCTTTGCATGTGGCATCCACCCTATCCGATCTAAACCGTGAGCGCATTCGTGCCAGCAAACCGGGCGGCACCTGGCGCGATTGGCCTCCACAGCTGGTAGCCGCTTGCCACCAACGCGAAAGCGGCAAGCATTCGGCAGGTGTGTACGGGCGGATGGAGTGGGACAAGCCTGCACCTACTATGACCACGCTGTGCAATGGCTATGGAAATGGGCGTTTTGGTCACCCCCAGCAGCACCGGGCCATTTCGCTTCGCGAGGCGGCCATCTTCCAGTCGTTTCCTGAGGACTACCGTTTTGTGCGCGAAGGGCGGGACGTTGTCATCAAGTCTGTGGCGCGACTCATTGGCAATGCTGTTCCTCCAAAGTTGGGGGAGGCGGTAGCGCGCGCGCTTTATGCGTCGCTGCCTAGATAGACCGCGCAAGCTTAGGCTAACGGGGTGGCCAAGTAGCGTCTGCCTTCAAGGTAGTTGTTCACCTCAGTGGCGATTTGTTTCAAGGTAGTAAAGACTGCACCGGCATCTGCCTCCAGCTCTTGGACCGAGAGCTGCCGCCCCAGGTCGGTGAAGCTTGTTTCGCCATGGGCGAGCGCATTGCGGTTGTTCTTGATGCGCTGCAGTGCGTTGTGTGTCAGATGGTTGGGGGCTTTGTCATCTTGAGTTTTGGCGACCACTCCGAACTTTCTCAGTTGCTTGTAAAAAACGAGCCCATCAACGCTGCCTGAGATTCCATCGCTCCGTTTGTCCTTGGCGCTGGTTTTTCCTTGCCAGTCTTGTATCCAGTATCTGAATAGGCCTTGGTGCAGTGGCGAGTTGGTATTTAGGGCTTGTCCCTTCGCATCCTTCTGGAACGTCTTGAGTACTAGGCGGAGCAATTCACTGTTCAGGCGGTCGGCGCTGTCGCAGTAAGTATCAATTGCGCCATGCATTTCATCCAACAACTGCACGAGCGTGGCCTCCATCGCGCTGTATAGCAATAAGAGCAAATTGGACTTGAGCGTGTGAATTAGATCCAGAGAAAGCGATAGGTGTACCTCTCCTCCATTTGCAGATATGACGGATGGGCGATCCGCTGCGACTAGAAGAAACTCCACATAACCTGCCACTTCTTTTTCACGCTCTATCAGCAGCAGTTGCGTGCTCGGCACATGGTTCATGAAAAGAGGTTTCCTTGTTCCTGTTGCTCCAGCAGCTCTTCTATGTCGGGTGGGGCATCAGCATTCGCGCTGGCTTCCACCAGTGCGGTCTCTGGGTCCTCTTCCATGAGTTGACCCAGCAGGTTGTCTCGCACAAAGTGAATGCGGTTTACGAGTTTGGGTCGTGAGTTACTTGCATCTGAGCGTGTGTGCTTGATGAACTCAGGGCTATCGAGCCATGGACTGACGTCAGCAGGCTCTAGCCCGGGACTTGTGCGCAGAGCGAGCGAAACCCCCACCGCTATGGCCTCAAAGCGAATGCGAGGCACCGTATTGTATTTTTGCCGCTTGAACCCGTTAGGGAAGTTTTTCTCCACAAAATCCAGCATGCGTTCAAATTCAAAACGCATTTCCTTCTTGGCTTGCTCAGGGAAATCTTGGTTCTTCTCTTTGAGATAGCTGGTAAGGAAGTCTTCCACACTTTTTTGGAATTTTTCGTAGTTATTTAGATAGGCGAAATAGCGAAGAACAATTTCTTCGTATTCCTTGCGTTTAGCATTTCTATCATTAAGTGGGACAAGCGCTATAAACTTTTCAAAATTTGCCAGTTCTGTGATGAATTTCATGAATGGCCCATCTACTACACCGCGCCGCACCTCCATGCTGGTGAGTTTGGAGCCACCTGAGTTCAGGCGGTCAAACATTTCGCGGCGTGCGTCCTCGTCGGCTTGTTCCGTGAGTTCAATAACCCTAACTGACGAGCGCTTGAAGCGCAATTGCCGAGGCTTGCTCAGATCGGCAAATCGCATACCGATGGCACTGGTAAGCCTGGTCAACCCTTCAAGTTGCAGGCGGCCTGAAAGAAAATTATCCAACGTTCTAATGCGTTGAGAGCCATCAATGATCTCTAGGCAACCTTGTCTAGGTCCGTCCGCTACGTCGCCTGCAAAAATAAATGGAACGGGCAGTTTGATAAGAATGGATTCAATAAATCGGGACTGTTGCCTTGCAGACCAAACCATGTCGCGCTGGTAGTCTGGAATAAATATTTCTGATTCATCGGTTTCTTTCCCATTGGTAAATTTTTCTACCAGTACTTCAATGGGCCATTCTTTGATGTCGTAGTCTGTGATCTTTTGCAGCACATCAATCTGCTGATCTACCAATGCAGCCTGATCGCCCTGTGCGGCACCATCAATGAGCGGTTGTTGTATTTCTTCGGGCATAAATTCTCCGAATTATTCAGAATAGTTGCGTGGGATCATGACGGCCGTTTCGCAGCCTAGCTCCTATGGGGCGCGGTCGATGGAGACACGGTTGGCTTGCAATGGGCGTGCAGGGTGTTCATGGGGGCCTCGGTGGGGCGGAATGATCGCTGGCCACCTTCACGTACTCCACAACGGCCCTGATCGTTTTGTTCAGCATGTCCCCGTCGAAAGTCGTCTAGGCGTGGTTTGCGTTTGTTTTACTTGACGCTACACAAAATCGTGAGCTGTGGACTTGTTAGTCCTATGCCATGCAATACCGAAGCCTAGGCTGCTCTGGTGCAGGTACTCAATGTACCCCAGTCTCTTTCGAGTGCGTGGGCGGCTGTCGATAGTCTAAAGCGCCGACTCTGCTCCATTGAAAGGCGCCGTGCGATCAAGGCGGTGACTAATGCCCCGGATATGGTTATGTTTGAACCGTCGTTGCCGATGCCACACCCAGCAACTGGTGCAGGCGCGGGCTGGTGGTGGTGTATTGCAGCGCCACCTTGTCGCCCTTGAGCGCTTCGGCCGCGCCAAAGGCGGCCAGCGTGGCCTCGTGGAAGCCACACAGGATGAGTTTGCGTTTGCCGGGGTAGGTGTTGATGTCGCCCACGGCATGGATGCCGGGCACGCTGGTGCGGAAGGCCTCGGTGTCCACCACCAGCTGCTTGCGGTCCATGGCCAGGCCCCAGTCGGCGATGGGGCCGAGGCGGGGCGAGATGCCGAGCACGGGGATGAGCAAGTCCAGCGGCAAGGCGCGGGTGCTGCCATCGGCATCCACCACCTGCAAGGCAGTCAGCCGGTCGCCCATGGTGTCGATGCCGGTGATCTGCGCGGCCTCGACGTGGAGGCGCCCCGCGTCGCGCAATTGCTGCAGGCGCTGCAGCAGGGCTTCAGGGGCCTGGAACACATCGCGGCGGTGCAGCAGGCTGACGCGGGCGGCCTGGCCTTGTTCGGCCAGCTCCACAGCGCGTGCCACGGCGGGCTCGTCGCCGCCATGCACGACCACATGGCACCCGGCCACGTCCACGCTGGCGGGGAGGTTCTGGTAGTGCAGCTGGGTGCCCACAAACCGCTCGATGCCGTCCACCTTGAGCGTGCGCGGCACGAAAGCGCCCACGCCTGCGGCAACGAACACGCTACGGGCCAGCAGTTGCGCGCCCTGGGAGGTTTTGATCAGCAGGCGCCCGTTGGCTTGCACGGTGAGTGCAGACACCAGCGTGTTCAGGTGCCACTGGGTCTTGAACGGCGCGATTTGCTGGAGCAGCAAATCCGCCAGCTCCCGCCCGGTGCACACCGGGATGCCGGGGATGTCGTAGATGGGCTTGTCGCCGTACAGCTCGACACACTGGCCGCCCGCATGGGGCAGGGCGTCGATCAGGTGGGCCGTGATGCCCTGCAGCCCGAGCTGGAACACCTGGAACAGGCCCACGGGGCCTGCGCCGATGACGACGGCGTCGGTTTCTTGGATCATGCTTGCGTCACCAGGGCCACAGCGCTTGACGCTGATGGACGTTTTTGAATCCACAAGAACCGTTCGGGTTGAGCTTGCCCTATCCCTGCGCGGCGCTTCGACAGGCTCAGCGTGAACGGATTTCTCCATTTAAGAGCGTGTTCGCATGAGACTGGCGCGGCCAGAAGCCAGTGCCACCGTGGAACTGGCTTTGCCAGGCCACGGGTGGCGTCCCCCTTGGTGGATGACGCGAAGCGGATCAGGGGGATCACTTGACCAGGTCGTTGACCTTGCCAGGCTTGCCGTTCCACTCGTCGGCGTCGGGCAGCGCGGGCTTGCGCTTGGTGATGCTCTTCCAGCCGTCGGCAAAAGACAGGTCGGCGTTGAGCTTGATGAAGGCGATCTGGTCTGCGGGCAGGTCTTCTTCAGCAAAGATGGCGTTGGCCGGGCATTCGGGGATGCAGACGGCGCAGTCGATGCATTCGTCAGGATCGATGACGAGCATGTTCGGGCCTTCGCGGAAGCAGTCCACGGGGCACACGT
>JADMJR010000259.1 GCA_018780365.1 Acidovorax sp. | reverse complement strand
CTTCAACCATGCGTGCGCGGGCTTCGCCGCCGAAAACTACGTCTTTTGCTGCCATGTTTGGCTCCTAAAATTGGATTCAAATTGGCCGCTTGCGCCTATCCAGTAAGCGCTAGCAGCTATGAAAAAGTGAGTAAACGACTGAGAAGGAATTACTTCTCGACCACTGCGAACAGGTCGTCTTCCTTCATGACCAGCAGCTCGTCGCCATTGACCTTGACGGTCTGGCCCGAGTACTTGCCGAACAGAACGCGGTCACCGACCTTCACGTTCAGGGCGAGCACTTCGCCCTTGTCGTTCTTCTTGCCGGGGCCAACAGCCAGCACTTCACCTTGATCGGGCTTTTCAGCGGCGTTGTCAGGGATCACGATGCCGGAGGCGGTCGTGGTTTCGCTTTCGATACGCTTGACGATCACGCGATCGTGCAGAGGGCGAAGGTTCATTGCAATGCTCCTGTTTTCAGTAAAAAAGCTGACGTACTCAGTGCCTGGGCATCCAGGCACTCCCAAACTTCCGACAGGCGAGGTGGTGTTAGCACTCGTCTGAGGTGAGTGCTAATGATAGGGGCATTTATGGCCGTTTCAAGACACACCCGGCAGACAACTGGGGGTTTGGCTGCGCCAAAGGGGGGCAAAGGTGTGCAGAGCGCCGCAGCCCTGGTCGTGGCTGGGGTGGCGGTAGCGGGGGCCGGACGCGCCGCAGGGGCGACCGTCACAGGCCCTGCAAAACCTGGGTGTGCCAGGCCTGCAGGGTTTCCTGCCGCTCGCGGCGCGCGGTGTCGTCGGCTTCCTGGGCGTCCTGCTGGCGCTTCAGCTGCAGTTGCTTGAGCAGGGGAAGCAGGTCGGTGTGCCGGGACTGTGGCCCGGGTGCACTGGTGCTGTTGCCGGTGACCTGGTTGTTTTCCACCCTGAGCGTGTGCAGCGAGCGGGACGCGGCCTGGGTGACTGTGGCGCGGATGGCCTCGCCGTTGTCATAGGCCAGGTGCGCCTCGGTGCTGCTGCTGTCCTCCACCTTGTTGTAGAGGTAGTTCTGTGACGCTGAGGTGGTGTCAAGCCGGGGGGCGGCCAACACCAGCAGGGACTGGTGGTAGGAGGCCACGAGCTGCGCGGTCTGGGTCTGGCTGACGGCCCGGTTGCGGCTGGAGCTGCCCGTGATGTGGGTGGACTGGTTCAGCGTGTAGTGGAAGGTGTCGAGTTCCTGTGTGCGGCGCGGGTTGGTGGCCCGCGTGGTGGCCGTGATGCTGGCGTCAAAGTCCGCCAGGCCCGTCAACAGGCCATGGTCTTCTTCGCCGAAGGTGCCGGGCAGGGTGTGCAGCGCGGTGCCGGGTTTCAGGCCGACGCCTGTGTGGGGGGCGTCGTAGCGGCTGTGCATGGCGGCAAAGCTGGACTTGAACAGCTCCACCAGGGCCTGTTGGGCCTGGCCGCGTTCTGCCGCCTTGTCGATGCGGCCGAGGTAGTGCTCGACAGCGTTGGCCCTTTGTGTGTCCGTGCCCCACTGCGCGGGCTGGCGCAGGTCGGTCGCCATCTTCACCACGCCGTCACGGCTTCGCAGCTGCACCGCGCGCCGGTCTCCATCGACCTGAATCTGCGCGCCCAGCGTCAACACCCGGTTGCCATCCCTGTCCTTGCCATACATCTCCGTCTGGAGTTCCAGCCGGGTGAATGCCTTGCTGTCGAACCGGAGCAGCTCTTCCACATCCAGCTTCGGGTCGTCACCCGACAGCCCCTGCACCGCCTTGTCGAACCCGCTGGACAGGGCCTGGAGTGCTTCGCGCTCCCGCATGCTGAGTTCTCCCTCCACCACGATTTCGACCGACATGCCCGCGCCGGAGGCGCTGGGCTCGCGCTGGTCGTGGATGGACAGGCGGACCCGGGCGCCAGACCGCGTCTCGATGGAGAGTTCCACACTGCCACTGGGGCGGCTCTTGAAGGACCAGAGCGCATCCGTGGCCTTGCCCTGGACCCGGTCGGGCGAAGCGACGGCAGCCATGTCCACCACGGTTTGCCGGTAGCCCACGCCCGTGCTGGCCACCTGCCCCAGCAGCGCAGAGCCCAGGCCCGCCAGGCGGCCCTGCTGTGTGGTGCCACTGGCGTTGCGGCCCATCACCTCGGCCAGGGCGTTGTCAGGGGCTTGTTCCCACACCTGCATGCGCCCGCCCCGGGTCTGCATGTCCAGCAGTGCTTCGTAGGTGGCGGGGGCCGTCTCCAGGCTGCCTGGCATCTGCGTGATGTGCAGGAAGCGTTGGTTGCCCTGCACGGCGGCACTGGCGATGTTGTTGGTGCTGCTGCTGGGTGCGCTGGGTTTTTGTAGGGTGACCGGCGCTGGCTGCGCCGCTACCGGGCGCGTTGCTGCCGATGGGGCGGGGGTTGCTGTGGGGCTCCACGCCGTTGCCAGCGCGGGGGAAAGGCTGGACAGGCCGACAACACTCATGGGTGGTCTTTTCTCGTTGGTTTTATCCAGGGTTTATCGGCAGCGGGCCGCAGAACTGAAAGGGAAAGGCGAAAGGAGCAGGGCGCAGTCCCGCCTGTCAACCCCGCTTCGGTGGGGTGGGTGTATGGGGCTGCAAAAACTAGAGTGCCTGGTGGCCTGCCGGGCCACCGTCCCTATCCTGTGCGCGGAGAACCTTTGATGCCTCGATCTGCCCCTCTTCACTCCGAAACCCCCTGCCCGCAGCGCCGAAAGGGCGCGTGGGTTTGGCTCCATGGGTTGCCACACCCGGGGGGGCAGCCCGGGGCACTGGCGGGCATCCGCCGCTGGGCGGCCCGCTGGCTGGTGGGGGTGGCCGCTGGTGTGCTGGCCGCTTGTGGTGGGGGAGGCGGCGACGCCGTGCCCGCCCCGCCGCCTGCCGCAGTGCTGCACCCGGTGGGCGGCCAGGTGTCCGGGCTTGCGGGCGTGCTGGTGCTTGCCAATGGCACACGCGGGGAGTTGACCATCACCGCCAGCGGCAGCTACGCCACCCAGGTGGCGCAGGGCGAACCCTACGACATCGTGGTGCGCACCCAGCCCATCGGGCAGACCTGCCTGGTGGAGAACGGCACGGGCGTGGTGGCAGGGCCGGTCACCAATGTGCTGGTCCGCTGCACTGCCAACACCTATGCGGTGGGCGGTACTGTGATGGGCTTGGCGGGGGCGCTGACCCTGCGGCTCAATGGCACGTCCGACCTGGCGCTGGCCGCTGACGGATCATTTCGCTTTGCCCTGGCCGTGCCCCATGGCAGCACCTATTCGGTGGCCGTGCAGGTGCAGCCCGTAGACCAGTTCTGCGAGGCCAACAGCGCCACCGGTGTGGCCTTGGCACCGGTGACGCAGGTGCGGGTGACCTGCCGCACGATCGATGTGCCCCCACCGCCTCCGCCGCCTCCACCCATCGCCGCCGCCCCCCTGGGCCTGGGCATCACCTACGGGGCAAAGGCGTTGAACTTCTCATGGCTACCGGCCACCCATGCCACCAGCTACACCGTGTACGAAGACCCCGATGGTGCGGGCCCGCTGGCGGCCGCGCAGATCGGCTCTACCGCCACCACCGCGCTGGCGCATGCGGTGCCGGTGTTGCTGCACCAGCGGTTGAACGCCACCTACACGGTGCGGGCCTGCAACGTCAGCGGGTGCAGCGTCCCGTCGGCCCCGGTGGCGGCGGACATGGTGCAGGCCGTTGGCTACTTCAAAGCCTCCAGCACCACGGCCGAAGCGCGGTTTGGGAATCGGGTGGCCCTGTCTGCCAACGGCACCACGCTGGCTGTGGGGGCCTATGGCGAAGCTGGCAACACGGGGGCGGTGTATGTCTTTACCCGCACCGGCAGCACCTGGTCGCAACAGGCGCGCATCACCGCGCCGGGGGGCGAGGCCAACGACTACTTTGGCAACGCCGTGGCCCTGTCGGCCGACGGCAACACCCTGGCCATTGGCGCGGACGGCGAAAGCGGCGACCAGACAGGCACCTTTGCGGTGATGCCTCCCAGCAACAACCTCGCCAGCAGTTCCGGCGCGGTGTACGTGTACTCCCGCTCGGGCAGCACCTGGTCGCAGCAGGCCTTCATCAAGGCCAACAACACCTTTGCCTTCGACCTGTTCGGCTCGTTTGTTGCGCTCTCGGCCGATGGCAACACCCTGGCTGTGGGCGCCTACTACGAGAGCGGCGACCTGACTGGCGCCCATGGCAATGCGGCGTTCGCGTCGTCCGGCGCGGCCTATGTGTTCAGCCGCACCGGCACCAGCTGGGCGCAGCAGGGCTACATCAAAGCCGCCAACGCAGGGGCAGGGGATTTTTTCGGGATCTACCTCAGCCTGTCTGGCAGCGGCGACACGCTGGCGGTGGGCGCGTTTTTTGAGCGCAGCGCCTCGGCAGCCACTCCGGCCGATGACTCTTTGCAGGACGCGGGGGCTGCCTATGTGTTCCAGCGCACGGCCGGAGTCTGGGCGCAGCAGGCCTACCTCAAGGCCCCCAGTCCTCTGGCGCTGGACCGTTTTGGCGTGGCGGTCATGCTGTCGGGGGACGGCAACACGCTGGCCGTGGGCATGGACGGGGACAGCAGCAACCACACGGGCATTTTTGTGGTGCCCCCTGCCAGCAACAGCCTGGCGCTCAACTCAGGGGCCGTGTTTGTCTACACCCGCGCAGGCGGCACCTGGCAGCCGCAGTCCTACCTGAAGGCATCCAACACCCGCACGCCCCACCGTTTTGGCAACAACCTCGCCATGTCCAGCGACGGCAACACGCTGGTCGTGCCCTCGTACCGCGACAACAGCGTGGCCACGGGCTTCAACGGCAACCAGGCCGACACCACGGCCGCCGATGCGGGCGCCGTGCTGGTGTTTCGCCGCACCGCAGGCACCTGGGCGCAGCAAGCCTATGTGAAGGCGCCGAACACCGGCAGTGGCGACCGCTTTGGCGGCCGGGTGGCGCTGTCGGGCGACGGCAACACGCTGGCGGTCGGTGCTTCGACGGAAGACGGTGGATCGAACGGCATTGGCGGCAACCAGGCCGATGAAAGCCGCACCAACGCGGGCGCGGTGTACCTGTACTGAGAGGTTGAGACCGGGGCATTTGCGCGCCGCTCTTGCGAGCAGCCAAAAAATTCCGCCCTTGAGGATTTGCGCCCGCCCTGCCCGTGGTTCTGAAAGGAGCCACGGGCTTTTTTCTGTCTGTCCACGCCGCGCGGTATTGTTTCAAATACTGGAACAGTCAGTTCGCGACCCGGTGGTTTTTCCGTGAACACCATCGGCGTACAGTTCAACCCATCGATGAGCCGAACCCGCAAGGCGACTCACCGAACCCGGTTCAGGATTGGTTTTTGACCCGGTTTTTTTGAGACGCTTTTTTAACTTCAAGGATTTCCATCATGAACAACACCGCACGTTTCCTCTCCATCGCCGCTGTAGCCGCTTTCGCTTCCTTTGGCGCCCAGGCTGACGAAGCCGATGCTTCGCAATTCGCCACGAAGTTTGAAACCAACCGCACCCGCGCTGAAGTGGCTGCTGAAGCCGCCACCGTGGCCCAGACCCGCTCGATCGAACCCGCAGGTTCGCGTGTGGTGACCTACAAGTCCACGGCTGACCGCGCTG
>JADMJR010000297.1 GCA_018780365.1 Acidovorax sp. | reverse complement strand
ATCCACGGCGTGTGGTGCAGGCCCAGATGCGTCACGATCAGGCCCCCGGCCCAGGCGGCACCTCCAATGCCCAGGTTGAACGCTGCGATGTTCAGGCCCGAGGCCACGTCCACCGCCTGCGGCGTGAAGCGCTCGGCCTGCTTGACCACATACACCTGCAGCCCCGGCACATTGCCAAACGCCACGGCGCCCCACAACAGCATGGTGCCCAGCGCCAGCCAGGGGTAGGGCGCGGTGAACTGCAGCAGAAGCAACACGGCCGCCAGCAGCGCAAAGATGATGCGCAGCGCCGGGATGGGCCCCAGCCGGTCGGCCAGCCGGCCGCCCCAGAGATTGCCCACGGCGACCGATACGCCATACACCAGCATCACCCAGCCCACAGCACCCGCACTGAACCCCGAGATGTCGGTGAGGATGGGCGCGAGGAAGGTGAAGGGGATGAACGTGCCGCCGTAGCCGATGGCCGTCTTGGCATAGACCAGCAGCAGGCGCGGCTCGGCCAGTACCTTGGCCTGTTGCAGCAGCGAGGCGGGCGGGGTGTGGGCGATGGTGCTCGGCACAAAAATCGCGCTGCCGATGAAGGCGACCACGCCCAAGGCCGAGACGGCCAAAAAGGTCTCGCGCCAGCCGAAGTGCTGGCCGATGAAGGTGCCCAGCGGCACGCCGGTGACCAGGGCCACGGTGGATGTGCGCCAGCCCATCAGCGCGGTGTATTACCGCAACACGCAGCTGGCCGCGCGCATTGCGTGTTTTCTGGACTTTTTGCAGGAACGCATGGGGGGGGGTGAAGGGGCGGATGTGCTGCCCGCATCCGGCTCTTCCTCAGCGCAGTGCGCGCAGCTGCTGCAGGCGCTGCAGCACGGCGTCGATCACCGCGTTGGCCCCTTTGACCTCGCAGCTCCACAGCATCTCCAGCAGCTCGATCAGCGCGATGGCATTGTTCTCCTGCAGCGCCGCCTGCGCGGCGGCCTGGAGGTTGTGGGTGTCTAAATCGTCCAGAACGTCTACGGTCAATCCCATGGGGTACTCCCTGTTTTTTAAGGAGGTCCATCGTAGGTGCGGGACGGCCGGCCACCAGGCCTGCAGGCCTGATCGACATCAAAGGCGAGTGAGAAATTGCCCCAGGTCAAGCCCGGGCCGGAATCGCCAACCCTTTGGCCACGGCAGGGCGCGCCACGAAGGCGGCCAGCACGCGCTGTACCTCCTTGAACTGATCAAATTCCACCAGCTCGCCCGCGCCATAGAAACCCACCAGGTTGCGCACCCAGGGCCAGATGGCGATGTCGGCGATGGTGTACAGGTCGCCCATCACCCACTGGCGGCCCGCGAGGCGCTGGTCCAGCACGGAGAGCAGGCGCTTGGACTCGGCGATGTAGCGGTCGCGCGGGCGCTTGTCTTCAAAATCCTTGCCCGCGAACTTGTGGAAGAACCCCACCTGGCCAAACATCGGGCCCACGCCGCCCATCTGCCACATCACCCACTGGATGGTTTCGTAGCGCGCGGAGGTTTCCTGGGGGATCAGCTGGCCAGTCTTGTCGGCCAGGTACAGCAGGATGGCGCCGGATTCGAACAGCGCCAGTGGCTGGCCACCCGGTCCATTTGGGTCGAGGATGGCCGGGATCTTGTTGTTGGGGTTGAGCGAGAGGAATTCGGGTGAGGTCTGGTCGTGGGTCTCGAAGCTCACCAGGTGGGGCTCGTAGGGCAGGCCCAGTTCTTCGAGTGCAATCGACACCTTCACGCCGTTGGGCGTGGGCAGCGAATACAGCTGGAGGCGGTCGGGATGCCGGGCGGGCCACTTGTGGGTGATGGGGAAACTGGCGAGTTCGGACATGCGGTTCCTCGTAGGGGGTGGATGGAGTGCGGACCGGCCGGTCAGGCCGCTGCGCCGCGCAAGCCTAAGCCGGCGGCGAAACCGGTGCAGGCCGGGGGCATTGGGGTGGTGAGGGTTCTGTCACAAGTTGCCCTGGGCAGGGGCGCTGCGCAGGCCAGTCCACCGACGATAATCTGGCGATGCAGATTCGCTTCACCAAAATGCAGGGCGCGGGCAACGACTTCGTGGTGCTCGACGAAACCCAGGGCCGACTGGGGCTCAGCGCCGCCCAGTACCGGTTTTTGGCCGACCGCCACTTCGGCGTGGGGGCCGACCAGATCCTCACCGTGCGGCCCCCCACCCCCGATGCAGCGGCCGACGGCATCGACTTTGAATACGTGATCCACAACGCCGACGGCGGCGAGGTGGAGCAGTGTGGCAACGGCGCCCGCTGCTTTGCGCGTTTTGTGCACGACAAGGGCCTGTCGGGCAAAGACACCTTGCGGGTGCAGACCAAAAGTGGCGTGATCGCCCCCCGCCTCACGCCCGATGGCCGCGTCACTGTGGACATGGGTCGCCCGTTGTTCGAGCCCGCCCAGGTGCCGTTTGATGCCAGCGGTTTGACCGCCGTGGCACAAGGTTCAGGGCAAAAATGGCCGCTGGCGCTGGATGATAAAGCGCTGACAGCTACTGTTTTGGTAGCGGTTGTCTCCATGGGCAACCCGCACGCCGTGCAGCTGGTGGACAACGTGGACACCGCCCCTGTGCTGGAGGCTGGCCCATTGGTCGAGCGCCATGTGCGTTTTCCGCAGCGCGTGAATGCGGGTTTTTTACAGATCGTGGACCGCAGCCATGTGCGGCTGCGTGTGTTCGAGCGTGGCGTGGGCGAAACCCTGGCCTGCGGCTCGGGCGCCTGTGCGGCCGTGGCGGCGGGCATCCGCTTGGGCCTGCTCGACAACGAGGTGCATGTGGACACGCGTGGCGGCCGCCTCACCATTGCCTGGAGCGGTGCCGGCACCGATTCCGTTTTCATGACCGGCCCCGCCACCACGGTGTTTGAAGGCCAGATCGACATTCCTGACACCCTCCTATGACCTCCCACATCCCACCGATCACCGAAGACGACATCGCCCAGTTCCTGACCAACACCCCCGGCTTCTTCGAGCGCCACGCCGAAGTGCTGGCCAGCGTGCAGATCACCAGCCCCCACGGCGCACGCGCTGTGAGCCTGCAGGAGCGCCAGGCCGAGATGCTGCGCGAAAAGATCAAGGGCCTGGAGCAGCGCATCATGGAGATGGTGCGCAACAGCACCGAAAACGCCGCCATCGCCCACAAGGTGCACCAGTGGACGGGCGCACTGCTGCAGGTGAAGGACCCGTTCGATCTGCCCCAGGCCGTGGTCGAGGGTGTGCGCACTTTGTTTGACGTACCCCAGGCTGCCGTGCGTGTGTGGGACGTGGCTGGCCCCTACATCGATGCCGATTTCACCCAGGGGGCCAGCGACGATGCGCGGGCGTTTTCCTCGTCGCTGACCATGCCCTTCTGTGGCCCCAACCTGGGTTTTGAACCTGCAGGCTGGTTGGCACAAGAGGCCGGCGAACCCGCCCAGTCGCTGGCCCTGCTGCCGCTGCGCGAAGGCGCCATCGACAGTGCCACGCCTGCGTTTGGCTTGCTGGTGCTGGGCTCGCACGACCCGCAGCGGTTTGACGCCACCATGGGCACCGACTTTTTGTCGCGCATGGCCGAGCTGGCCAGTGCCGCCCTGTTGCGGCTGAAGTAGCCCACCAGCCAGCAGAAACCCGGCGGCGGCTTAGCCACGGCAACCATGCCTGAAACGCCTACCACGCCTGACCCGCACGTCCTGCGCTATCTGGAGCATGTGCGCGTCGAGAAGCGGCTGGCGGCGCGCACGCTCACGCTCTACACCCTGGACCTTGAAAAGCTCGCGCAGTTTGCGGCGGGGGTCAGCGTGCCGCTGCTGCAGTTGCAGACCGCACACATCCGCCGTTTTGTGGCCCAGATGCACAGCGGCGGGCGCAGCGGGCGGGGGATTGCGCTCATCCTCTCGGGCTGGCGCGGGTTTTTCATCTGGGCGGGGCGGCAGGGGCTGATTCCGCACAACCCCGTGCAGGACGTGCGGGCCCCCAAGGCGCCCAAGCCGCTGCCCAAGGCGCTGGGGGTGGATGACGCCGTGCGCCTGGCCGAATTCGACAACACCGGCGCCGACCCCTGGCTGGAGGCGCGCGATGCGGCCATGGTCGAGCTGCTGTATGGCTGCGGCCTGCGCGTGGGCGAACTCGCGGGGCTCGACGCCATCCCCAATGCCGACACCCAGCGCCTGGGCCGGGGCTGGGTGGACCTGCAGGCCGGCGAGGCCCATGTGTTCGGCAAGGGCAGCAAGCGCCGCAGCGTGCCCGTGGGGCGTGCGGCCACCGAGGCGCTGCAGGCCTGGCTGCAGCTGCGGGCCACACCGTTCGGCGGCGAGGGGTCTGCACGGCTCGACACGGCATTGTTTGTGGGCCAGCGTGGCAAGCGGCTCACGGCGCAGTCGATCTGGCTGCGCCTGCGCCAGCGCAGCCAGCAGGCGGGGCTGACCACACCCGTGCACCCACACATGCTGCGCCATTCGTTTGCCAGCCACCTGCTGCAAAGCAGCGGCGACCTGCGCGCGGTGCAGGAGCTGCTGGGCCACGCCAACATCACCACCACGCAGGTCTACACGCGGCTCGATTTTCAGCACCTGGCCAAGGTGTACGACGCCGCGCATCCCCGCGCTAGAAAGAAGCCCCCCTGAGGCGCTTCGCGCCTTCCCCCGGAGGGGGACGCACCCGGTGGCCTGGCAAAGCCAGTTCCACGGGTGCACTGGTGGGGCTGCGGGCGCGGCGGACATTGGTGGCCGCGTGGTCGGCTCCTAACGCTGAGCTGGCATGCAGGTGGACAGGGGCGGTTCTCGTTGTCCGGTGTCACGGAACCAAGACGCAAGTCGAGGCCTCCGAGCAGGGGGCGCTTGCTGTAGGGCGCTTTGGAGTGTGTTGCCATGCTGCTGAAATGGATCAAATCGAACCGTGGGTTCATCGTGCTGCTGTTGTGCTTCGGCATCTTTCGCACGGCGGTGGCCGACTGGAACCCCATCCCTTCGGGCTCCATGCGGCCCACGCTGCTCGAAGGCGATGTGGTGTTCGTCAACCGCCTGGCCTACGACCTGAAGCTGCCGCTGACCGATGTGGTGCTCGCCCGCCTGGGCGAGCCCGTGCGGGGCGATGTGGTCACTTTCTCCTCTCCACTGGACGGGACGCGGCTCATCAAGCGCATCGCGGCGCTGCCTGGCGACACCGTGGAGATGCGCGACGAGGTGCTCTACCTCAACGGCGAGGCCGCGCGTTACGAGGCCCCCGAAGCGGTGACCGAAACCCTGGCGGAATGGGGCGCCCAGGTGCCCGCCACCCGCTGGACAGAACACCTGCAGGGCCACGAGCGCCGCGTGCAGTGGCTGCAGGGCGTGACCGCGCAGCGCAGCTTCGGCCCCGTCACGGTGCCCGAGGGCCAGTACCTGGTGCTGGGCGACAACCGCGACAACAGCGCCGACTCGCGCTACATCGGTTTTGTGCCGCGCCATTTGCTCATCGGGCAGGCGCGGCGCGTGCTGGTGTCGGCCGATGTGCAGGGCTGGTGGGCGCCCCGCCTGGAGCGGCTGGGCAAGGCGCTGTAAGAGCCTGTTCAAGATCTTTTGAGCAATAGCGCCAGGAACGCCAGATGGACGAACTGCA
>JADMJR010000258.1 GCA_018780365.1 Acidovorax sp. | reverse complement strand
TGGCCTTGCTCTTGGAATAGGCCAGGCGCTGCGCCAGCGCATTGCGCGACGCGCCGGCGGACCAGAAGATGGTCTGCAAGACGCTCAGGTCTTCGGCGCCGCAGTGACTCCAGCGGGTGGATGGCAAGGCTTGTCTCCTGTCATGGTTTTGTGCAGCACCTCATGGGGGCGGGTGCTTGACAGGGATGCTATGCGGTCTACTTTGGCCGGGCAAGACTGAACTTTGACCAAAATTTGATCAAACAGTGATATTTACAAACAGTGCTTACTGGTCATGAGCGGTTAAACGCTAATATCAGGATATTCCTCCGATTTAGAAATGCGAAACATGAAACCGCCCTTTCCTCGCAAACAGAGCTTCCTCGCACAACAACCGAAGAGAATTCCAGGAACAGTAATTGATGAGATGTTTTCTCGAAAGCTTGAGTACATAGATCAGGCGGCAGTTATTCGTCTACTAAGTGGCTATACCCCTGTCAATCCGAAGATATTCACTCATCTTCTTGATACCGTATTGAGGGGTATAAATTATGAGGGACTCATCTCCTGGTCAAGCAAAGGAAGCTACACAAGCGATCCGCCCGAAATATCTGAGCAATTGAAAGGCATTCCCGACAAATTACTTGCTCACAACACAAATCGCGAAGGACTCAAGCCTTGGGACATGTATGGCGACCTGGACTTCGACATCGTCCATACATCACACAAAGAAGCGGGTCGAGTTAGTACTGAAGTAAAAGCGTACTTCCACCACACCCAGTATTCACGACCAAAGCATGAGCGACGTGTTGTTCTACATATCCGATCACACAGGATCAACGGAACCGAATGGAGCATTTCCATACCTTTGCAAATGCTAATGAAAGGATGGCCAAGGGTCGAAAATGAACATGTCGGATATACGCACTCCATAACACTGATAGATTCCGTCACTGGCAAAATGGATCAGCAGTTCTATATTGGCGTGTCCGGGCGCAACTGGTTAGCGCGTATGACGGAACATTTCCGTGAGATCCAACGCGGCTCTAACAAGACCTTCCATCGCGCTTGGCGCGAATACATCGGTCGCAATGATGTATTGCTAGGATCGGAGCTAATCACTTCAAACCACACTTTTGAGCAAATTATGAATTGGGAGGAAAAGGCGGTAGAAGAATGCATGTTGCGTGGCAAGTCCCTCAACATGATTCCCGGCGGTTTCAAAGGAATAAAATTCTTGCACGAACACAGATTGCTAGGTTCCGAAAAAAATACAACGCTTGATGATCGCGAACAAGCGATTGCCGCGTATCAACGCCTTAACCCTCGACTTGGCGTTCCGAACTTGCTCATCAGCAAGCTTTGGATGAGCGAGGAATACGCGCAGAAGGTCATTTGCAGCGTCGAAGGGCGACTATCCGCCGAGCAAGTGCGAGAAATACGCCGCTTAAATTCGATCGGAACACCCATTCAGGAAATTAAATCGATGGTTAACGCTCTGAATGAGCGACAGGTTGAACGTGTTTTATCTGGCAACACTTATTCACGTATCAACTAGAAACAAAAATCCCTGCACATATTGCTACTAGGTTCGATGCATCTGCGCTCCCCTGAACGCAAACTCCATATAAAACATCCGCACATCACTAACCCCTGCCTCCCGAAGAATCGCCTCATCCTTCCCAAGCGTCAGCACAGCCAGCTCCGCTGCCACCTTGTCCCATGCCCTGGCCGCATGCTCCGGCGCCATGCCGGATGCCACCTGAAACGCCGCATAGCGCGACAGCAATAGGTCGCGCTCCCCTGCCCAGTCTTCTCCGCCAGGACCTGCGCCATCCGCCACGCTCAGATGCGCCACCACCAGCGGCGCCCCGGGCTTGAGCCGCTGCCGGATCTCTGCCGCCATGGGTACACGCTCCTCGCGCGGCGGAAAGTGAAAAGTCAGCAGGCGCGCAGCGCCGTCGAACCGCCAGCCGGGGTGTGCCAGCGCCATGTCTTCCCGCTTTCGGAGCCTGTCGGATTTGGAACCGTCGGCGACAAACGGGCCGCAGCGGTGTCTGCAGCGGTGGTGGCTGGGCAGATTTAGCATCAAATGGGCCTTCTCCGCGCTTCCAGCAAGCGCTAGCAGCTATTGATTGGATAGCAATTTGCCCATGATGACAGCAGCAATGACGGCAACCCAGGCGAGAGCACTACTGCCTAAACTCCCCCGCAACGCCGCGCAGACAGACTTGCGCACCCACCTGCTGATTTCCATCCACGCCAGCACATCACCATGACCTTTTCATCGCTGCTTCGCTTCCGCCTTCGCGCCCGTTTTCCTTCACGCCTTGGCCTTGGCATGCATTGGCTGTCGGCCGCAGCGCTTGGCTGCGCCGCCACCATGGCCCAGGCGGCGGGCTTTGCCTTTATCGAGGTGCCAGCAGACAAGGACGGGCCCGCGCTGCGCGGCGCCGTGTGGTCACCCTGCAGCACGCCACCGGGCCGCATCGACCTGGCGCCGCTGGTGCTGCAAGGCACGCGCGACTGCCCCGTGGCTGGCCAGGGCTTGCCGCTGGTAGTGGTGTCGCATGGCGCGGGCGGATCGGCCCTGGGGCACCACGATACGGCGGCTGCGTTGGCCGATGCGGGCTATGTGGTGGCCGCCATCAACCACCCGGGCGACAATTTTCAGGACATGAGCCGCCAGGGCCACCTGTCGGCCTTTGCCACGCGGCCGGTGGATATGAAGCGGCTGACGGACTACATGCTGGGCACGTGGCCCCAGCGCGCGCAGCTGGATGCTGGCAAGGTGGGTTTTTTTGGCTATTCGCGCGGCGGCTACACAGGGCTGGTGGCCATTGGTGCCAAGCCGGACTGGGCGCTGCGCCCAGACCTGTGCCCGCCGCTGTCGATGCGGCCGCTGTGCGGCGAAATTCGGCGCAATGAGATCCCTGCCACGCCCGCACCGGACCCACGCATCCGGGCGGCTGTCATCGTGGACCCGCTGAGCGTGTTCGACGCCAAGGGGCTGGGGCAGGTTGGCGTGCCGGTGCAGCTGTGGGCCTCGGCACTGGGTGGCAGTGGCGTGACGCTGCAGAGCGTGGAGGTGCTGCGCCAGGGCCTCCCCCGCGCAACCGACTGGCATGTGGCCGCCCACGCGGGGCACTACGCGTTTCTGGCGCCCTGCTCGCCAGCGCTGGCCGAGGCGGCGCCGGAGATTTGCCGCGATGCGCCGGGGTTTGACCGGGCGGCGTTTCACCAGGGGTTCAATGCGAAGGTGGTGGCGTTCTTTCAGCAACACCTGGCGGCGGGCAAGGCGCCCTGAGCGCCCTTGAACAGCACGGCGGCATGGACACACCACTGCACGCACCCAGATAGTTGTGCGGGCTGAGGTTTTTGGGGGGCTGCGCAAGGCTTCGACGGGCTCAGCCCGAACGGGTGGAGCCGCACTGCATGGCACCACCGGGGACCGCACGGGTCACCCACCAGCCCCCGCCGCTTTGCCCGGCCGCCGCAGCGTCCACAGCGCAGCCGCCATCAGCCCCACGCCCGCCAGCTGCACGGGGCTGAGCGTGCGGCCATACACGGCCCAGTCCACCAGCACGGCGGTGAGGGGGTACACAAACTGCAGCACCGCAATGCGCCCCAGCCCCAGGCGCGCCATGCCCGCAAACAGCACCACATAGGCCAGGCCCGTGTGCAGCACGCCCAGGCCCAGCAGCCAGCCCCAAGCGGCGCCCAGTGGCGGCCACCCGAGCACAAAGGGCGCCCAAGCCAGCGCCACCGCGCCCACCAGGCATTGCCACAGGGCCATGGCGTAGGGGCTGATGGCCTTTTGTGTGTTGGCCAGCAGCGTGACGCCCGCATAGCACAGCGAGCCGCCCAGGCACATCAGCACGCCTGCCAGGTAGCCCTGGCTGTTGTTGCTTGCGGCGGCAGCAGCAGCGGCCGTGCCGTCGAGCAGCCCGGTGGTCAGCATCAGGCCCGCCAGCGCGGCCAGGGTGGCCAGCCACTGCAGGGGCGAGATGGCCGCACGCAAAAACAGCGCGCCGAACACAATGACCCAGATGGGCTGGATGTGAAAGATGACCGTGGCCACGGCGATGGAGGTGCGCGGGATGGCCGCAAAGAACAGCGCCCAGTTGAGCACCATGAGCACGCCCGTGGCGCAGGCCACCCAGCGCGCCTTGCCGCTGAGCAGAAGCTCACGCCCCCGGCCGGTGGCCAGGCACCACGCCAGCAGCGCCAGCGCACCAAACGCGCAGCGGAACCACACGGTGACCAGCGGGTGCTGACCCGCCTCTTCCACAAACACGCCAATGGTGCCCAGCAGCACGCCACCGGCAATGAGCAGCCACTGGCCGTCGCGCTCGCGGACTTGTGCGCTGGCTTGTGCACTGGCGGGCTGCTGTGTGCTGGCAAGGGATGGCGATGCGGCGGTGTGGGATGGGGAGTGGTTCATGCCGCCGATGCTCCGGGTTTCGGGCTACGCTGTAAAACGGATAAATCGAACAGATACCATTCGATAAACGAATTCAAAGCAAACTGCCCATGAACTACCCCGACTTTCAGATCGACTGGCTGCGCGCCTTTGTGGCGGTGGTGGATGCGGGCTCGCTCTCGGGCGCAGCGCCGCTGGTGCACCGCTCGCAGTCGGCGGTGAGCATGCAAATCAAGAAGCTGGAGGTGGCGCTGGGCCGCCCGGTGCTGCTGCGCGGGCCGCGCCACCTGGAGGTGACGCCCGCCGGGGCCGAGCTGCTGTCGTACGCGCGCCGTGTGCTCGATTTGCAGGCCGAGGCGCATGCCGCACTATTCGGCCCCCAACTCGCGGGCCGGGTGCGGCTGGGCGTGCCGGACGACTATGCCAGCGCCTACCTCACACCGGTGCTGCGCAGCTTTGCGCACCGCTACCAGGGGGTGGAGATTGAGCTGACGTGCGAGCAGTCCACCGCGCTCATCCCGCGTGTGGTGAAAGGCGAGCTGGACTTGGCGCTCATCTCGCGCGACAAGCCGCAGCGCGGGCGCTTCTTGTTTGACGAGCCGCTGGTGTGGGTGGGCGCCACGCAGTACGAGGTGTGGCGGCGCGACCCGCTGCCCATTGCGGTGTACGAATCCGCCAGCATGGCGCGGCAGGCCACCTTGTCGGCGCTGGCGGCGCGGCGGCGCGCGTATCGCATCGTGTACCACAGCTCCAGCCTGGCGGGCCAGCTGGCCGCCGTGGAAAGCGGCCTGGCCGTGGCCGTGCTCACGCGCTGCAGCGTGCCGCCCCACCTGCAGATCTTGCAGAACCTGCCTGCAGAGTTTGAACTGCCGCCGCTGGATGCCATGCATGTGGCGGTGCTGCGCAGCAAGGTGTCGCAGCGGTCACTGGCGGTGGATGCGATGTATGAGCAGATGGTGCGGACGCTGGGGTACTAAGAACGTGTTTACGATCTCGCAGGGGACCGCGTTGGAGCGCAATCGGGATGAGTGGACGCCTCGGATGCGCCGCATGGGCTCGTGCCCATGCAAGCAGTCGGGGCGTTCAATCGCCCGATTTCGCTCCAACCCGAAGGGCAGTGGCCTTGTCGGGCGGTCTGCGGCGTTGCGGCGCTTGTGGATAGCCGGGCTATCCACTGCGCAC
>JADMJR010000139.1 GCA_018780365.1 Acidovorax sp. | reverse complement strand
TCTGGTTCTGTTCGCCATAGGCCAGCGCGCTGGCAGCGAGCAGGGGCCAGTTGCCATGGGGCAGCGGTTCGTCCGTGCCTTCCCAGCCCACGCGCGTGGAGCCCTTGGGGCCGCTGTGGCCCAGCTGCAGGCCGATCTTGGCGGTGCTGCTGCCGTGCACGAAATGCACGATGCGCGTGAAGGCGGCCTGCTGCGCATCGTTCCACAGCCCGGTGCAGGCGGGGGTGATGCGGCCCTCTGGCGTGGGGCTGGTCATCTCCACCATCACCAGTGCCGCGCCGCCGAGGGCCCGCGCGCCCAGGTGCACCAGGTGGAAGTCCTGCGGTACGCCATCGACCGCGCTGTAGGTGGCCATGGGCGAGACGACGATGCGGTTCTTGAGCGTGAGGTCCTTCAACGCAAACGGCGTGAGCATCGGGGGCACGGCCGCCTTGCCGCCTGCCAGCCACGCTTCATACCCTTCAAGCCATGCGGCATCGCGCAGCCGCAGGTTCTCGTGGCTGATGCGCTGGCTGCGTGTGAGCAGCGAGTACGCGAACTGCTCCACCTCCATGCCGGTATAGCGGCCCACGTTCTCGAACCACTCGGTGCTGTTGCGCGCGGCGTTCTGGATCTTGAGCACCTCGACGCTGCGGCGCGCCTCGTAGTGGGTGAGCACCTCGTCGATGGGCAGCCCGGTGGCGAACTCGTTGGCCAGGTCGATCGCGTCTTCGAGCGCGAGCTTGGTGCCGCTGCCGATCGAAAAGTGCGCCGTGTGCGCCGCGTCGCCCATCAGCACGATGGGCACACGCTTGCCGCCCACGGTCTCGCGGTGCACCCAGGTGTTGCAGATCACGCGCGGAAAACGAATCCAGTTGGCCGAGCCGCGCAAGTGCGTGGCATTGCTGATGAGGGTGTTGCCGTCCAGGTACCTGCCAAACAGCTTCTCGCAGAACGCAATCGCCTCGGGCTGCTCCATGGCGTCCAGGCCATGCGCCTTCCACACTGCCTCGGGCGTTTCGATGATGAAGGTGGAGGTATCGGCGTCGAACTGGTAGGCGTGTGCCTGAAACCAGCCGTGCTCCGTCTGCTCGAAAGCAAACGTAAAAGCATCGAGTTTTTTGTGTGTGCCCAGCCACACAAATCGGCACTGGCGCAGGTCGATGTCGGGCTGGTAGGTGGCGGCGTAGCGGGTGCGGATGCGGCTGTTCAGGCCGTCGCTGGCGATGACCAGGTCGGCGCCGTACTGCGCAGCCAGCGCCTGGTCGTCGGCCACATCGGTCTCGAACACCAGCTCCACGCCCACCGCCAGGCACCGGTCCTGCAGGATGTTGAGCAGCCGCTTGCGCCCGATGCCACAAAAGCCATGGCCCGAGGAGCGCACGCTGCGGCCCTTGAAGAACACCTCGATGTCGTCCCAGTGGTTGAACGCATCGCCGATGAGCGCGGCCGAGGGCGCATCGGCCGCGCGCAGGTTGTCGAGCGTCTGGTCGGACAGCACCACGCCCCAGCCGAAGGTGTCGAACGGCCGGTTGCGCTCCACCACGGTGACGCGGTGCGCAGGGTTCTGCTGTTTCATCAGCAGGGCGAAATAGAGACCGGCGGGCCCGCCGCCAATGCAGAGGATGTTCATGTCAAAATAGTTTAGACCTAAACAAAATGCTGTCAATGGGGGGTTCCCGCGCGGGGCTTTGGGCGCCATCCCCGGCCCGCCCGGCGCACAATCTGCCCAGGGGGCGTGCCTTCGCGTGCCCTGCTGTGTTGACCTGACCCGAGAAGGCCTTT
Organism: Acidovorax sp.; assembly: GCA_018780365.1. Classification (GTDB taxonomy): domain Bacteria; phylum Pseudomonadota; class Gammaproteobacteria; order Burkholderiales; family Burkholderiaceae_C; genus Acidovorax. The sequence goes on along the minus strand of JADMJR010000139.1, from coordinate 3,825 downwards.
CAAGACCATGCTTTACAAATTCAAGTCCCGCGCCGCCGCCGATCTGATCATGCTGGAGCCCCAGGGGAAGCAGGTCGTAACCATCATGGGCAATACCCCGGGGGCCAGCGGCATCGTGACGGCGGCGCAGATCCCGGGCGCCATCGCAGCGCTGGAGGCCGCCGTGGCCGCCGAAGAAGCCCAACCGCCGGTGAACGAGGCGGGCGAAGAGGTGACGGAGCAGGAGCGTGCCGAGGCGGTGCGCCTGCGCCAGCGCGTGGCGCCCCTCATTGAAATGTTGCGCCGCAGCGCCGCCGAGCAGGTGGACGTGGTCTGGGGCGTATAGCCATGGCCCCAGTGTTGCCGCCCCTGGCGGTGGTGCAGGCGCAGCTGGATGCCTACAACGCCAAGGACATCGACGCGCTGCTGGCGACCTATGCGCCCGATGCCGAGCAGTACGTGCTGCACGGCGAACGCCTGGCGCTAGGCCATGCGCAGATGCGCGAGCGGTTTCTGGCCCGGTTTGCCGAGCCCGACCTGCATGCGCGCCTGCTGTCGCGCACCGTGGTGGGTGCCATGGTGGTGGATTGCGAGCTGATCACCCGCAACTTCCCCGAGGGCCTGGGCACGGTGGAGATGTTGTGTGTTTACGAGGTGGTGGATGGGCGCATCCAGCGGGCATCGTTCGCCACCGGGGCAAAGCGCCTGGGGCCCTCTGCGCTGCCTGCAGGCTGAGTGGGCGCAGCGGCGGGGGCTGTGCCCCCTGTGTGTGTCAGTCCACCTTGGCGCCCGAGTTTTTCACCACCTGCGCCCACTTCCTGTGTTCGCTGTCGATGTGTTTGGCAAAGTCGGCCGGGGTGTTGCCGCCGGGGATGGCGCCTTGCGCCACGAGTCGCTCCTTCATGGCCGGTGTAGCCAGCGACTTGGCGACCTCCTGCTGGATGCGGTTCACGATGTCGGGCGGGGTGCCTGCCGGGGCCAGCAGTCCAAACCAGGAGCTGGCCTCGTAGCCCTTGAGCGTGGGCCCGCCGGCCTGCTCCACCGTGGGCACGTCGGGCAATGCACTGGAGCGCTCGGAGCTGGTCACCGCCAGGGCCGTGAGCTTGCCCGCCTTGATCTGCGCCATGGACGAGGGCAGGTTGTCGAACATCACATCGGCGTTGCCCGCCACCATGTCCAAGAGCGCGGGGCCCGAGCCCCGGTAGGGCAAGTGCAGCATGAAGGTGCCGGTCATGCTCTTGAAGAGTTCGCCCGCCAGGTGGATGGAGGTGCCGTTGCCGCTGGATGCCATGTTCATCTTGCCGGGGTTGGCCTTGGCCACGCGGATGAAGTCCTGCACATTGGTGATGCCCTGGGCCTTGGCTTTTTCTGCGTTCATCACCATCACGTTGGGCACGGCGGCCACCAGGGTGATGGGCACAAAGTCCTTGATGGGGTCGTAGGGTAGCTTGGAATACAGCGCGCGGTTGATGCCGTGGGTGCCCACCGTGCCCATCAGCAGGGTGTAGCCGTCGCCAGGCGATTTGGCCACGACCTCGGCGCCGACGTTGCCGCCCGCCCCTGCGCGGTTGTCCACGATGAATTGCTGGCCAAAGGCCCGGCTCAGTTCGGGCGCCATGGCGCGGGCCAGGATGTCGGTGGTGCCGCCCGGGGCGAAGGGCACGACGATGCGCACGGGCTTGGTGGGCCAGGCGCCCTGGGCCTGGGCGGTGGAGGGGGTCAGCAGCGTGGCGGCGCAGGCCAGCGCCACCACGCTGGCAGCGGCTGCAAGTGCGCGTCGGCGCGATGACGTGGCCGGGAGGCGGAGGGATGTGGGTGCCATGGGGTCCTTTGGGGGGCGGTTCTGTGCTGCCCCCTTTTCTACGCGGGCTGGGGCGGTTGGGGCAGATGGATTACCCCAACCAGCGGCCGGAGGGCACGCGGGGCTTGATCCATCACAGCCCCCAAGAAAAAACCGCCGGCACCTTGTGGTGCGCGGCGGTTTGAGCGGCTGGAAAGCGCGGAGCGATCAATGAAACATTGAGTCGATCAATCGGCGTAGGTGCCGGCGGCCTTGATCACGGCGCCCCATTTTTCGATCTCGGCGGCCACGAACTTCTTGTGTTCGGCGCCGTCCACGCGCTTGTCGGTGACGACCACAGCGCCCAGGCCTTCCTGCTTCTTGATGAACTCAGGGTCTTTCAGCGCTACCTTGAGGGCTTCGTTGATCTTCTTTTGCACGTCGGCCGGTGTGCCCTTGGGGGCGTACACGCCGTGCCAGATGGTCACGTTGAAGTCCTTCAAGCCGGATTCGGCCAGCGTGGGCAGGTCCTTCAGGGCCGGCGTGGTCAGGCGCTTGGTGGTGGTCACGGCATAGGCCTTGACCTTCTTGGATTCGATCTGGCCCGTGGTGTTGGTGGTCTGGTCACACAGCAGGTCGATTTGGCCGCCGATCAGGTCGGTGATGGCGGGGGCAGTGCCCTTGTAGGGCACGGCGGTCATGTCCACCTGCATGGCGCTCTGGAACATCAGGCCGCACAGGTGCGACGCAGCGCCCAGGCCCGCATTGCCCAGGTTGATCTTGCCCTTGTTCTGCTGGATCCAGGCCGTCAACTCCTTGAAGTTGTTGGCGGGCATGGTGGGGCGCGCAATCAGCGTCATGGGCACTTCATTGACCATGCCCAGGTACTCGAAATCGTTGGGCACGCTGAACGAGAGCTTGCGGTACAGCGCAGGCATGGTGGACATGCCGATGTGGTTGAGCAGCAGGGTGTAGCCGTCGGGTGCCGCGCGGGCTACGCGGGCGGAGCCGATGGAGCTGCCTGCACCGGCCGTGTTGTCCACCACCACGGTGGCGCCCAGGGGCTTGCGCAGGGCTTCGGCCAGGTCGCGCGCCACGCGGTCGGTGGGGCCGCCTGCCGCAAAGGGCACCACCAGGGTGATCGTCTTGTCCTTGGCGGGGAAGTCTTGGGCGTTGGCGCCAAGGGCGGCCGCTGCGGCTGCGGCGATCAGTGCGACTTTCAGCATTGTTTTCATGGGTGCTCCTGTAAATGACGGGCCATGATAGCGAGGGGGGTTTACGGAAACATTGCGGATAGTACGTAGCACACAGGTGGCATGGTCTTTAAGCTGAATGGGCCTGTTGCGCCTGTCTGTATTGCCTTTATTGCTCTTAAATTAGGAGCAATTGTTAGGGTAAATACTGCGGTTCCCGGGCGTGCCAAATGGGCATGTCTTGCGCTGCCGCAAGCCCGCTTCCCCCGGCGCCAAAACCCGCAGCGGGCCCTTGAAACCGGCACCCGCCAACGCCAGAGCCACCGTGGAACTGGCTTTGCCAGGCCACGGGTGGCGTCCCCCCCCGGGGGGAAGGCGCCGCAGGCGACTCAGGGGGGGTTAGCGATAACTCCGTGCGTCCTCAATCACCTTGCCATCGTTGGGCAGTGTGCCGGGGGCCACCATCAACACGTCGCCACGCAGCTTGGTCACTTCGCGGATGGCATCGCCCAGCTGGTGGGCCAGGCCTTCGGCGGTCTCCAGGGTCTCGACCTGCAGCACCATCTGGTCGTTGGCCATTTCGCCGCTGACCACCAGGCGCGCGCGCAGCACCTGCGGAAAACGCCGCGCAATGGTGGCCACCTGGCCGGGGTGCACAAACATGCCGCGCACCTTGGTCGTCTGGTCGGCCCGGCCCATCCAGCCCTTGATGCGGGTGTTGGTGCGGCCCGTGGGGCAGGGGCCGGGCAGCACGGCCGAGAGGTCGCCGGTGCCGAAACGGATCAGCGGGTAGTCGGGGTTGAGTGTGGTGATCACCAGCTCGCCCACCTCGCCCTCGGGCACCGGGTCGCCGGTGCCGGGGCGCACGATCTC
>JADMJR010000294.1 GCA_018780365.1 Acidovorax sp. | reverse complement strand
ATGCAACCCACGTTCAGGCACACGCCGCCCAGGGTGGCGTAGCGCTCGACGATGACGACCTTGAGGCCCAGGTCGGCCGCACGGAAGGCGGCGCTGTAGCCGCCGGGGCCGCCGCCGAGCACGAGCACATCGCAGTCCAGGTCGGCCGTGCCAGCAAAGCTGGATGCTACTGGATTGATAGCTGCTGGAGCTTGACTAGCGGGCGCAGGGGCCGCTTTTTGTTCAGAAACGGCGGGAGCCGGCGCTGCAGCAGGCGCTGGAGCTGCAGCGCCTGCGCCCTGCACTTCCAGCGTCAACACCACCGAGCCTTCGGCGATCTTGTCGCCCAGCTTCACTTTCAGCTCCTTCACAACCCCAGCATGGCTGGACGGGATCTCCATGGAGGCCTTGTCGGACTCCACGGTGATCAGGCTTTGCTCGGCCTTGATGGTGTCGCCGGGTTTGACCAGCACTTCGATGATGGCCACTTCGGCGAAGTCGCCGATGTCGGGCACCTTGATGTCGATGATTGCCATGGTGTGTCTTGCCCTTTCGTTACATCACGATGCGGCGGAAGTCCGCCAGCAGCGAGGCAAAGTACACGTTGAAGCGTGCAGCGGCGGCGCCGTCGATCACGCGGTGGTCCCAGCTGAGCGACAGGGGCAGCACCAGGCGCGGCGCGAACTGCTTGCCGTCCCACTTCGGTTCGATGCTGCTCTTGCACACGCCCATGATGGCGACTTCGGGCGCGTTGATGATGGGCGTGAAGTAACGGCCACCGATGCCGCCCAGGGAGCTGATGGAGAAGCAGCCGCCGGTCATGTCGGCCGGGCCGAGCTTGCCGTCGCGCGCCTTCTTGGCCAGGTCGCCCATCTCTTGCGAGATCTGGACGATGCCCTTCTTGTCTGCGTCGCGGATGACCGGCACGACGAGGCCGTTGGGCGTGTCGGCCGCAAAGCCGATGTGGAAGTAGTTCTTCAGCACCAGCTGGTCGCCGTCGAGCGAGCTGTTGAACTCGGGGAACTTCTTGAGCGCAGCCACGGCGGCCTTGATCATGAAGGCGAGCATGGTGACCTTGACGCCACTCTTCTCGTTCTCTTTGTTGAACTGCACGCGGAAGGCTTCGAGGTCGGTGATGTCCGCGTCGTCGTGGTTGGTGACGTGTGGGATGACGACCCAGTTGCGGTGCAGGTTGGCGCCGCTGATCTTCTTGATGCGGCTGAGGTCCTTGCGCTCCACCGGGCCGAACTTGGTGAAGTCCACCTTGGGCCAGGGCAGCAAATCGAGGCCGACGCCAGAGCCACCGCCGCCTGCGGGTACCTTGGCCGCCTGGGCCTTGGTCTGCACGGCGCCTGCCATCACCTGCTTGGTGAAGGCAGCCACGTCGTCCTGGGTGATGCGGCCCTTGGGGCCGGTGCCCTTGACTTCGTCGATGGGCACACCCAGTTCGCGGGCGAACTTGCGCACGGAGGGCGATGCGTGGGGCAGGCCTGCCGTGGGGGTGCCGGGCTGGTGGACGGGCACGGGCACCGAGGCCACGGCAGCGGTGGGCGCTGCGGCTGCGGCAGACACTGCTGGGGCGGCTGCGGCCACGGGGGCTGGTGCGGGCGCAGCCGCCACAGGCGCAGCAGCAGCGGTGGTGCCTTCCAGCACGGCGATCAGGTCGCCGATGTTGACGGTGTCGCCAATCTTGACCTTGAGTTCCTTGAGCACGCCGGCGGCGGGCGATGGGATCTCCATAGAGGCCTTGTCGGACTCCACGGTGAACAGCGACTGCTCGACCTTGATCGTGTCGCCGACCTTGACCAGCATCTCGATCACGGCCACGTCCTTGAAGTCGCCAATGTCGGGCACGCGCACTTCCACAGGGCCCGACGCAACAGGCGCCGCAGCGGGTGCTGGTGCAGCGGCCACCACGGGCGCGGGAGCGGGAGCAGGAGCCGCCACAGGTGCCGGTGCTGCGGCCGGGGCTGCAGCCGTACCCACATCAGCGGATTCGACCACGGCGATCACCGAGCCTTGCTTGACCTTGTCGCCCAGCGCAATCTTGAGTTCCTTGATCACGCCAGCGTGGCTGGACGGGATCTCCATCGATGCCTTGTCGGATTCGACGGTGATGAGCGACTGCTCGGCCTTCACGGTGTCGCCCACCTTGACCAGCAATTCGATCACGCCCACTTCGTCGAAGTCCCCGATGTCCGGGACTTGAATGTTGACCAATGCCATTGTTCTGTCTCCGTTCGGTTTATGCGTAGAGCGGGTTGATCTTGTCAGCATTGATGCCGTACTTGGCAATCGCCTCGGCCACCTTGGTGGCGGGCAGCACGCCGTCTTCGCTCAGCGCCTTGAGGGCAGCCACAACGATGTAGTGGCGGTTCACCTCGAAGTGCTCGCGCAGCTTGCTGCGGAAGTCGCTGCGGCCAAAACCGTCGGTGCCCAGCACCTTGTAGTTGCGGCCCTTGGGCACAAACGGACGGATCTGCTCGGCATAGGCCTTCATGTAGTCGGTGGATGCGACCACGGGGCCGGTGCTGGTGCCCAGTTGCTGCGCGACGAAAGGCACGCGCGGCGCTTCCAGCGGATGCAGCAGGTTCCAGCGGTCAATGTCCTGGCCTTCGCGGGTGAGTTCGTTGAAGCTCGGGCAGCTCCACACATCGGCCTGCACACCCCAGTCGGCAGCCAGCAGGGTTTGCGCAGCCAGCGACTCGCGCAGGATGGTGCCCGAACCCAGCAACTGCACGCGCGTGCCGCCTTCGGCGCCGGGCTTGCACAGGTACATGCCCTTGATGATCTGCTCTTCGGTGCCCACCGTGAGGCCGGGCATGGGGTAGTTTTCGTTGAGCAGCGTGATGTAGTAGAAAACGTTTTCTTGCTGCTCGACCATGCGCTTGAGGCCCCGGTGCATGATCACCGCGACTTCGTGGGCGAAGGTGGGGTCGTAGCTCACGCAGTTGGGGATGGTGTTCGCCAGGATGTGGCTGTGGCCATCTTCGTGCTGCAGGCCTTCGCCGTTGAGCGTGGTGCGGCCCGAGGTGCCGCCCAAGAGGAAGCCACGGGCCTGCATGTCACCCGCCGCCCAGGCCAGGTCGCCAATGCGCTGGAAGCCGAACATCGAGTAGTACACGTAGAACGGCACCATGATGCGGTTGTTGGTGCTGTAGCTGGTGGCCGCAGCAATCCAGCTGGCCATGCCGCCGGCTTCGTTGATGCCTTCCTGCAGGATCTGGCCGGCCTTGTCTTCCTTGTAGTACATGACCTGGTCTTTGTCGACCGGGGTGTACTGCTGGCCTGCGGGGTTGTAGATGCCGATCTGGCGGAACAGGCCTTCCATGCCGAAGGTACGGGCTTCGTCCACCAGGATGGGCACCACGCGCGGGCCCAGGGCCTGGTCGCGCAGCAACTGCGTGATGAAGCGCACATAGGCCTGCGTGGTGCTGATCTCGCGGCCTTCGGCCGTGGGCTCCAGGATCGCCTTGAAGGTGTCGATCGCAGGCACAGTGAAGCTCTCTTCAGCCTTGGGGCGGCGCTTGGGCAGGTAACCGCCCATGGCCTTGCGGCGCTCCTGCAGGTAGCGCATTTCAGGCGTGTCGTCGGCGGGCTTGTAGTACGGGATGTCAGCCAGCTGGCTGTCCGGGATCGGGATGCTGAAGCGGTCGCGGATGTACTTGATGTCTTCGTCCGACAGTTTCTTGGTCTGGTGCACGGTGTTCTTGCCTTCACCGGCCTTGCCCATGCCATAGCCCTTGACGGTCTTGACCAGCAGCACGGTGGGCTGGTTCTTGTGCTCGTTGGCGGCGTGGAAGGCGGCATACACCTTGGCGGGCTCGTGGCCACCCCGGCGCAGCTCGAAGATTTCTTCGTCGGTCATGTGCTCGACCAGCTTGGCCGTCTCGGGGTACTTGCCGAAGAAGTTCTTGCGAACAAAAGCGCCGTCGTTGGCCTTCATGGCCTGGTAGTCGCCGTCCAGCGTCTCCATCATCAGCTGCTTGAGCTTGCCAGTCTTGTCGCGGGCCAGCAGGGTGTCCCAGCCATTGCCCCACAGCAGCTTGATGACGTTCCAGCCAGAGCCACGGAATTCGCCTTCCAGCTCTTGCACGATCTTGCCGTTGCCGCGCACCGGGCCGTCCAGGCGCTGCAGGTTGCAGTTGACCACGAAGACGAGGTTGTCGAGGTTTTCGCGCGCGGCCAGGCCGATGGCGCCCAGGGATTCGGGTTCGTCCATCTCGCCGTCACCGCAGAACACCCAGACCTTGCGGTTTTCGGTGTTGGCAATGCCACGGGCATGCAGGTATTTGAGGAAACGGGCCTGGTAAATCGCCATCAGCGGGCCCAGGCCCATGGACACCGTGGGGAACTGCCAGAACTCGGGCATCAGCTTGGGGTGCGGGTAGCTGGACAGGCCCTTGCCGTCCACTTCCTGGCGGAAGCTGTCGAGTTGCTCTTCGGTCAGGCGGCCTTCCAGGTAAGCGCGCGCATAGATGCCGGGGGCGCTGTGGCCCTGGATGTAGAGCAGGTCACCGCCATGGTTTTCGCTCTCGGCATGCCAGAAATGGTTGAAACCGGCGCCGAACATGCTGGCCACCGAGGCAAAGGAGCCGATGTGGCCGCCCAGGTCGCCGCCATCGGCCGGGTCCAGCCGGTTGGCGCGCACCACCATGGCCATGGCGTTCCAGCGCATGTAGGCGCGCAGGCGCTTTTCAATCGCGATGTTGCCGGGGCAATGGGCTTCCTTGTCGGCCTCGATGGTGTTCACGTAGCCGGTGTTGGCTGAGAACGGCATGTCGATGCTGCTTTGGCGCGCGTGTTCGAGAAGCTGCTCCAGCAGGTAGTGGGCGCGCTCAGGGCCCTCCTTGTCGATCACGGCGGACAACGCGTCCATCCATTCACGGGTTTCCTGTTGATCGGCGTCCGCGCCGATACCGAAACCGGCCTGAGGGTCGGGCTGAGCTGACATGCTTTGTCTCCTGTAGATGTGGCAGCAAATTTAGTACGTTGGCTCTAGTTTCGCACATTTTTCAATAATTTCAAATGGTGCCTTTTCATTTCATATTACAAGATTTTGCTGCAACCGCACATCGTCTGAATGCTGCAAGGCAACGTGTGGCTCCCCTACACTTGGAGGATGGATTCGATGCCCCCCGCCCCCTCCCCCACGGTTGCGACCGTGGCTGCGCCGATACGCTGGTGGCGCAAGTGGTGGCGCGGCCTGTCGCCCACCCGCCAGGACCGGTTTGCCGCCCTCGCCCCCCTGGCGGCTGTGCTGATGTTCCTGGCGGCCATCGTGGCCGCGTTCTGGTATTTGCGCGCCGAAGAGGCTGAGCGTGAGCAAGAAGCCCTGCGGCGTGATGTGGAATACGCCCAGCAGCGCGTGCGCCTGCGGCTTCTGGAGCGGCAGGAGCAGCTGATGCGCATTGCGCGCGACCTGTCCAACCAGGACCTGGGCCGCGCTGAATTTGTGGGCCGTGCCGAGGCGCTGATCAGCCAGTACCCTGAGCTGCAGGCCATCACCTGGATCGACGACCGCCGCCGCATCCGCGCCAGCCATGCCGCACCGACCCTGGCCAGCAGCGAGCTGCGCATTGCCGGCGAAGTGCTCAAACCCGGCGACACCG
>JADMJR010000123.1 GCA_018780365.1 Acidovorax sp. | reverse complement strand
CCGTCGCTCCACAGCCGGTGCATGGGGTTGAGCATGTCCAGCAGCGACAGGTAGCGGTCCAGCGGCAGGCCGTCCCAGGTGGGTGTGCCCACCTCGGCAAAGGCCACATCGGCTTCCATCATGTTGATGTACTGCACGGTGCCCGCATCGTCGCGCACAAAGGTACGCACGAGGCGCTGGCGGCCGCGCTCGCCGCGCACATGTTCCAGCAGCGCCAGCAGCGGGCGCTCGCCAGCGTCCAGCGTCACGTAGTCGAAAAAGTCGAACACACGCGGGTCGGCCAGCTCGCGCAGCTCGGTGTTCACAAAACCGCCGCCCAGCACCGTGGCGATGTGCGGGTGGCGCGCCTTGATGGCCTGGGCGATGCGAAACGCCGCATACACCGAGCCGGGGAAAGGCACCGAGAGCAACACCACATCGGGCGTGTGGCGCTCCAGGGCCTCGTGCGTGAGCTGCTGCAGCATGTCGTCCACCAGCGTAGGCGGCGCGGCCAGCGCATCGGCCAGCGGGTCAAACGTGGGCTGGCTGCCTGCCAGCGATTCGGCATAACGCACAAATTCGAAGCGCTCGTCCACCGCGTCGCGCAGCACATCGGCCAGGTCGTTCAAATACAGCGTGGCCAGGTGTTTGGCCTTGTCGTGCAGGCCCAGCGCACCAAACGCCCAGCCCAGCGGGTCGCCGCCTTCGTCGTCCACATACACATCCAGCGTGGCAAAGCGTGGGCCCTCGGGCAGGTAGTTGCGGCCTGCAATGCGGTGCGCCAGGGTGCTGTCGCGCCCCTGCAAAAAGGCAATGGCGGGGCCAATGGTGGCGAGGTAGCGGTCTTTTTGCGCGGCAAAGCTCTGCACGGCGGGGCTGTGCTTCTTGGCAGGCAGCGCATCCACCTTGGCAGCCACTACGCGCAGCCCTTCGGGCGAGAGCAGTTGCAGCACCAGCGCCAGCGCCAGGTCTTCCTGGAACGCGGTGACGCCGCGCGAGCGCAGAAAGCCCGTGAGGTAGGCGGTGGACGGATAGGGCGTGTTCAGCTGCGTCATCGGGGGGATGACGGCGAGGACGCGCAGGGGGGATGGGGCGGGAGCGACGGCAGACATGGTGTGAACGGTGGGCGATGCGGTGCCGCCGCAGGGGAAACGTGGACCCCCGATTATCCCGGCCCCGCCTTATCCCTTGCTGGCCGGTGGCTGGGGCGGCTGCGCTGCGGCGTCGAGCGTGTCCGTGAGGTAGTTGTTCTTCACCCGCACATAGTGCTCGGCCGAATACTTCAGGTAGGCGATCTCGGCCTCGGTGAGCGCACGCTGGCGCACGGCCGGGCGGCCGATGTAGAGATAGCCACTCTCCAGCACCTTGCCGGGCGAGACCAGGCTGCCGGCGCCCAGCATCACGCGGTCTTCGATGATGGCGTCGTCCATCACGATGGAGCCCATGCCGATCAGGCATTCGTTGCCGATGCGGCAGCCGTGCAGGATCACCGAATGGCCGATGGTGACGTAGTCGCCGATGACGAGCGGCGAGCCCTCGGGCTTGCTCGCATTGCGGTGTGAGACATGGCCCATGGTCAGGTCCTGCACGTTGCTGCAAACGCCGACCACGATGCGGTTCACATCGCCGCGCAGCACGGCGTTGCACCACACCGAGCTGTCGCGGCCCAGGGTCACGTCGCCGATGACCTGGGCGGAGTCGTGGATAAAAACGCCGGTGTCCAGAACCGGGGCGGTGTCGAGGTAGGGGGCGAGGGGCATGGGTGGGTGGGGCTCAGAAAGAGGCAACGGTAAGCGGCGAGCGTAGTGCAATCGCCCGAGGGCCAGGCGCCACAGGGCCGTGGCGGGCGATGGCGGTTCTGTCAGCGCCGTCGGGCCGGGCGTTTGGTGGGGGCTGCAGAGGGTGCGGCGGCGGCGGTGGTTGTGGTGGAGCCCCTGGCGGGCTGCACTGCGTAGAACCCCAAAAACATGTCCACCGCATCGCCCAGCACCTGCTGCTGCTCGGCGGCGGTGAGTGGCGCCCGCCCCATGGCCAGCTGGGGCCAGAAGGCAAACGACTTGACCATGCCGTGCAGCTGGTGGGCGGCGTACTGCGGGTCCACGCCTGCGCGCAGGGCGCCGTCCTGCTGGGCGGCGCGGATCCAGCGCGGCAGGCCTTCTTCCTTCTCGGACAGGCGCGCCACCATGGCCTGGGCGCGCTCGGGCGTGTGCATCATCTCGGCCATCGCCACGCGCGACAGGTCGATGAAGCTCGCGTCGTTCAGCAGTTCCATCTTTTGCTCCAGCACAGCCAGCAGCTGTGCCCGCAGCGGGCGCTGGGCATCGTAGCCAATGTCGGCCTCGGCATGGCTGCGGTCCCACAGGCGCCACAGGATGGCCTCGAACAGCTCCTCCTTGCTGGGGAAGTGGTTGTACACCGTGCGCTTGGAGACATCGGCCGCTGCGGCCACGCGGTCCATGCTGGTGCCGCTGAAGCCATGTTCGCGGAACTCGGCAATGGCGGCCTGCACGATGGCGTCGCGCTTGCGGTCGGTCAGGCGGGTGGGGGGAGCGGTGGGGGCCTCGGTCATAGGCAAAATTTTACACCGAGCAGTTTACTTTTCTAAAAAGTGAACTACACTGTGCAGTGTAATTTTTGAAGGGCACCCCCATGCTCCGAACCCTCGTCTTCCTCACAGTCCTGATCGCCATGGCCTACAGCATTCTTTCCTGCACCACCCTGCCGGCAACTTCGTACGAACAGTCGCCCCAGTACACCGAAGGCAAGTTCCGCAACGCCGCGCCGCGCCAGGCGCCGGGTCTGGCCAAAACCATGGCCATCCTGTGGCGCTTCATGACGGAAAAACCCGTCGACGCTGTGCCCGCCCAGCCACCCCAGGTGCTGCCGCTCATGCAGGCGGACCTGCTCAATGCCCCCGACATGAGCCTGTGGCGCCTGGGCCACTCGACCATGCTGCTCAAGCTGCAGGGCCAGTTCTGGCTGACCGACCCGGTGTTCTCCGAGCGCGCCTCGCCGTTTTCTTTCATGGGCCCCAAGCGTTTCCATGCGCCGCCGCTCACCATCGACGAGCTGCCCCCCATCACCGGCGTGGTGCTGTCGCACGACCATTACGACCACCTGGACTACGACGCCATCCAGAAGCTCGCCCCCAAGGTGGCGCACTTCGTGACGCCGCTGGGCGTGGGCGACCGCCTCATTGCCTGGGGTGTGCCCGCTGCCAAGGTGCAGCAGTTCGACTGGTGGCAGGGCACCACCATCGCCGGTGTGAAGCTGGTGGCCACGCCCGCCCAGCATTTCTCGGGCCGCAGCCTGTCGGACGGCAACCGCACGCTGTGGGCCTCGTGGGTGATCCAGACCGATGACACCCGCATTTTCTTCAGCGGCGACACGGGGTATTTCGACGGCTTCAAGGCCATTGGCGAGCGTTTTGGCCCGTTCGACCTGACCCTGATCGAAACCGGCGCCTACGACGCCCAGTGGCCCGATGTGCACATGCAGCCCGAGGAAAGCCTGCAGGCCCACCTGGATGTGAAGGGTCGCCACCTGATGCCCATCCACAACGGCACCTTCGACCTGGCGCTGCACGCCTGGACCGACCCGTTCGACCGCATCACGGCCTTGGCTGATAAAGCCGGTGTGCCCCTGGTCGCTCCGGTGATGGGCGAGCGCCTGGACATCCGCCAGCCTGCGTTGTCGAAGCAGTGGTGGAAAAAGTAGGTGGCATCCCCCTGAGTCGCCTTCGGCGCCTTCCCCCTTCTCTCGAATTGCTTTGCAATTCGGGAAGGGGGACACCGCCAGCGCGGCGGGGCGGCCCTTGCGCGGCGGTCGCTGGCCTGGTCAGCGCCCCCGGCGGCGGTCTGTGGAGGCCAGATGTGCAATCACACGCGCGGCGCCCACGATCTCGGCCTCGCTGTAGCCCGCGTAGCCAAACAGCCACCCGCGCCGCTGTGACTGCATGGCGTAACGCGACAGCGGCGCCAGCATCACCCCGGCCGTGAGTGCCTTGCGGCTCAGGGTCTCGTCGTCACTGCCCGGCGCGGCCTCGTGCAGCAGGTGCATGCCCCGGTCGCTGGGGGTGAGCCGCAGGGCACCATCGCTCGCGCCAGCCAGGGCATGGATCAGCACCTGCTGGCGCACCTGGTACAGCTCGCGCATCTGCCGCAGGTGGCGCAGCAGGTGGCCGTCGGCAATGAAGCGCGCGAGCACGGCCTGCGCATCGCCCGGCGCGTGCCGGTCGGTGATGGCGCGGGCCATGGCAAAGGCCTCCACCAGCGCGGGAGGCACCACCACAAAACCCAGGCGCAGGCCGGGGTGCAGCGTCTTGCTGAAGGTGCCCACATACAGCACCCGTTCCGAGCCCGGCAGGCTGCACAGCGCGGGTACGCGCTGGGCCGCGCTGCCGTATTGGAATTCGCCGTCGTAGTCGTCCTCCACCACCCAGGCATCGTGGGCGCGCGCCCATTGCAGCAGCGCCTGGCGCCGTGCCAGGCCCATGCCTACGCCTGTGGGGAACTGGTGCGTGGGCGTGACCACGGCCATGTGTGCACCGGGCCACCAAGCGGCGCCTTCGGCGATGCACAGGCCCTGCGCATCCAGCGCCACGGGCCGGGCCTGGGCGCCATGGGCCAGCAGGCTGGCGCGGATGCCGGGGTAGCCCGGGTCTTCCACCAGCACCTCGTCGCCCGCGTCCAGCAGCAGCCGCGCGATCAGGTCGATGCCCTGCTGCGAACCCGCGCACACCACCACCTGCGCCGCATCGCAGCGGATGCCGCGCGAGGCCCACAGCCACAGCGCAATGGCCTGGCGCAGGTCGGGGTCGCCCGCAGGGTCCAGGTACTGCGCGCGGGCGCTGCGCTGGCCGGGGCTGGCCTGGCGCGCGAGGCGGTCCCACAGCGCAAACGGAAAGGTGTCCACCTCGGGCGCGCCAATGCGAAACGCGCGCGCCGCCACATGGGGCGGCCGCCAGCGCGCAGCCGTTTCTGCAATGAGCTGCCCGCGCCGCGACAGTCCGCGCGGCGGCGCCACCAGCCCTTGCGTGGGCGGCGCTCCTGCAGCCTGCGAGACATAGGTGCCGTCGCCCACACGCGCCTCCACATAGCCCTCGGCCTGCAGGCGCTGCACCGCCCACAGCACCGTGTTGCGCGACACGCCCAGGTTGGCCGCATGTTCGCGCGAGGGCGGCAGGCGTGTGCCCGCCGGCAGGCGGCCTTGTTCGATGGCGCTGCGCAATTGCTCGTACACCTTCTGGCGCAGCAGGCCGGGGCTTGCGCCCTGGGCATTGGCTCTGGCAACGGGCATGAATTGGTTCCTTCGATGGAGTAGTGCCGCCATAAACTGAAGAACCATTGTAGAAAGACCTCCCACCATGGCCGAGCACCTCGCCACCATCACCTGGACCCGTGGCACCGACGATTTTCTGGACAAGCGCTACCACCGCGCCCACCGCTGGCAGTTCGATGGCGGGGCCACCGTGGCCGCGTCGTCGTCGCCCCATGTGGTGCCGTTGCCGTATTCCGATGCGGCGGCGGTGGACCCCGAAGAAGCCTATGTCGCCGCGCTGTCGAGCTGCCACATGCTGTGGTTCATGGACTTCGCCAGCCGCGCGGGCTATCGGCTCAAC
>JADMJR010000367.1 GCA_018780365.1 Acidovorax sp. | reverse complement strand
GTTCGTCCATCTGGCGTTCCTGGCGCTATTGCTCAAAAGATTTTGAACAGGCTCTCAGCCCACATCACAACGGTTGTCTCCAAGTTTCAGGGCACCTTCGGGTGCCCTTTTTTTGGGTGGCAGCACTGAAGACCGCTTCAACCAGCCATCACAGGCTGGCGCAGCACACAGGCGAACTCTCCGATGGTGCTGTCGTAGTCCCAACGCTCGGCCACCCGCCGGCGCTGGCTGGGTGCCTCGCCCAACACTTCTTCGCGCAGCACCACCAGGCTGTTGGGACAACCATGCCGCAGGCGGCGCGACACCGCCGTGCCCGCACGGCTGGCCCACAGGCCTGGCAAGGGCTGCAGCAAACCGGGGTCGTGCACATGGCCCGACAGCAGCATCTGCGCACCGGCTGCGCGCCAGCGCTGCAGGGCCTCGTCGGCACGGTGCGGGCGGTGGGCACGGTCATTGGCATCGCGCGCCACCAGGGGGTGGTGGCTGGCCACGATGCACCATGCGTCGGGCGGGGCACGCGCCAGGAGGGCGGCCACATGATCGATCTGCGCAGCCGACAGGCTGCCGCGCTCGTGCCGCCAGGCGCGCGTGGTGTTCACGCCCACCACATAAAAGGGGCCCATCTGCCGCACGGGCTCCTGGTCCACGCCAAACTGCTCGGCAAACCGCTCGTACGCACGGCCCCAGCGCAGCCACCAGGCAAACAGCGGCACATCGTGGTTGCCTGCCAGCACCAGGGTGCTGCGCGCATGCAGGCCCTGCACAAACCGCGCGGCCTGCGCGAACTGGCTGGCGGTGGCGCGCTGGGTGAGGTCGCCCGACACCACGGCCAGGGCCACGCCCAGCCGCTGTGCCAGGCGCTGCGCGGCCGCACACACCTCGGGGTCGTGCGCCCCGAAGTGCAGGTCGGACAGGTGCATCAAGGTGGTCATGGCGATTTTCTGAGCGCTGTAGCCAGACGGTACACCGCCTCATGTGGGCAGCCAACCCGGCGCGGGCCCCGGTTCTGGGGCATCTTGCGCGGGGGTGGCGCCGTGCCCGGTCTGGTGAGTGTCGTCGCGCACCAGCGGGCTGGGGGCCACCAGCCACAGCGGGCGCGCACTGATGTGGAAATGCAGGGGCGGCGCCATCCATTCACGCTCACCATCAAACGCCAGCTTGACCTGGGGCGGGCGCCAGCTGGCGGGCTCCACGGTCAGCTCGGCGCAGGCCATGCTGACCACCGCGTTGTCTTTGTGCAGCTGGCCCGTGGCCGCATTCCACACCGTGCGTGCGATGGCCCAGCGGCCCTGGGGCTTGAGCATCACCACCGCCAGTTGCCCGCCATCGGCCACCATCTGCGCCTGTGGCAGGCCCATGCGGTCCAGCTGCAGGGGGTTGTTGCCCACAAACAGCGTGGTGACCAGATGCTCCTCCTGCCGCGCTTCGGCCCCCTGGTGGGTCTTCATCACCACGCGCCAGCGGCGGCTGGACGCCGGACGGAACAGGCTCCACACCGACGCTGCCACCGCCACCCAGCGCTTTCGGCCAAAGCGGCGCGACGCCATCTCGCGGTCGGCCAGCAGCTTGGGGTACAGCCCCACACTGGCGTTGACCACAAACATGCGGCGGTTGACAAACCCCACCTGCACCGGGCGCAGGTCGCCCGCGCGCAGCGCCTGCAGCAGGTCTTGCACGGCGATCTCGGGGTCAAGCGCCAGGCCGTGTTCGCGGCTGAAATAGTTGAACGTGCCCATGGGCACCACGCCCAGCGGCACACCGGCGCGCAAGGCCGCCGACGCCACGGCGTTGATGGTGCCGTCGCCACCGGCAGCCACCACCAACCCGCCATCGGCCTGGGCCGCCAGGGCGGCGTCTTCGGCCAGCTGCACGATGTCGCCCCGCCGATCGGGCACATGCCACACCACGTCGTGCGCCAGCAGCGCGGGCACACCTTCGAGCTTGGCCCGCAGCAGGTCCAGGTCGGCCCCCGGCCGCTTGGGCACCACCAGGTGGATGGGGCCACGGGATTTTGGAGGATGGGGGTGGTCGGAAGGGGTCATGCAAAAACTCTGCAACAAACAAGAACAGCCCCACACCACAAAGGGGCAGGAGCAGCAGGGTCGCCCATGGTCGCAGCCAGGCGCGGTGCCCGCAGCCGGTCGCAGCGCCATCGCCGTGTCAGCCTGCGCCGACACATGCCTGCACCGTGCGCGCAATACACCCATCGCCGCACGGGATGCTGGGAACTTCGGTACAACCTGCGGCTTCTTTCCATGGGTGATGCAGGCAACTGCATCCGAAAAAAGTTGGAAACCGAAAGAGAAAGGACCACCCCGCACCATGACGACGATCGTCCCTGCCGCCCCATCCACTGCATCCACCGCATCCGAGCTGGGCACCCTGCTGGCGCAGCACCCCGTGGACTGGTGGCTGGCGGGCATGCTGGCCTTGGCGCTGCTGGGCGCCGCCGCGCTGGCGGGCCTGCGCGCCCTGCGCCACCACGCAGGCCCGCCGCTGAACCACTTCTTTCCTGCACAGGCCCCCACCCTCATGCTGGTGGCCATGGCCATATCGGCCTGCGTGCTGGTGCTGGCGGGCACCACGATGGCCGAACTGGCCGAGAGCGGCCGCACCCAGGGCCCCTGGGGCGTGCTGGATGACACCATCGCTGCGGGCTTGCGGGCCCAGGCCGACACCGCCGTGCTGCAGGTGTTTGCCGCCCTCACCCACCTGGGCGACACCTGGGTGCTGACGGCCCTGGCGCTTGCCGTGGCTGCTGCCCTGTGGTGGCAACAGCACCGCCTGCTGGCCATGGGCTGGCTGGTGGCCATGGCGGGCAATGGCGCGCTGACCAAGGTGCTGAAAAACCTCTTCGAGCGCGTGCGGCCCGAGCACGCACATGGCATTGCCGAAGCCAGCGGCTACAGCTTTCCCAGCGGGCACAGCAGCGCGTCGATGGTGGCCTACGCCATGCTGGCCTACCTGGCCACGCGGCTGCTGCCGCGTGGGTGGCACCTGCCCGCCGCAATGGTGGCCGGTGCGCTGATCTTCACCACCGGCTGGAGCCGCGTGGTGCTGCAGGTGCACTACGCCAGCGACGTGCTGGCCGGGTGGCTGCTGGGCGGCACGTGGATGGTGTGCACGGTGCTGATCATGGAGGGCGTGTCACGCTGGCGCAGTCCATGCCTCGCCACTGCAGCCCAGTAACCGCCATCCACATTCAAATCGCCACGAGGTTGCGGATGCCCTTGGCTTCCATCTCGCTGCCCGGACCGCGTGCGATGACTTCGCCGCGCTCCATCACCAGGTACTCGTCGGCCAGTTCCTGCGCGAAGTCGTAGTACTGCTCGCACAGCAGGATGGCCATCTCGCCCTTGTCGGCCAGCATACGGATCACGCGGCCGATGTCTTTGATGATGCTGGGCTGGATGCCCTCGGTGGGCTCGTCGAGGATCAGCAAACGTGGGCCGGGGGCCAGGGCGCGGGCGATGGCCAGTTGTTGTTGTTGCCCGCCCGACAGGTCGCCGCCCCGGCGCTTGAGCATTTGCTTGAGCACGGGAAAGAGTTCATACAGGTGCGGCGGCACAGGCGTGGAGCCACTTTTGTAGGCCAGGCCCATGCGCAGGTTTTCTTCCACGGTGAGGCGGCCGAAGATTTCGCGGCCTTGGGGCACAAAGCCGATGCCTGCGCGAGCGCGGTCGTAGGGGGTGGCTTTGTCGATGGCTTTGCCGTCAAACTGGATGCTGCCGCTTTTGATGGGCACGAGGCCCATGAGGCTTTTGAGCAAGGTCGTTTTGCCCACGCCGTTGCGGCCGAGCAGGACGGTGACTTTGCCGGGGGTGGCGGTGAGGCTCACGTCGCGCAGGATGTGGGAGCCGCCGTAGTACTGGTTGATGTTTTGGACGGTGAGCATGGTGGTTTTTTGAGTTTTTTGGCCGTTTGCGCCTGTCTAGCAAGCGCTTTTAGCTATTGATTTAGGAGCATTTCATATAGCCACAGGGAGGGCGTGGCGATGCTGTGCCATGCCGCGTAGCCGTTTGGGCTGGGCTTGTCGAAGCCGAGGCACACAACCAAACCGTTCGGGCTGAGCCTGTCGAAGCTGGGGCGCACTGGTTTGCGCTGGTTTGAAAGGCGTGCTGGTGTTGAGGGCGGGAGCCGGGGTGTGCGCCCGGCGGCGCAGTAACTTTCTTTCGTCTCGCCGAAAGAAAGTCACCAAAGAAAGGGCGACCCTACACGCTGCGTCCCTTCGCTTCGCTGCGGGCAACCTGCGGTGCTCGCGTCCAGCGGGGTCTCGCTCGAACTCGCTTCGTTTCACTGCGCTCAGACAATCGCGAGCCCTCATCCGCTGGCCGCTGCGCTCCTCGGCGCATCCTGAAGGGAACCCGCAACCGGACATCCACACGGGCCATCGCTGCGCTCGGCACCGCCTGCGCAGCGCGTGGCGCTTGCGCCCGCGAAATGGGGCCGAGCGAAGCAAAGGCCCGTGCGGCTGTTCGGCTGTTTGGGTTTTCGGCTGTTCGGCTACCCACCCCCTGCTGGCTGCGCCTGCGGCGGGGCGGTTGTGGGGTGGCATGGGCGTCGAAGCGCCCATGCTTCGTGCTCTGACTCGCCGTGGTTGTCCGAGCGGCGCGCGCAGCGCACAGCGAGTTCCACGGCGCACCCCGCAACCGCCCCGACGCAGGTGTGCCCCTTCGCACAGCGGAGGGGTCGCAGACTGGGGGGCGCCTTTTCTTTGCTTACTTTCTTTTGGCGAAGCAAAAGAAAGTGAGTCGCCTGCCGGGGCGACAACCCGGCCTCCGCCCTCCACCCAGGCACACCTTCCAAACCAGCACGCCCCAGCTTCGACAGGCTCAGCCCGAACGGTTCCGAGGTAGCGCCCAGGCTTCGACAAGCTCAGCCCGAACGGTTCAAGAGCACCAAGCCAATCGAAAGGAACCGAGTGAAAAAACACCATCACCGCCCCAGGTAAACCTCAATCACCCGCTCATCCGCCTGCACCTGGTCCAGCGTGCCCTCCGCCAGCACCGACCCATCACACAACACCGTCACCTTCTCAGAAATCGTGCGGATGAACCCCATGTCATGCTCCACCACCATCAGCGAATGCTTGCCCTTCAAGGTCAGGAACAACTCCGCCGTCCGCGCAGTCTCGTCATCCGTCATCCCTGCCACCGGCTCGTCCAGCAGCAACAGCTTCGGGTCCTGCATCAGCAGCATGCCAATCTCCAGCCACTGCTTCTGCCCATGGCTCAGATTGCCCGCCTGCCGCGTCACCCCATCGGCCAGATGAATCGTGTGCAGCACCTCCGCCAAGCGGTCCGACTGCGCAGAATCGAGGCGGAAGAACATGCTCGACTTCACGCCCTTGTGGGTCTTCAACGCCAGCTCCAGGTTCTCGAACACCGTGAGCTGCTCGAACACCGTGGGCTTTTGAAACTTGCGGCCAATGCCCAGGCTGGCAATCTCGGGCTCGTTGTGGCGCAGCAGGTCAATCGTCGAGCCGAAGAACACCGTGCCTTTGTCGGGCCGCGTCTTGCCCGTGATGATGTCCATCATCGTCGTCTTGCCCGCACCGTTGGGGCCGATGATGCAGCGCAGCTCGCCGGGCGCAATGTCCAGGCTCAGG
>JADMJR010000339.1 GCA_018780365.1 Acidovorax sp. | reverse complement strand
ACCAGAAAAACAGTGGCTTTTTGCCCGAAGAACGCGCCTGGATGACAAAGTTGTTGCACACAACTGATGAGGGCGGCGGCATCATAGACGTTTACCGTCAGTTACAACCTGCCGCCACCGACACCGCCTACACCTGGTGGAGCAACCGCGGCCAGGCCTATGCCAACAACGTGGGTTGGCGGCTGGACTACCACCTGGCCACCCCTGCGCTGGCGGCGCTGGCACGCACCGAATCCATCTACAAGGGCGAAAAATTTTCGGACCACGCACCGATCACGGTGGACTACGAATTTCGCCTATGACCCAGCCCTGCTGACCGCCGATGACCGACGCCGCCGCTTCCGCACCGCCTCCCGCCCACAGTTTTCGGCCCCCCAGTGCAGAGGCCTTGTGGAGGCAGATCTCCACCCCCCACCCCACGGTCGGGAAGGCGCGGCACCTGGGTGAAGCACTGGTGCAGGCGGGCCTGCTGGCTACGCCGGCACTTTTTGAAGGCCTGCAGACGCAACAGGCCGAACGCAGCAACGGCCAGCACCGGCCCATCGGCCAGATCCTCGTGGACCGGGGGGCGTTGACGCAGGAGCAGTTGCGCGGCGTCATCGCCACCTGGCTGGGCGAGTACACGGTGCACCCCGGCGACATCACGCCCGAGGCCTCCGCCCTGGCCCTCATCCCCCGCGCCGTGGCCGAGCGCGAGTCCGTGCTGCCGCTGATCGCACGCGAGGATGCGCTGGCGCTGCTCATGGCCGACCCCTGGGACCGCGTGCTGGTCGATGAAATGCGCTTTCTGACCCAGCGGCATGTGTTCCCGCTGCAAGCGGCGCCAGGGACGTTGATGCCGGCCATTCACAAAGCCTATCGCACACACCCTGCCGACCCTGGCAGCGCCATGCCGGGCACCAGGGCTACCTCACAGGAGCTGGCCACCAACCTGAACAGCGCGGCGCCCGATGCCGACGCAGAGCAGGCCGACGTGATCAGCGAGTCGGACAACACCCTGGTGCGGCTCATCAATTCGGTGATCGACGAGGCCATCAGCCACCGTGCGTCCGACATCCACATCGAGACGGAGCCCGCCCCGCACAACGTTCGCATCCGCCTGCGCATCGACGGCGACCTCACGCCCTACCTGGAGCTGCCCGCGCGCTACCGCTTCGCCATGGTCGCGCGCATCAAGATCATGGCGAGCATGGACATCTCGGAGCACCGCAAACCCCAGGACGGCAAGATCGACTTCGCCCGCTTTGGTGGCCCGCCGGTGGAGCTGCGCGTGGTCACCGTGCCCACCTCACGTGGCCTGGAAGACGTGGTGCTGCGCCTGCTGGCGGGCGCCAAACCGCTGCCGCTGGAGAACATCGGCCTGAGCCCGCCCAACCTGCTGGCGCTGCGTGCGGTAGTGCAAAAGAGCTACGGCCTGGTGCTGGTGTGCGGCCCCACGGGCTGCGGCAAGACGACCACGCTGCACTCGGTGGTGCGCGACATCAACACCGCAGGCCGCAAGATCTGGACGGCCGAAGACCCCATCGAGATCACGCAGGAGGGCCTGCGCCAGGTGCAGGTGAACCCGCGCATCGGCTGGACCTTTGCCGCCGCCATGCGCACTTTTTTGCGGGCCGACCCCGACGTGATCATGATCGGCGAGATGCGCGACGAGGAAACCGCGCGCATCGCCATCGAGGCCTCGCTGACGGGGCACCTGGTGCTGTCCACACTGCACACCAACTCGGCGCCCGAGAGCATTGCACGGCTGCTCGAGATGGGCCTGGACCCGTTCAACTTCTCGGATTCGCTGCTCGCCATCCTCGCCCAGCGCCTGGTGCGCCGCCTGTGCGCGGCCTGCCGCGCCCCCCAGGTGGCCGACGCGGACACGCTGATGGGCCTGGCGTCGCAGTACCTGGACAGTGGCACCCACAACACGGCCGACGCGCGCCAGGCGCAGATTGCGCGCTGGCGCCAGCAACACGGCGGCGCCCAGGGCGAGCTGCGCCTGTGGCGCCATGTGGGCTGCCCCCAATGCGAAGGCCATGGCTACCACGGCCGGCTGGGCATCCATGAGCTGATGATGAGCGACGAGACCATCCGCCAGCACATCCGCCACCGGGCTCCGGCCTCGGACATCCGCCACTCGGCACTGGCGGCCGGCATGCGCACCCTGCGCCAGGACGGTATCGACAAGGTGCTGCAGGGGCTGACCGACATGGCCGAGGTGGTGGCAGCCACCAACCTGTAGCGCCCCCGCCTGCGGCAAACCAGCACCTTCACGGGCCCACGGGCACCCCGGAGTGCGGGTAAGCGGGGGTTGCACACCCTGGGGCACAGTGGGACCATGTAAACAAATGCAACACCCCTGGGCCACGGCGCCCGCCAACCGGGGGCCACATGCACCCCAAAGAACCACAAACACCGTCAACAATTGTCAAAACACCGCATTTGCGGCGATTTTCTATTTTGAACATGTCGAGTTTCGTGCTTTCCCTTGCATAGTCACCCTGAGTCCACGCCCTGGCCTGCCTCCGCCAGGCCAGGGCACCGATGAAAGACCCCGACGAGTCCCCCTTGCATCGGCGGAAACGGAAGACGTGAGAGTTGTGATGATGTTCAGAGCCACTGCCGTCCTGCCCAGCGCAGGTGCCGCCCTGCTTTTCCTCATAGGCCTCTGGTTGCCGCAGGGGTCGCATGCGGCCCCGGTGTGCGCAGCCCCCGAAGGCCGCCGCGTGCTGCAGCTGCACCCGCCCCAGGACGGCACACCGCAGGCCTGCGACCTCAAGGGCCTGGAGAAGCTGCCTGCGCGGGAGATCGTCGCCACGCTGCCCGAGGCGCTCGGCCTGGCTGGAGAGCACCGCTGGAAAGGGGTTTCGCTGCGCTACCTGGTCGAGCTGCTGGGTGGCGGCGAGCACAGCCAGATCCGGCTGCGTGCCTTGAACGACTATGCGATCGAAATCCCCTGGAGCGATCTCGTGCGCTACGACCCCATCCTGGCCTATCACCGCGACGGCGAGCGCATGGGCATCCGGGACAAGGGGCCGCTGATCCTGATCTACCCCTTTGGCACCCACCCCCAGTTGCAAGGCCAGGACTACATCAACCGCTCCATCTGGCAGGTCCATGCAGTCACCCTCCGATAAGCCGCAGCCCGCCCTGCCGGCCGCAGGAGGGGGCCAGGCCAGCCCACGCCCGAGCACCACCTACTGGCTTTTGGCGATGGTGGCGGCCATGGCCGTGGCGGTGTCGGCCACCCTGTGGTGGACGCTGCGCCAGACGCACGCCCTGGCGCAGCCCTACCAGCAGAACGACCTGTGGTACGTGTCGAGCGTGCACAACGAACTGGCGCGGGTGAGCCTGCTGGCGCGCAAGATGCGGGCCCGCGAAGCCACGGCGCCGGACCTGCAGGAACGGCTGGACGTGCTGTTCAGCACGCTCGACACCTCGGGCCGGGGGCCACGTGTCAGCACCCAGCTGCGGGATGCACTGCCCGAGGCCGCGCAAGACCTGGACAACCTGCGCCCCCTGGTGGAGCGCTGGTCCACCCAGCTGAGCGCAGCAGGCGGCCACAACGGCAGCAAGGCGGCCGCCGTGGTGGCCGACATCATCCGGCAATCGGACGCACTGCTGGACCGGCAACGCAAGGTCGTGGCCACCGTGCACCTGTTCAGCGCCCAGCAAACCCACCAGGCGCGCCAACAGCTGTACAACCGCTTCATCGTGCTCAGCACCGTACTGGGCGGGCTGCTTGTGGGCACGGCGCTGCTGATCGGCAAGCTGGTGCGCGATGCACGCACAGCCCGCGCCGCGTCTCGGCAGCTGGTGCTGGCCAACCGCCAGCTCGAAGTGCGGGTGGCCAGCCGCACGCGCAAGATCGAGGAAGGTCGTGCGCTGCTGAGCTTCATCCTGAACACCAGCCCCAGCGATGTGGTGCTGGCCGAGGTGGACAGCGGGCGGGTGCACTTCATCAACCGCCAGCTCACCGAGCGCCTGCAGCTCAAGGCACCGCCCCAGACCCTGTTCCTGCCCGACCTGCTGCACGACACCGAAACCCGCGAGCGCTTCGCCCAGGCGCTGGACCGCTACGGCCAGGTCGATGCGATGGAGGCGCTCATCGGCGAGCACAACCCCAGCTGGAGCTCGCTGTCGGCCCGCCTCATCGAGGTGGAGGGCCAGTTGGCCCACCTGCTGTGGGGCTTTGACATCAGCGCCCACAAGGCGCTGGAGACCCAGCTGCGCGAGCTGGCCACACGCGATGCCCTGAGCGGGCTGCTGAACCGGCGGGCTTTCATGGAGCGCAGCACCGCCCTTTTTGACCACTGCCGCCGCCATGACCAGCCCTGCGCCGTGCTCATGATCGACATCGACCACTTCAAACGCATCAACGACCGGCACGGCCACCAGACGGGCGATGTTGCCATCCGCGCCTGCGCCGAGGCCATTGGCCAGGCCTTGCGCGACGCCGACCTGCTGGGCCGCCTGGGGGGCGAGGAGTTCGCCGCGCTGCTGCCCCATTCCACTGCGGACAGCGCCCTGGTGGTGGCCGAACGCATCCGGGATGCCATGGCGCAAATGCACCTGGTGTCGCCCCAGGGCCAACCGCTTGCGCTCACCATCTCGATTGGCGTGGCCGAAATGGCCCCCCAGCACGCCGGCATCGAGCCCCTGCTGGTCGATGCCGATCAGGCGCTGTATCGCGCCAAGGCCACAGGCCGCAATAAAGTGCTTGCCTACGAGGCCGCTATCCGACAACCTTGACCCCACTACCACCGATTCACCATGAGCCTGCGCCTATTGATCGTTGACGACAGCCGCATGTCGCGCCTCATCCTGCAGGGCCTGGTCCTGCAGGCCCACCCGCAATGGACCATCGTGCACGCCAGCAGCGGCGAAGAGGCGCTGCAGCTGGTGCGCGAGAACCCGGTGGATCTCGTGTCCATGGACTTCAACATGAATGGCATGAACGGGCTGGAAGCCGCGCTGGAGCTGCGCAAGATCCTGCCCACCGTCCCTATCGCCATCCTCACCGCCAACGTGCAGACCGCCGTACAGGCGCGCATCGAGGAAGCCGGCATGGCGTTCATCGCCAAGCCCGTCACCGCCAGTGCAGCCAGCCAGCTCGCGGCACTGGCAGGAGCCTGACATGACCGTCCAGCTAGACGCCGAACAAATCGACGCACTCAGCGAGATCTTCAACATCGGCGTGGGCAAGGCCGCAGCCGCCATGGGCAGCCTCATGCACGACGAAGTGCTGCTGTCGGTGCCCCACGTGAGCATCTTCACCGTGAGCGAGGCGGCCCAGCAGCTGGGCGCGGCCGGCAGCACCATGTATGGCGTGCGCCAACCGTTTCGCGGGGTGTTCAATGGCGACGCCCTGCTGATCTTCCCGGGCCACAAAAGCCTGGAGATCGTGCGCATCGTGGCCGGCCAGAGCGTGCCCGGCGAAGACCTCAGCGCCATTGAGCAGGACGCCATGACCGAGGTGGGCAACGTGATGCTCAACGCCTGCATCGCCGCCCTGTCCGACCTGCTGGGCAACGAGTTTCAGCTCAGCCCGCCCAGCATCGACGTGGGCGACAGCCGCACCATCCTGGGCACCCGCATCCAGAACCACCTGGTGGTGTTCCTGCACATCCGTTTCGAGCTGCTGAGCAGCCAGATCGAGGGTTTCGTGGTGTTTGTGCTCAACACCACCTCGCTCGAGGGCCTGCGCGCGGCCGTGAACCAGCTGCTGGGGCGGCCAGCGGAGATGGATTGACGCCGGGGCCCCCGCGGCGCGCTGTGCGACACTCGTCGCCCCCCTCCGATGCGCCACCCCACTGCGGCTGGCGCGCCCTGGATTCCACCTCCCGCCCGCATGCTTCGCTACCTCACCGTCCCCGTTACCGCGTTCCAGCAGAACTGCTCCCTCGTCTGGTGCGATGCCACCCACCAGGCCGCCGTGATCGACCCCGGGGGCGACCTCGATGTGCTGCTGGCTGAAATCCAGCGCCTGGGCCTCACGCTGTCACAGATCTGGCTCACCCATGCCCACATCGACCACGCGGGCGGCACGGGCGAGCTGGCCACGCGTTTGGGCCTGCCCATCGTGGGGCCGCACCCGGGCGACCAGTTCTGGATCGATGGGCTGCCGCAGCAGAGCGCGATGTTCGGGTTTCCGCCCGCGCAGCATTTCACGCCCACACGCTGGCTGGCGGATGGCGACACGGTGCAGATTGGCAACGAGACGCTGGCCGTGCGCCATTGCCCCGGGCACACGCCCGGGCATGTGGTGTTCCATGCGCCGCAGATCGACCGGGCCTTTGTGGGCGACGTGCTGTTTGCGGGCAGCATCGGCCGCACGGACTTCCCGATGGGCAACCACCAGGATTTGATCGACAGCATCACCCAGCGCCTGTGGCCCATGGGCGACCAGACGGTGTTCATCCCCGGGCATGGGCCGGAGAGCACGTTTGGCCGCGAGCGCCAAAGCAATCCCTACGTGGGCGGCACCTGATCTGAGCCGGCCCGCCGAAGGCAGCCTTCGCCCAGGCATCTGTGGCGTGTTGGCTACACATAACTTTACCATTTGTTGATAATGATTCTCAATTGCATACAATAATTGTTTAGCCAGCCATCTGCTCGACACAGTGCCTTTGCGGAGCACGTTGCGGAACGTCAGCCAGTTCTGCCAACAACATCGAGGAGAAACCATGGCGCGCTTTCGCAGCCCCCACCACACCGTTCCACTGCACCTGCTGGCGCTCGCGATTGCGGCCCTGCCAGGGGTTGTCCAGGCCCAGGCGGCAGAAAAAACCCTGCCCGAGACAACGATCCGCCCAGAGTCCAGCGCCCCCTACAAAACCGACAGGCTGGCCAACCCCAAGCTCACGCAGCCGCTGGTGGACACGCCCCAGACCATCTCCGTCATCAACCAGGAGGTGATCCGCGAGCAGGGCGCGGCATCGCTGATGGATGCGCTGCGCAACACCCCCGGCATCACCATGCAGCTGGGCGAAGGTGGCAACACCTCGGCGGGCGACACCTTCATGCTGCGGGCGTTCTCCACGCAGACGTCCACCTTCATCGATGGCATCCGTGACCTGGGCGCCATCACCCGCGACATCTTCAACATCGACCAGGTCGAAGTGGTGAAGGGCCCTGCGGGCACCGACATCGGCCGGGGCGCGGCCTCGGGCTACATCAACCTGATCTCCAAGCTGCCCACGCGCACCGACCAGTACGGCGTGACCACCACCGTGAACACCGCTGGCAACAAGCGCGTGACGGCCGACCTGAACAAGCGGCTGGGCGAAACCTCGGCCGCGCGCCTGAACCTCATGGGCCAGGCGGGCGGCGTGGAAGGCCGCAACCTGGTGGAGAACAATGGCTATGCGATTGCACCGTCGTTCGCGTTTGGCCTGGGTACCCCCACGCGCCTGTACCTGTACTCGCAGCATGTGCGCCAGGACAACGTGCCCGATGGCGGCATTTCCACCATCGGCATGCCGGGCTTCTACAACGCTGCGGCCCAGGTCAACGCAGGCGCCAGGGTCAACCGCGAGAACTTCTACGGCAGCAAGGACGACTACGAAAAGGTGGACGCCGACATGGTGACCGCAAAGGTCGAGCACGACCTGGGCGGTGGCACCGTGGTGCGCAACATTGCACGCGCAGGCACCACCAAGATGGACCGCCGCCTGACCAGCGTGGGCGCCATCACCGCCCCCAACCTGGCCAACCCCGCCAGCTGGACGGCCGCGCGGTCCTTGCAGCGCACCGACCAGACCAACGACGTGCTGGCCAACCTGACCAACGTGACCAGCCAGTTCAGCACGGGCAGCGTCAAGCACACCCTCTCGGCCGGCATGGAGTTCATGCACGAGCGCCAGAAGAACCTGGGTTTTGGCACCGCCGCCCAGACCATCAACGGCGTGGCCTATGCCGCCGTGAATGCACCGGCCGCCAACCTCTACGCCCCCAACGCCAGCGATGCCCTGGGACGGCCCTACCGCACCGGCGCCGACATCGACGGCAGCACCAACACGGCCGCGCTGTATGCCTTCGACACGCTGCAGCTGAACGAGCAGTGGCAGCTCAACGGCGGCCTGCGCTACGAGCACTACCGCACCAAGACCGATGCGCGCACCATCGTCACCGCCGCCAACCTGGCCACCTACCCCGGCTACGCCGCAGGTGCGCTGGCCCCCTCGGCGCTGAGCACCTCGGGCAACCTCACCAGCTGGAAGGTGGGCGCGCTGTACAAGCCTGCGGCCAACGGCAGCATCTATGCCGCGCTGGCCAACTCGCTCACGCCCCCTGGCGGCGCCAACTTTGCGCTGTCCTCGACCGCATCCAACCAGAACAGCGCAGCCCTGGACCCGCAGGAAACCCGCAACATCGAGCTGGGCACCAAGTGGGAGCTGCTGGACAACCGCCTGAACCTGAGCGCTGCGGTGTTCCGCACCCAGAACGACAAACAGGTCTCGTACGACCCGGTCACCGGCATCTACACCCAGTACGGCAAGACCCGCGTGCAGGGGATCGAGCTGGCCGCCGTGGGCCAGATCACCAACTTCTGGCAGGTGTCGGCCGGTGTTGCCAAAACACAGACCCGGGCCCTGGGCCAGAACAGCCTGGGCAACACCGGTGCCGTGACCGGCACCGACAGCGTGCGCTGGTCGCCCGACCTCACGGCCACGGCCTGGACCTCGTACACCTGGGGCGCCTTCACCCTGGGCGGTGGCGCACGCTATGTGTCTGAGCAAAAGCGCGTGGTCACCACCGGCACCGCGCTGAACGTGTCGAACATGCCCAAGATTCCTTCGTACTGGGTGACGGACATGATGGCGGCCTACAAGGTCAACCGCAACGTCAACGTCCGGCTGAACATCTACAACCTGTTCGACAAGGCATACATCAGCACACTGAACAACAACGGGGCCCGCATGGTGCTGGGTGCCCCCCGCTCGGCGTCCGTGACGGCAGAGTTCCTGTTCTGACGCAGCCGCAGCCCCCCGGCGCTGCGCTGAGGGGGTTTGCCCAGCGCGGCCACCGCGCCTTTTCTGACTTTTTGCGGAGCCTTTCGCATGACCCTCCCCCCTCTGAACCGCCGCGCCCTGCTCTACCGCAGCACCCTGGCCGCCCTGGGCGCTGCGGGCGCCTTGGGCCCCGCGCCCGGGCGCGGCCTGGCGCTGGCCGCCGGCGCCACCACCACCCTGATTGGCGCCGCCTGGCGCGGCCCCAAGGCCACCGACACACACTACGCCGGCGTGCTGGCCGCCGACTGGGAGCGCAAGCAGCTCACCGTCCGCTACGCCGTGGCCTTGCCCTCGCGCCCACACGGGCTGCTGCCACAGGCAGACGGCGGCCTGCTCATCAACTGCGTGCGCCCCGGCACCTGGCTGCTGCGCTGCGATGGCGCGGGCAAGGTGGCAGAGCAGATAACGCTGGACCGTGGCCAGGACGCCGTGCTGCTCAGCGGCCACACCGTGCCCTCGCCCGACGGCAGCACCCTCTACACCACCGAGATCAACTACCGCACCGGGCGCGGCCACATTGGCGTGCGCGATGCAGCCACGCTGCGCAAGCAGGACGAATGGGACAGCGGCGGCATCGACCCCCACCAGCCCGTGCTGGACACGCAAGGCCACCTGCTGGTGGCCAACGGCGGCGTGCTGCGCAACCTGGCCGACGCCAAGTACGACCTGCACCGCATGGAGTCGGCCCTGGTGCGCATCGACCCCACCACCGGCCGCATCGCCCGGCGCTGGCAGCTGGACGACCCGCGCCTGAGCATGCGCCACATGGCCTGGAGCCGCCCGGCCCACCCCGAGGAACCCCGCCGCCTGGGCATTGCCATGCAGGCCGAGCACGATGACCCCGCCCGCCGCACCGCCGCCCCCATCCTGGCGGTGCTGGAAGGGGACCAGCTGACCGTGCCCAGCCGCGTGAACGATGGCCACGGCTACGCGGGCGACATCACCCCGGCCTACAACGGCGGCTTTGCGCTGTCGAGCAACAAGGCCGGGCTGGCCCAGCTGTGGCACCCCAGCATGCCCGACAAACTCTCGCCCATCGTGCAGCTGCAAGAGGCCTACGCCCTGACCCACTGGGCCGGGCCACAACCGGGCGGCGGCGTGCTGGTGGCCACCGCCCCGGGCCTCGTGCGCTGGCACCCCAGCGCACCACCCGCTTTTCTCGCCTGGCCCGCACCCATGGCGCTCGACAACCACTGGGTGCTGATGGGGTGAGCACGGGGGCGGTACCACACGCA
Source organism: Acidovorax sp. (assembly GCA_018780365.1). Classification (GTDB taxonomy): domain Bacteria; phylum Pseudomonadota; class Gammaproteobacteria; order Burkholderiales; family Burkholderiaceae_C; genus Acidovorax. The sequence goes on along the minus strand of JADMJR010000339.1, from coordinate 17,971 downwards.
ACCCGGTGATGCTTCAAGATTTCAGGCCTGTTTAGGCCTTTTTTAGGCCGTTACCGCGCTCTGGTAAAGCGTTGCAAGCTATTAAATTAATAGCATTACCCCTGCCAGCGAAGCCCGGCGCGCCCACCAGGTCACGCGCCGGTCTCCGTGGCAGGGGCCTCACCCCCGCCTTAAAAGTCAAACGTGGCCGACAGGCGCACGGCGCGCGGTGCGCCCACGTTCACCCGGCCCGCACCCCAGATGCTTTCAAAGTACGCGCGGTTGGCGAGGTTGGTCACCGTGGCGCGCAACACCACTGGCTGTGCGCCAAAACGCGTGGCATAACGCGCGCCCACGTCCACGGTGGTCCAGGCGGGCAGCTTCACGCTGTTGTCGCCCGTGAGCCACTGCGCGCCCGTGTGGTTCACCCGGCCGTTGACCGACAGGCCCTGCACACCGGGGATGGCCCAGTCGGCGCCCAGGTTCAGCGTGAGCTTGGGCACGCCAAACTGCGCACGGCCCTGGTTCACGCCCTTGGTGGTCTGGGTCTGGTCGGCCTCGGTGTAGGCCACGCCGCCCAGCAGCGTGAGGGCCGGGGTCAGCTGGCCGAACACGTTCCACTCCACGCCCCGGTTGCGCTGCTCGCCGTCCAGCACCTGGCGGTTGTTGGCCTCGATAAGGGCAGGCTTGCTGATCTGGAACAGGCTCACGGTCTGCGTGAGGCTGCCGCTCACCCACTTCACGCCCACTTCCATTTGCTTACTCTTGTAGGGCGCAAAGGTCTCGCCCTCGTTGGCATAGGGTGCCTTCACAGTGGTGCCCGCGCTCAGGCCTTCCACGTAGTTGCCGTACAGCGAAACGCTCTCGCCCCAGGGCTTGGCCACCACGCCCACCAGCGGCGTCACGGCGCTTTCCTTGTACTTGTTGAGCTTCTGGTTCACCTGCTGCGCGCGCAGGCCCAGGGTGAGCTGCACCTTGTCGTCGGCAAACGCGAGGGTGTCCACCACGCTCAGCGCCGTCATCACGTCGTCGTTGTACCTGGTGAAGGTCGAGGCTGCGGCGCCATTGGGCATGGTGATGGGCCGGGGGTGGTAGATGTTGCTGTTGATGGCGGCCGTGCCGTTGGCGCGGCTGCCGCCTTCGTAGTTCATCACATTGGCCGCCAGGGTCAGCTTGTGCGCCACGGCGCCGGTGCTGAACTGGCCACGCAGGCCCAGCTCGGCCGTGGTGGTGGTGTACTCGCCCCAGGAGTTGTAGGCCGTGCCCGTGGCGTTGCCGGTGGCCGCATTGGCCGTGGTCCAGACGGGCCGGGTGCCAAAAATGAAGCCGTCGTAGGAATGCTCAGCCTTGCCCGCCGAGGCAAACGCCGTCCAGCCCGCATTGAGCTTGGCCTGACCGCGCACGATGAGGCCCTGCGTCTGCGTATTGCTGTACACACCTTCGCCGTAGAAGAAGTTGGTGGAGCCATCGGGCGCCTTGGGCACCGTGGTCCAGCCCGTGAGGATGGGCTGCATGGGCGAGCCCTTGCGCACCTTGTTTGTGAGCGAATAGGCATCAGCCTCCACGTTCCAGCCTTCGCCCTGGTAGTCCAGCGCCAGGTGGCCAATCTCGCGCGCCTTGGTCTGGTGGTCCAGCCAGGTCTCGCCGCCCGACAGCACGCCGTTGACCCGCACGCCCAGGCGCTGGCCTTCGCCGAAGCGGCGCGCCACATCGGCATGCACGCCCACGTTGGATTGGGACGAGTAGGTGGTGGTCACACGCGTCAGCGGCTCCTTGCCCGCACGCTTGGGCACGAGGTTGATGGCACCTCCCACATCGCCCGCTGGCGGCAGGCCCATCATCATGGCGCCGGGGCCCTTGAGCACTTCCACCCGCTCGAAGATCTCGGTGGGCGTGTTCTGCTCGGGCGCCAGGCCAAACACCCCGTTGATGGCCAGCGAGTTGGCCGAGACCCCAAAGCCCCGGATGATGAAGTTCTCGACAATGTGGCCTTCGTTGGTGGTGGTGCGCACCGACGGGTCGTTCTTGAGCACGGCGCCCACGGTCTGCGCCTGCTGGTCGGCAATGCCCTCGGCGGTGTAGCCCGTCATGTTGAAGGGCGTGTCCATCACGCCCACATTGCCCAGCACGCCCAGGCGCGTGCCCTTGGCCACCTTGCCGCCGGGCGCGGCAGCGGGCAGGCTCTCGGGCGTTTCAGCCGCCGCGTTCACGGTCACCTCCTTGAGCACCACCGGGGCGGCCGGGCTTTGTGCCCAGGCCACGCCGGCACTGGCGAACACGGTCCAGGCGCAGGCCTGGGCGATCTGGCGCAAGGCAAAAGGATGTGCCGGGGTGGCACCCCGGGATGGGCGGCGAGTCTGCATAGAGAAAGTCCTGAATCAAAAACGGTAGGAAAAGGGAAAGCCGCCCCGCCAACGGATTGCAAACAAGAATGAGTGCGATTTCGTCCAGGGCACGGACCCGCTCCAGGACGGAGCGGTAACAACGAAGTGCCCGGGACGTGTTGCAAGGCGTGCCAGCTTGTTACATCCGGCATGCACCGATGGTTCCACGCGGCCCGTGGCCCTGTGTTTGCACGGTCAACAAAGATGTTTGCAGTACCCGCGATGCCCGCAGAGAGCGCACGGCCAAGCTACGTTGGAAGCGCCTTCCTGGGGAAACGCACTGCCATGGAATACGGGGCTTCGAATCTCCCCACGCGCCTGCAGCGGGCGCGGCCCCGCCAGGGCCGCCGCGCAAGGGCCGCCCCGCCGCGCTGGCGGCGTCCCCCTCTGGGGGAAGGCGCCGCAGGCGACTCAGGGGGGTTTCAGATTCGTGCTCGGGCCAGCTTCGGTGGCATCCCAAACCGCTTGCGGTACGCCGTGGCAAAGTTGGCGGCGCTGTTGTAGCCCGCCACCAGGGCTGCCTGCCCCACCGTCAGGCCATCCTGCTCCAGCGCGTGGCGCGCCCGCTGCAGGCGGTGTTCGCGCACAAAGTCGAACACCGTGGTGCCATACACGGCGCGGAAGTGGCGCTGCAGCGTATTGGCATTGGTACCCGCCTGCCGCGCCAGGGCGTCCAGCGACATGTCCATGGCGCCATCGGTCTGCAAGAAGGCGTGCAGTGCGCGCATGCGCTGGTGTTCATGGGGCAGCAGACGCAGCGCGGCGGCTGCCGGTGCGGGGGCAGGCGCTGGCGCCGGGGCAGGCCCAGGGGCATGCTGCGACAGGCTGCCCAGCGCCTCGCCCACCAGCTCCAGCGCGCGGCTTTCCAGATACAGGTGCAGCAGCAGGGGGCTGAGGTCGGGGGCGCGGGTGATCTGCTCGGCCACGGCCGCAATGCGGGCCGACGGCTGCCAGTGGTGCATGGCCAGGTGCTGGCGGCGAAAGGCCTCGATGGCATCCGACGCCGATGGGCCCGCCACCTGCTCCAGCCATTCGCCGCCCAGGCCCACGCTCACGCGGCGCGCATAGGCGCCCTGGCGTCCGCGCCGTTCAAACCGCTCGGGCTGGGCCACCGACACCAGCAGTGCGCGCGGCAGCCCCGGCGCGCGAGCGCGCTGCGCCGCCGCACTGGACGACAAGGCCACGCGGCGCGGGCCATAGCTCACATCCACCGAGCCCTCCAGCAGCAGCACGATGCGCAGGCCCACCTCCATCTCGCCGCTGGCCGTGAAATCCTGCACATCGGCCGTGTCGTCGGCATGCAGGTGCAGCCCGGGGCGCAGCACCCGCACGCGCTGCAGGTGGCGTTGCAGCGACGCCTGCATGCCTTCCAGCGGCGGCGCCGAGGGTTGGACATGCAAGGGACTCAGCAGCGACATGGACAGACCGGGCGGTGGATGGAAAGGTGAAAAAGAAAAAGGACAAGGTGCGCGGCCCATGCCACCGGGCCAGGGCCGCGCAGCAACCCTTCCCAGCTCCCTCGCCGCTTGGAGGTTTGCGCAAAGGTTTTTCTCCATCAGGCAAACACGGCGGGCGCCAGGCCATGGGATGCTAGCAACTTGCGATAATAAATGCAAATGATTCTCAATATTGCGCTTCGGCGTTGGCCCACCCTGGCCGCTCCGCGCGCACCTTATCGCCCATGACGCTCACCCTCACCCGCTGGCTGGCCTCCACGCCCGCCGTTGCCGCCCTGCTCTGCGCCCTGGCCCTTGCAACCGCCCCCGCGCAAGCCCAGACCACCACCCACACCGTGACCGACCTGGCCGGCCGCAGCGTCACCGTGCCCACCAAGGTGGACCGCATCCTGCTCGGCGAAGGCCGGCTGCTGCCCGCGCTGGGCGTGTTCGAGCGCCAGGATGTGGCCCGCCGCCTGGTGGGCATGATGGGCGACTACGAAACCCTGGACGCCGCCGGCTATGCCCAGTGGCGCAGCCGCTTCCCGCAGCTGGACAAGGTGCCCCGTGTGGGCCGCAACAACGCGGGCAGCTTCAGCGACGAGCAAGCGATTGCGCTGCGCCCGCAGCTGGCCATCCTGGGCCTGGCGGGCGGCCATGGCCCCAGCAAGAACGACCGCGAAACCCTGGCCCGCCTGGAAGCCGCCGGTGTAGCCGTCGTGTTTGTGGATTTCCGCCACGACCCGCTCAAGAACACCACCCGCAGCATGGAGCTGCTGGGCGCCGTGCTGGGCAAGCGCAAGGAGGCCGAGGCCTTCAACACCACTTGGCAGGCGCAACTGGAGCGCGTCGAATCGCGCCTGCGCACCCTGCCCGCTGGCACGCGCCACCCCGGCGTGTTCCTGGAAAACCGCGTGGGCCTGTCCGATGAATGCTGCGCCACCATGGTGGGCCTGGTGGGCGTGCTGCTGGATGCGGCGGGCGCCGACAACGTGGCACGCGGCCGCATCCCCGGAGAGCACGGCACGCTGAACCCCGAGTTTTTGATTGCCACCCAGCCCCGGCTGTACATCGGCACCGGCATCGGCAGCATGGCCACGGCCGAGAAGTCGCCGCTGCGCATCGTGCTGGGCGCCGACGCCACGCCCGAGGCGGCCCGCGCCTCGCTGCAGCGCGCCACGCAGCGCCGGGGCATCGCCCAGCTGCAGGCCGTGCAGCAGCCCGGCCGCGCACACGCCATCTGGCACCACTACTACAACTCGCCCTTCAACGTGGTGGCCGTGCAAGTGTTTGCCAAATGGCTGCACCCCGAGCTGTTCGCCGACCTGGACCCACGCGCCACGCTGCAGACGATGTTCAGCCAGTTCCAGCCCATCCCGCTGACCGGCGTGTACTGGACCAGCCTCTGATGCCCGTGCCCCCGCCACCGCAGGGCACGCGCCGCGCGCTGCTCGCCGCCGGTGCTGGCGCCAGCCTGGGCCTGCTGGGCGGCTGCGCCAGCGGTGGCACGGCGGCGCCCGCGCTGCTGCTGCAGGCCCCCGCCGCGCAACTGCCCGGCACCCACCAGCAAGACCTGCGCGACCCGGCCAGTGGCCGCACCTGGCGCGTGTGGGTGCAGCGCCCGGTTGGCCCCGTGCCGGCCACAGGGCACCCGGTGCTGTATGTGCTCGATGGCAATGCCGCGTTCGCGCTGGCCGCGCAACTGGCCCGCAACGACGCCGAGCGCCCGCCCGAGATGCGCCCCGACGCGGCCATCGTGGTGGGCATCGGCCACCCCGGCGACGCGGCGATCCACCCCGCCGAACGCCAGCGCGACTACACACCACCGCCCCCGGGCGGCAGCGCCACGGCCCAGACGGGTGGCGCAGACCTGCTGCTCGGCTTCATCGCGCGCGAGCTGCAGCCCCGCATTGCCGCAGCTTTTCCTGTCGATGCCCAGCGCCAGACGATCACCGGCCACTCGTTTGGCGGCCTCTTTGTGCTGCACGCACTGTTCACGCGCCCAGCGCAGTTCACGCGGTACGCAGCCACCAGCCCGTCGGTGTGGTGGAACCAGGGCCAGGTGCTGCAGACGGCCCAGCAGTTCGTGCAGGCACATGCCACCGCGCCCCGCGCATTCCCGTCCCGGCTGCAGTTGCAGTTGCGTATTGGCGGCCTGGAGCATGCCCAGGCTGCGGCCACCCCCGCACGCGCTGCGGTGCAGGCCGAGCGCCGCCTGCTGGAACGCACCACAACGCTGGCGAACCAGCTCACCGCCCTGGCATGGCCCGAGCTGCGTGTGCAGATGGCCGTGTTGCCCGGCCTGGACCATGGCAGTGTCATGCTGCCGGGCCTGGTCGATGCGCTGGCCCTGGCGCAGCAGGCGCGCTGAGCCTTTCACCCCCTTTTGCAATGTCTGCCGTGCCTGATTCCGCAACCGCCTTGGCCCCCGCCTCCCCCACCCCGCCATCCACAGGCCCGCTCGCACAGCGCTACCGGCATTTCGTGCGCCGGCGCCTGCTGCTGCTGGCCGCACTGCTGGCCGTGTTGTGCGCCAGCGTGGTGGCCGACATTGCGCTCGGCCCCTCCACCTTCGCGTTTGCCGATGTGCTGCGCGGCCTGCTCACGCCCGAAGCCCTGCCGCAGGCGCAGCAGGTCATCCTGTGGGAGGTGCGCCTGCCTTATGCGGTGATGGCTGTGTTGGTGGGCGCCAGCCTGGGCCTGGCGGGCGCCGAGATGCAGACTGCGCTCAACAACCCGCTGGCCAGCCCGTTCACGCTGGGTGTGTCGGCCGCCGCTGCGGTGGGCGCGTCAGCCGCCGTGGTCAGCGGTTTCACGCTGCTGGCCTGGGGCGAGAACCTGGCGGTGCCGCTGTGCGCCTTTGTGGGCGCGGCCTGCGCCACGGCGCTGATCCAACTGCTGGCCTGGCGCCAGGGCGCCAGCGTGGACACGGTGGTGCTGTTCGGCATTGCGCTGCTGTTCAGCTTTGAGGCGCTGCTGTGGCTGCTGCAGTTCATTGCCGACAGCAACGCGCTGCAGCAGATCGTGTTCTGGACCATGGGCAGCCTGGGCCGCGCCACCTGGACCAAGATCGGCATCGTGGGCATGGTGCTGTCGCTGTGCCTGCTGTGGTCGGCGCACCAGGCCTGGGCGCTGACGGCGCTGCGCGCAGGCGAGGACCAGGCGCGCAGCTTTGGCATTGCCGTGGAGCGGCTGCGCCTGGTGACACTGCTGCGCGTAAGCCTGCTGGCCGCCACGGCCCTGTCATTTGTGGGCACCATCGGTTTTGTGGGACTGGTGGGGCCCCACATCGCGCGCATGCTGCTGGGCGAAGACCACCGCTACTACCTGCCCGGCAGCGCGCTGGCCGGGGCGCTGATGCTGTCGCTCGCGTCCATCCTGAGCAAGGCGCTGGTGCCCGGCGTGGTGCTGCCGATTGGCATCATCACCGCGCTGGTGGGCGTGCCCTTGTTCATGGTGCTGGTGCTGCGCCAAAGAAGGGCTGCGTGATGAGCACGACCGGCTTTGCCCTTGAACAACTCACCGCAGGCTACCCCGGCCGCCCCGTGCTGCAGGGCGTGACCCTGCCCGGCGTGCCCGCTGGCACGCTGGTGGCGGTCGTGGGGCCCAATGCCGTGGGCAAATCCACCCTGCTCAAGGCCGTGGCCGGGCTTCGGCCTGCGCAGGGCCGCGTGTGGCTGGAAGGCACCGACCTGGCCACGCTGGCGCCGCGCGAGCGCCTGCGCCGCGTGGGCTACCTGCCGCAGGCACTGCCGCAAAGCACCTCGCTCGTGGCCTACGAAACCTGGCAGAGCGCGCTGCGCGCCGGGCGCAGCGAATGGAGCACCGCCCAGCGCGAGGCGGCCATCGAATCGGTGGTGGCCGCGCTGGGCCTGCAGGCGCTGGCGCTGCGGCGGCTGGACGAACTCTCGGGCGGCCAGCGGCAGATGGTGGGCCTGGCCCAGGTCATCGTGCGTGCGCCGCGCCTGCTGCTGCTGGACGAGCCCACCAGCGCGCTGGACCTGCGCTGGCAGCTGCAGGTGCTGCAGGCCGTGCGCGCCATGGTGTTGCAGCAGGGCGCCATGGGCCTGGTGGCCGTGCACGACCTGAACCTGGCCCTGCGCTTTTGCCAGCATGTGCTGGTGCTGGGCGGCGGCAGCGTGCTGGCGGCGGGCGACCCGGCCGAGGTGCTCACCCCCGCGCTGCTGCAGCGCGCCTATGGAGTACAGGCCCGCGTGGAGCGCTGTTCGCAGGGCAACCTGCTGGTGCTGGCCGATGCAGCCCTGCCGCTGTAACCCCTTCACTTTCCGCACAACAACGACACCCACCCATGATGCGACGCGAGGGCCATGTGCCCACCACCGAGGCCAGCCGCTACCTGCAGCGCCTGTGTTACCACTTCACGCGCAAGATCAGCGTGACCTACGACGAGCACCGGGGCGAGGCCCACTTCCCCTGGGGCCTGTGTGTGCTGCGTGCCGACGACGCGGCCCTGCACTTTGATTGCAGCGCCGAAGACGATGCCAGCCTGGCGCGTGTGCAGTTCGCCATCGACTCGCATGTGGAGCTGTTCTCGCGCAAGAGCCCCGTGGCCGTGGACTGGCAGCCCGTGCAGGCCGGGTAAGCACCACACACCGGGCCTTCGGGGTGCCAGGGGCAGACACGGGCGGCCTGATACCGCAAATGGCAGGCATTGACCTGCCAGATCGGAAGATGGCCCACTCGCCAGCTTTCTAGGATGTGACATTTTGTTAAAACCCCGCGTGCAGAAGGAGCGCACCGGGCTCGGTCACACCATGGCATCTTCTGCAAGCACCACCTCCCCCAGCGCCCGTCCGCCCCGCCCCTTTGCCGTTCCGCAGCGTGGCTCCAGCGTGGCCGGCAAGGCCTACTGGGCCATGGCGCAGAGGGTGGCCCTGACGGCAGCGGCCATCGACTGCGGGTACATCGCGCTGTTCCTCTGGCTGGGCTCGTTGCCGCTGGCGCTGGTCAACGTGGGCAGCATCGCGATGTACCTGGGCGCGTATGCACTCATCCAGCGGCGCCACAACACGGCAGGCATCCTGCTGATCTGGATGGAGGTGGTTGCCCACTCGGCACTGGGTTCGTTGCTGGTGGGCTGGGACAGCGGCTTTCACTACTACCTGCTGCTGTTCATCCCGGCCGTCGTGATTGCCAACTCAGGCCGCTACGCCGCGCCGATCGTGCTGGCGTTGCTCGCCTATTACCTGGGTCTGCGCTGGGCCTGCGACCACTGGGGCGCCCTGGCGCCGCTGGCGGGCAAAGGGCAGCAGATCGTCAACGCCATCCATGTCTGCCTGGTGTTTGGCATGTTCGCGGCGCTGGCCGCGTTCTACCGCCGCACCATCCTCATCGCTGAAAACCGGCTGCTCAAGCAGGCCACGCTGGATGCCCTGACCGGGCTGAACAACCGCGCCCATTTCTACACCCTGGCAGGGCATACGCTGGCGCGCATCCAGCGCACGGGCGAGCCGGTGGCGCTGCTGCTGTGCGACATCGACCACTTCAAGCAGGTCAACGACCGCCACGGCCATGCGACGGGCGATCAGGTGCTGGTGGCGGTGGCGGGGGTGCTCTCCCGCAACCTGCGCGAAAGCGATGTGATCGCCCGCTGGGGCGGCGAGGAGTTTCTGGCGCTGATGCCCGCCAGCCCCCTGGCCTCGGCGCTGGAAGTAGCGGAGCGCATCCGGATGGCCATCGAACAGACCGCTGTGTACCACCAGAACAACCCGGTGCCGCTGACCATGTCTTTCGGGGTCGTGCAGGTGGCCAGCGGCGACGAGCTGCAGGCAGCCATTGCACGGGCCGACCAGGCGCTGTACCAAAGCAAACACGGCGGCCGCAACCGGGTCACGGCGGGCTGACGCCCGGTGGACAGAAAAACGCAGGCCTGCGCGGGCGAAGCCGCCGCGCCCGGGTCAGCCGTTCCTGCGCGCCGCCTCGTACAGCCCCTGCACCTTGGGCACGTTCTGCTCCAGCTCCTTGATGCGCGCGGGCCCCGAGGGGTGGGTGGACAAAAAGGCCAGCCCGCCCTGCTTGCCGCCCGTGGCGTTGCCCATCTTCTGCCACAGGCTCACGGCGGCCGAAGGCTGGTAGCCGCCGCGCGCGGCCAACTCCAGGCCCACCAGGTCGGCGTCACTTTCGTCCGATCGGCTGAACTGCAGCGTGAGCAGCTGCCCACCCAGGCCAGCCGCCGCCTGGCCCAGATCGCCCAGGCCCAGCAGCTGCGAGCCCAGGCGCAGCGCCAGGTTGGTGCCCTGCGTCTTGGCGATGCGCTCGCGCGCGTGTTCGCGCAGCGCGTGGGCCATTTCGTGGCCCATGATCATCGCGGCCTCATCGTCGGTGAGCTTGAGCTGGTCGAGGATGCCGGTATAGAACGCGATCTTGCCGCCGGGCATGCAGAACGCGTTGATCTGCTGGCTGCCGATGAGGTTGACCTCCCAGCGCCATTGCTTGGCGCGGTCGTTCCACGGCGTGGTGAACGGGATCAACCGCTTGGCGATGGCGTGCAGGCGCTGCAGCTGGGGGTGGTTGTCGGGGGCCAGCGCACGTTTGGCACGGGCCTGCTCCAGCATCTGGCGGTACTGCTGGGCGGCAGAATTCTCCAGCGTCTCGGCGGGCACCAGCTTGCGCAGGCTGGAGGACGAGCCCACATCGACCTGCGCGATCACCGGTGTGGCCGCTGCGGCGCCTGCCGCCAGCAAAAAGGCCCGGCGTGCAGACCAGGGGGACGAGACCGCAGCGGAAGGGGTGGGGCAAAAGAGGCACATACCAGAATCACCTGAAGGAATAATGGGCGGCGCTGACCGACCCTGTGGTTTGCAGCAGCGTCTGCCGCCCAGATGGAGGCAGCGGGCTGCGCTGCAAGGGTGTCGGCGATGATAGACAAAACCTCCAGCCCCCATGTCAGACACCTCCACTTCTTCCACCCCTGCCCGCGCTGCCGACAAGCCGCCCCGCACGCCCTGGCTGCAGACCCTGCGCGTGTACCTGGAGCCCGCGAGCCTGCGCATGCTCACGCTCGGGTTCTCCGCCGGGCTGCCACTGCTGCTGGTGCTGGGCACACTGAGTTTTCGCCTGCGCGAGGCGGGCATCGACCGCAGCACCATCGGGTATCTGAGCTGGGTGGGCCTGGCCTATGGCTTCAAGTGGGTGTGGGCGCCGCTGGTGGACCGCATGCCGATCCCGCTGCTCACCCCGGCGCTGGGGCGCCGCCGCAGCTGGCTGCTGCTGTCGCAGGCGCTGATCGTGGCCGGGCTGGTGGGCATGGCGCTGGCCGACCCGCGCCAGACGCTGGGGCCCATCGTGTGGTGCGCGCTGGCCGTGGCGTTTGGCTCGGCCACACAAGACATTGCGCTGGATGCCTTCCGCATCGAATCCGCTGATGCCAACCACCAGGCCGCGCTGGCGGCCTCGTACCAGACGGGTTACCGGCTGGCGATGATCTGGGCCGGGGCGGGCGTGTTGTGGATTGCGGCGCGCGCCGAGGTGGCGCCCGCTGTGGGCCAGGCAGTCGCCCTGGGTGCGGCGGCCTACCAGAACGGCGCCTGGCAGGCGGCCTATCTGGTGATGGCGGCATCGATGGCGGTGGGCGTGGTCACCGTGTTGTTCTCACGCGAACCCGCACCGGTGGCGCTGCCCCCGGCCAGGAACGCCGCCGAGTGGATCCAGGGCGCGCTGGTGGAGCCCTTTGCCGACTTTCTGCGCCGCTATGGCTGGCATGCGGCGCTGATCCTGGCCCTCATCGCCGTCTACCGCATCAGCGACGTGGTGATGGGCATCATGGCCAACCCGTTCTACGTGGACATGGGCTTCACCAAGGACGAGGTGGCCGCCGTGACCAAGGTGTACGGGGTCATCATGACGCTGGTGGGCGCCTTTGTGGGCGGCGTGTTGTCCATGCGTTTTGGCGTGATGCGCATCCTGATGCTGGGCGCCATCCTGAGCGCCGCCAGCAACCTGCTGTTTGCCTGGCTGGCGGGCCACGGGCACGACGTGACGGCGCTGATCGCCGTGGTGTCGGCCGACAACCTGGCCAGCGGCATCGCCTCGGCCGCGTTCATCGCCTACCTGTCGAGCCTGACCAATGTGAGCTACTCGGCCACGCAGTACGCGCTGTTCAGCTCCATGATGCTGCTGCTGCCGAAGTTCGTGGCGGGCTTCTCGGGCGACTATGTGGATGCGTTTGGCTACGCCCACTTCTTCACCTCGACGGCGTTGCTGGGGCTGCCGGTGCTGGTGCTGGTGTGGCTGGCTTCCAAAGTAAAAACCGGGCCTACCGCCTGATGAATATGCCTCAATAGCTATGTTATTAATAGCAAATTGAGTCGCATGCCCAAAGGCGGTTTACCGCAACTTTACGGAGGCTTCAACACGGGGAGACGCCTGCGCGCGAGCATGGAGCCCTGTCTGGAGACCCCCACTACACTGCCCCCATGAGCTCCCAACTGCTGATGATCGAAGACGATGCCCGCCTCGCGCAGATGGTGGGTGAGTACCTGGGCCAGTCGGGCCTGCAGGTCACGCACCGTGCGGACGGCAAAAGTGGCCTGGCACAGTTGCAGGGGCCCGATGCCGGGCCACTGCCCGACCTGGTGATCCTCGATCTCATGCTGCCCGACATGGACGGCCTGGAAGTGTGCCGCCGCATCCGCTCGCTGCAAGGCAACGCGGCCCAGGTGCCGGTGCTCATGCTCACCGCCAAGGGCGACCCCATGGACCGCATCATTGGCCTGGAGCTGGGCGCCGACGACTACCTGCCCAAGCCGTTCGAGCCGCGCGAACTGTTGGCCCGCATCCGCGCCATCCTGCGCCGCCGCACCGATGGCGGCAACGCGGCGGCCGCCACGCAGGTGCTGCGCTTCGGCACGCTGGAAATCGACCGCGACGCACGCACCGTGACCGTGGGCGGCGAGCTGGCCGACCTCACCTCCTACCAGTTTGACCTGCTGGTGGCGCTGGCCGAGCGTGCGGGCCGCGTGCTCACGCGCGACCAGATCATGGAGGCCGTGCGTGGCCGCGAGCTGGAGGCGTTTGACCGCAGCATCGACGTGCACATGGGCCGCATCCGCGCCGCGATTGAGCAGGACGCCAAGAACCCGCGCCGCATCCTCACGGTGCGGGGTGTGGGCTACGTGTTCGCCAAGCAGCAGGACTAGACATGCCCCCTGAGTCGCTTCGCGCCTTCCCCCTCAGGGGGACGCCGCCAGCGCGGCGGGGCGGCCCTTGCGCGGCGGCCACTGGCCTGGGCTGCGCCAGTTTTCAGCAGCGCGCCTCCTGCTGACGCCCACCGAACGATCATGTCCCTCTCCACCCCTTTCTCCCGCCGCCTGTACCTGCGCATCTGGCTGGCCGTGGTCGCGGGCATCGCCGTGCTGACCCTGACCGTGGGCTGGGCCTGGCGCATGGCAGAGGAGCAGAAGGCACAAACCAACCAGCCCTTTGTGCCGCCCTCGCGCGAGATGGCGCTGCGCGACCCCTCGGGCCAGCTGCTGCTGCGCGGCATGGCCACGCGCCAGCCTGCCGAGCCCGGCGAGGGCGTGGAATTTCGCATCGAGTCCGACACCGGCCAGACCTTCACCCTGCAGATGGCGCCCCGCCAGCAGCGCGGCGAGTGGGCGGGCGGGCGGCCCGGTGGCGGCGGGCCCAACCAGGGCTGGGCCGCGTTCTGGACGCGCCCGCCGTTTGGCTTCTTGTGGCTCTTGGGCATCGTGAGCCTGGCGGTGGCCGTGGGGGTGTACCCCATCATCCGGCGCCTCACGCAGCGGCTCGAAGCCCTGCAGCGCAGCGTGCAGAAGTTTGGCGAAGGCGACCTCTCGGTGCGGGTGCCCGAGCAGGGGCAGGACGAAGTGGCCGACCTGGCGCGCCAGTTCAACGCGGCGGCCGAGCGCGTGGAAACGCTGGTCAAGTCGCACAAGTCGCTGCTGGCCAATGCCTCGCACGAGCTGCGCTCACCGCTCACCCGCATCCGCATGGGGCTGGAGCTGATGGGCGGGCAGCAGCCCTCGCCCGCGTTCCGCGCGGAGATCTTGCGCAACATCGCCGAGCTGGACCAGCTGGTGGACGAGATCCTGCTCGCCAGCCGCCTGGATGCGCGCGAGGCCGATGTGGGCACCGTGGAGCTGGTGGACCTGATCGGTCTGGCCGCCGAGGAATGCGCCCGGGTGGACGCCGACCTGGACGTGAGCGCCAGCCCCGACTCGCTGGAGGTGCGTGGCGTGGCCAAGCTGCTGCGCCGGGCCATTCGCAACCTGCTGGAGAACGCGCGCCGCTACAGCCAGGGCGAGATCACGGTGACCGTGCACCGCCGCCATGGGCGGGCCGAGGTGCATGTGTCCGACCACGGCCCGGGCGTGCCGCCCAGCCAGCGCGAACGCATCTTCGAGCCCTTCTACCGCCTGCCGGGCGCGAGCGAACGCGCGGGCGGCGTGGGTCTGGGGCTGTCGCTGGTGCGCTCGATCGCCGGGCGCCACCAGGGCACCGTGCACTGCCAGGACCGGCCCGATGGCGAGCATGGCGCCTGTTTTGTGTTGACCCTGCCGCTGGCGCCTGCGGCTGTCACCACAAGCACTGCCCCTCACTGACCCAGGCGCCCCGAGCGCCTTAAAAGTTCAGCGGCTGCTGGCCAGCGGCCAGCGCCAGGCCATGGCCGCGTACACCACTGCGCCCAGCACCAGCGCCGCTGCCGCCACGGCCAGCCCGTACACAAACCCCTGGCCCTGCGTGGCCGCGTGGTGCAGCATCCAGGCCACCATGGGCGGGCCCACAATCTGGCCGATGCCATAAGCGGCGGTGAGCAGGCCCGGAAAGCTGTCGCCCGCCGCAGGCCACACCCGCCGCGCCTCCTGCAAGGCATAGAAGGTGATGGCCGTGAACGGCAGGCCCAGCAGCAGGCTGCCCAGCGCAAAACCCAGAGGCCCGGGCCACACCAGGCTGAGCGCAATCGCCCCAGCCTGCACCGCATAGGCCGCCATGAGCAGCCAGCGCCGGTCCCACGCGGCCGGTGTGCGGGTGGACAGCAGCGCTCCCAGCGCCACGCCCGCGCCAAACAGCGGCCAGAACAGGTCGGGCCAGGACGAGCCCGCCGGCAGCGCAGCGCGCGCGATCACGGGCAAGAAGGTGGCCGTGACGATGTAGCCCAGCCCCGCCAGCCCGTAGGCCAGCGTGAGCCCCGTTCGCGCCAACGGACCCTGGCCTGGCAGGGCAGAGCCCAAGGCGTGCGCGGCCGCTGCCGGGGCAGGCAAGGCCACGCCCTGCAGCACCGGCCAGACGGCGGTGCACAGGCCCACGCTCAACAGGCCAAACACGGCCCACCCGGCGGCAGCGGGCCAGCCCAGGGCCACCATGGCGCTGGCCGACAGGCCCGTGAGCACAATGCCCAGCCCAGGCCCGCAAAAGATCAGACCGCCCAGCGCCGCATGGCCCAGCGCGACCAGCCGCACCATGCACCACACCGAGACATTGAGGAACACCAGCGCACTGGCCACGCCCGCCGCAAAACGCAGCGCGGGCCAGGTGGCGGGCAGCGGCAACGCCATGCCCAGCGTGAGCAGCACCGTGGCCGCCAGCCCCCAGCGCGCCAGCCGCACCGCATGCCACCGCTGCCGCGCGGCAGGCGCCACCCAGGGCAGCGCCATGCAGGCCAGCGCGCCCATCAGATAGCCCAGGTAGTTGGCCGTGGCCAGCCAGCTGCCGCCCGCCAGGGTGACCACACCGTCGTGCAGCATCATGGGCAAGAGCGGCGTGAAGGCAAAGCGCCCGATGCCCATGGCCACCGCCAAAGCGGCCATGCCCGCCAGCGCCACGGCCAAGGGCCGGTCTGCAAGAGTGGCGGCGGGGACACGGGGGGAGATCAGCGTTTCCATGGCAGCAATTCCGGTCTATGATTCTTTTTTGAGATTTATTTTCAAACAATCATCTCATAAAGAGAATATTTATGGACCTTGCCGCACTCGAAATCTTCCGCGCCGTGGCGCAGGAAGGCAGCGTGACCCGCGCCGCCGAGCGCCTGGGCCGGGTGCAGTCGAACGTGACCACACGCGTGCAGCAGCTGGAGGAACAATTGGGCGCCACGCTGTTCCTGCGCGAGGGCAAGCGCATGGTGCCCACGCCCGCGGGTGAATCGCTGCGCGGCTATGCCGACCGCCTGCTGGCGCTGGCCGAGGAGGCCCGCCAGTCGGTGCACCCCGGCCAGCCCGGCGGCCGACTGCGCCTGGGCGCCATGGAAAGCACCGCCGCCGCGCGCCTGCCCCAGCCGCTGGCGCAGCTGCACGCGCAGTGGCCGGGGCTGGTGCTGGAGCTGTCCACTGCGCCCTCGCGCCAGCTGGTGGAGCAGGTGCTGGCCCACCAGATCGACTGTGCGCTGGTGGCTTGGCCGCCGCCGGGCATTGACGCCGACGCGCCCGTGGAACACACCGCCGTGTTCACCGAACCCCTGCTGCTGGCCCTGCCCGCCAACCACCCGCCCGTACACACGCCGCAGGATTTGCAGCTCGACGCCCTGGCTGCGTTCGGCAACGGCTGCACCTACCGCCGCATGGGCGAGTCCTTCCTGCAGCAGAAAAACGGCTCGCCGCCACGCGTGCTGGAACTGGCCTCGTACCACGCCATCCTGGCCTGTGTGGCGGCCGGGCGCTGCGCGGGCGTGGTGCCGCAGGCCGTGATCGACCTGATGCGCGAGCCCCCCGCCCTGCGGTGGGTGCCGCTGGGCAGCTGCGACACGGTGCTGGTCACACGGCGTGGCTACCAGTCGCCTGCGCTGGAGGCCTTGCTGGCCACGCTGCAGGCCGGCAGCGCACCCACCCGCCCCGTTCCATTGCCTGAGAGGAGTTCCTGATGCCTTCTTCCCCCTTCACCACCCGCCTGGGCCTTGCGCTGCCCATCGTCCAGGGCCCCATGACGGGCTCCGACACGCCCGCACTCGCGGCCGCTGTGTCCCAGGCTGGTGGCCTGGGCATGCTGGGCTGTGGCATGCGCTCACCCGCCGCCATGGCCGAAGTGGCCGCCGAGGTGCGCCGCCGCACCGACCGGCCCTTTGGCATGAACCTGTTCGTGCAGGCCACGCCCACGCCCGACGACGCCACGGTGCAGGCCGCGCTGCAGCGGCTGGCGCCGTTCTATGCCGAATTCGGCCTGGTGCCCGAGCGGCCCGCGCAGTGGTGCGAGGACTTTGGCGCGCAGTTCGATGCATTGGTGGCCGCACGCCCGGCGGTGGCCAGCTTCACCTTCGGCATCCTCTCGGCCACGCAGGTGGGGCGGCTGCAGGCCGTGGGCAGCTACGTCATCGGCACCGCCACCACCGTGGCCGAAGCGCGCGCCTGGGCCGCCGTGGGGGCGGATGCGGTCTGCGCCTCGGGCATGGAATCGGGCGGGCACCGGGGCACCTTCTTGTCGCCCGGCCATGAGGCGCCGCCTGCGGGCGGGCCGTCGGTGGACGACTTCGAGGCCAGCATGCTGGGCACGCTGACGCTGGTGCGCCAATGCGTGGACGCGCTGCCGTCCCTCCCCGTGATCGCGGCGGGCGGCATCATGGACGGGCGCGGCATTGCGGGTGCGCTGGCCCTGGGAGCCCAGGCGGTGCAGATGGGCACGGCCTTTCTGACCTGCCCCGAGTCGGGCATTGGCCCCGCCTACCGCCAGGCGCTGACGCAGGCCGGGCCCACGGACACCCGCACCACGCGCATCTTCTCGGGCCGGCCGGCACGGGGCATCGTCAACACCATGATGGACCGCCTGCGGGCCGATGAGCGCAGCGTGCCGCCCTACCCCGTGCAGAACGCGCTGACGGGCGCGCTGCGCCGCGCGGCGGCCCAGGCGGGCCGGGCCGACCATCTGTCGCTGTGGGCAGGCCAGGGCGTGGCCCAGGTGCGGCCCATGCCTGCGGCCGAGCTGATGGCGGTGCTGGCGCAGGAGCTGCAGGCCGCCAGCGCC
Source organism: Acidovorax sp. (assembly GCA_018780365.1). Classification (GTDB taxonomy): domain Bacteria; phylum Pseudomonadota; class Gammaproteobacteria; order Burkholderiales; family Burkholderiaceae_C; genus Acidovorax. Next base: position 243 of record JADMJR010000339.1, on the reverse strand, counting down.
TGAGGATTGCTATATTTTTGATAGCTGTTTGCGCTTGTCCATCGCGCGCAAACGGCTATTTTTATCAAAATTCTGGGCCCTGCCCCGTCAGTTTTTCCAGGGCAGCTCGCGCGCCGGGCCTTGAATGACCGGCGCCTGGGCGTTCAGGGTTTCGCCCGCCAACACCCGCTCGTACATGCGCAGGTAGTTGCGCGCCATGCGCTCGGCGCCAAAGTGCTCCACCACATGCTGGTGGCAGGCGCG
>JADMJR010000044.1 GCA_018780365.1 Acidovorax sp. | reverse complement strand
CCGCACGTTCGCACAGCCAGCGGTACCAGTGGTTGCCGATGGCCACATGGCCCACTTCGTCGCGCAGGATGGTGTCGAGAATGTCCACGGCGGCCAGCGCATCGGGCGTGCCCACCTGGCGCAGCTTGGCCTGGATCTGGGGTGTGGCATCGAGTCCCCGGGCCTCCAGCGTGCGCGGCACCAGGGCCATGCGGGCCAGGATGTCGTGGCTGGTTTTCTCGCACATGGTCCACAGGCCCTGGTGGGCCGGGAAGTCGCCGTAGTCATGGCCCTGGCTGCGCAGGTGGTCGCGCAGCAGCCGGAAATGCCGGGCCTCTTCGGCCGCCACCAGCATCCAGTCCAGGTAGTAGCCCTGTGGCATGCCGCCAAAGCGCCAGACGGCATCCAGTGCCAGGTTGATGGCGTTGAACTCGATGTGTGCAATGGCGTGGATCAGCACCGCACGGCCTTCGGCCGTGGCCGGAGAGCGGCGGGCCATGTCTGTGTGGCGCCGCAGTTCCGGCCGCGCGGGGCGGCCAGGCAGGTCGCTGGCGCTGCCTGGCAGGTGCGGGGTGTCGTCTGCTATCGAAAGCGTAGCTGCTTGGGCATGCAGGTCCAGCGCAGCGGCCGCTTTTTGTTCAGGGTCTGCAAGGCACAAGACCTGCAATGCACGTTGGCGAAGCTCCATCCTTACAATTCTAGGCCGTTGCCAACGGTGCCCGCAGATGCGTGGCGCCCCGGCTGGCGCTTCCCCCATTCCAAAACGCAGGCCTGGATGCCTGTATCCCCACGGAGACTTTTGCATGGCGATTTACGAACTCGATGGTGTGGCGCCCCAGGTGCCGGCATCGGCCTGGGTGGCCGACAGTGCGCAGGTGATGGGCAACGTGCTGCTGGGAGAGGATTCCAGCGTCTGGTTTGGCACCGTGATCCGGGGGGACACCGAGAGCATCACCATTGGCGCGGGCTCCAACATCCAGGACGCCAGCGTGCTGCATGCCGACATTGGCAAACCCCTGGTGGTGGGCGAGCGTGTGACCGTGGGCCACCAGGTCATGCTGCACGGCTGCACCATCGGTGACGAGTCGCTGATTGGCATTGGCGCCGTGGTGCTCAACGGCGCCAAGATCGGCAAACACTGCCTGGTGGGCGCGGGTGCGCTGGTCACCGAAGGCAAGGAGTTTCCCGATGGCTCCATGATCATCGGCAGCCCGGCCAAGGCCGTGCGCGAGCTGACCCCCGAGCAGATCGAAGGCCTGCGCCAGAGCGCCCAACACTACATCGACAACGCGCGCCGTTTTCAAAACGGCCTGCACAAAATCGGCTGAACGCCGCTGCTGCTTTTTTTCTCCTGGAACCCCTGCGTGTCTGAACTCCACAAGTTTCTTTTTGATGGCCTGCCCGTGCGCGGCATGATCGTGCGCCTGACCGATGCCTGGACCGAGATCCTGCGCCGCCGCGCGGGCAACACCGCCACCGGCGCCTATCCCGCGCCCGTGAGCGAGCTGCTCGGTGAAATGGCCGCTGCAGGTGTGCTCATGCAGTCCAACATCAAGTTCAACGGCGCGCTGGTGCTGCAGGTGTTTGGTGATGGTCCCGTCAAGCTGGCCGTGGCCGAGGTGCAATCGGACCTGAGCCTGCGTGCCACGGTCACCGTCAACGGCGAGGTGCCCGAAGGGGCGCTCCTCTCCCAGATGGTCAACGTGGGGGGCGGTGGCCGCTGTGCGATCACGCTCGACCCCAAGGACCGCCATCCGGGCCAGCAGCCCTATCAGGGTGTGGTGCCCCTGCATGGCGACAAGCACGAGAAGCTGGAGCGCCTGTCGGATGTGCTGCAGCACTACATGCTGCAGTCTGAGCAGCTCGACACGATCCTGGTGCTGGGCGCCAACGACCAGGTGGCTGCGGGCCTGTTGATCCAGCGCATGCCCATCAAGGGCGAGGGCAACCTGGCCGCAGGTCTCACACACCGTGAGAACGAAGACCAGATCGGCCACAACGAGGACTACAACCGCATTGCCCACCTGGCCGCCAGCCTGACCCGCGAAGAGCTGCTGACCCTGGATGTGGACACCATCCTGCGCCGCCTGTTCTGGGAGGAGAAGCTGCTGCGCTTCGAGCCCCAGCAGGGCACCGGCGGCCCGCGTTTTGCCTGCACCTGCAGCGTGGAGCGGGTGCGCAACATGCTGCGCAGCCTGGGGGTTGAAGAGGCTGAGAGCATTCTGGCCGAGCGCGATGACATTGAGGTGGGTTGCGAGTTCTGTGGCCAGCAGTACCGGTTTGACGCGGTCGATGCGGCGCAGATTTTTGTCTCGCCTGCCGTCAGCCAGCCACCAGGCCCCACTGGCATCCAGTAAGCCCGGGGCAGGTCACGCAGGCAGCCCCTTGCAAGGGTGCAGAGGGCGCCTGCAGGGCTGTGCATGGCTGACCATCGTTGACATTCGATTTCTCCATCCCCGCCTAAGATCCATGGGCCATCGCGCGGCTTCCGTTTCGGCCGCAGCGCGGGGCAGGGGCGCTGCGTGCGCCGTGGCAGCGGCATCCGGCCGCTGATGGATCTGAGAAAACCTGTTCCGAGGGTGTCATGGAGTTATTGCGTCGCGTTCTGGGTGTCCGCCGTGCCGATCCGGCTGTTGCTGCTGCGCCCGCCCAGGTGCTGTTCGACAGCGCCGCAGTGCCCGACTCGCGCCGTGGCGACAGCCTGCTGGCCACCCTGGACATTGACGCCGCCATCAACGCCCATGAACGCTGGAAAGCCCGCCTGATGGACTACCTGGAGGGCCGCACCACCGTGGGGCTGGACCCGGCCCTGATACGCCGCGTGGACCACAGCGTGCTGGGCCGCTGGCTGCACGGCGTGGGAGGCGAGGTGCTGGGCGACCAGCCCGCGTTTCCGCTGCTGGTGGCGCGCTACCAGTATTTCCATGAGCAGGCCGCCACCTTGGTCGAGCTGGCCCAGCAAGGCGAATGGGACCGCGCGGTGCAGGTGCTCAACGGCGGGTACCGCTATGGCTCCAGCCAGGTGGTGCTGCTGATGAAGGAGCTGCAGCGCGGGCTGGTGCGGTCATTGGCAGAGGACGGGATCAACGCCCGGTGAGGGCTGAGAGCCTGAAGGATCAGTCCGGGCGGGCTTGCCGCTTGTCCACCAGGGAGGTGAACAGGCGGTGTTCGCAGATAGGGTCGCTGCATTTTTCGCAGTTCCAGGCGCGCAGCCGCTGGGCGCGCATCCCGTTTTTTACGTCAAATACCTCGTTACCGCCTGTTGGGTATATGTTTTTTGCTATTGATTTAATAGCATTTAGTGCATTCATTACCCGCTTGTCGCCCTGCCCGTAGATCACCTGGTACGCCACACCGGCGTCCTGCAGCGCAGTGCGCAGCTGTGCATCGGAGGCTTCCTGGGCGGCGCGGTCTTCGGCTGGGCAGGGCAGGTCCAGGCCCATGAGCAAGGTCAGTGTGGCGACAGGGCGGGCGGGCGTGGGTTGTGCCTGTGGCAGGGCTGCCAGCGCGGCTGGTGCCACCACAATCTGCGCCGATCCAGGTGGGATGAGCGCTTGCAGCGCCCGGGCCAGAGCCCCGGCGCCGGTGTGTGGGGCGCCCAACAAGGCAATCGAGGGCAAGGGGTCAGGGAGCGGGAGCACGGACGACGGGGCGCGGGCGTAGCGGCAGGACCGCGTTGGGCAACAGACGGTTCAGCCGTTCAGCGGGGCGTGAACTGCACGTAGACCTCGTTGGGCTTGACCATGCCCAGCTCGCTGCGCGCTTTTTCTTCCACCATGTCGAGCCCTTCCTTGAGGTCGTGCACCTCGGAGGTCAGGCGCGCATTGCTCTGGCGGGCCCGGTCATTGGCCGCCTTCTGCACATCGATCTGCCGCTGCATCTCGTTGACACGCGGCACACTGCCCCGCCCCAGCCAGAGCTGGGCGTGCAGCGCCCCCAGCAAGGCCAGCAGGATGACGGGGACGATGCGGGAGACCAAGGCGGGGCTCGCTCAGGCGAGAGGGCTGCGGGATCAGCGCAGGTTGTAGAACGCAGCGCGGCCGGGGTACTGGGCGATTTCGCCCAGGTCTTCTTCGATGCGCAGCAGCTGGTTGTACTTGGCGATACGGTCCGAGCGCGACAGCGAGCCGGTCTTGATCTGGCCGGCGTTGGTGCCCACCGCGATGTCGGCAATGGTGCTGTCTTCGGTTTCGCCCGAGCGGTGCGAGATCACGGCGGTGTAGCCGGCGCGCTTGGCCATCTCGATGGCGGCGAAGGTTTCGGTCAGCGTGCCGATCTGGTTGATCTTGATCAGGATCGAGTTGGCGATGCGCTTGTCGATGCCTTCCTTGAGGATCTTGGTGTTGGTGACGAACAGGTCGTCACCCACCAGCTGCACCTTGTCGCCCAGGCGTTCGGTCAGGTGCTTCCAGCCATCCCAGTCGCCTTCGTGCATGCCGTCTTCGATGCTGATGATGGGGTACTTGTCCACCCAGGCCGCCAGCATGTCCGTCCACTGCTGGGCGGTGAGCTTCAGGCCGCCTTCGCCTTCCAGCACATAGTGGCCGTCCTTGTAGAACTCGCTGGCCGCGCAGTCTAGGCCCAGGGCGATCTGCTCGCCCGCCGTGTAGCCTGCGGCTTCGATGGCTTGCAGGATGAGGCGGATGGCCGCTTCGTGGTTTTCAACGCTGGGGGCAAAGCCGCCTTCGTCGCCCACGGCGGTGCTCATGCCCTTGTCGTGGATGATCTTCTTGAGCGCGTGGAACACTTCGGCGCCCCAGCGCACGGCTTCGCGGAAGGTGGGAGCGCCCACGGGGATGATCATGAACTCTTGCAGGTCCAGGCTGTTGTTGGCGTGTGCGCCGCCGTTGATCACGTTCATCATGGGCACGGGCAATTGCACGCTGCCCATGCCGCCCAGGTAGCGGTACAGGGGCAGGCCGGATTCTTCGGCAGCGGCACGGGCCACGGCCATCGATACCGCCAGCATGGCGTTGGCGCCCAGGCGGCTCTTGTTCTCGGTGCCGTCGAGGTCGATCAGGGTCTTGTCCAGGAAGGCCTGCTCGGAGGCGTCCAGGCCCAACACGGCTTCGGCGATTTCGGTGTTGATGTGCTCCACGGCCTTGAGCACGCCCTTGCCCAGGTAGCGGCTCTTGTCGCCATCGCGCATTTCAATGGCTTCGCGGCTGCCGGTGGAGGCGCCCGAAGGCACGGCTGCGCGGCCCATCACGCCCGACTCCAGCAACACGTCGCATTCGACGGTGGGGTTGCCGCGGCTGTCCAGCACTTCGCGGCCTACGATGTCAACAATGGCACTCATGATTTTCCTTGAGGTTTTTGAAATTCATTCAGACGGGCGGACGGGCTTGGTGGGTTAGAAGCCAAATGGCCGCTTGGGCACGTCTGTGGTCATTTTATGCTACTGATTTGATAGTGAATCAGCCTGCAGGTACGAACCGGGTACAACCCGACCGGCGTGAGAGAGTCATCGCGTTCTCAGACGCCCTCGACACACACCATGCGCATGATGGCCGCGCCTTCGCGCGCTGCCTTGGCTTTCTGGTACTCGGGGGTGTCGTAAAACGCGCGCGCCGCATCAAAGCTGGCGAACTTGAGGATCACGGTGCGGCCGGGGTTCCAGTCGCCTTCCAGCACTTCGACCTTGCCGCCGCGCA
>JADMJR010000186.1:2114-5731 GCA_018780365.1 Acidovorax sp. | reverse complement strand
GGAAGAAGCGCTACGACGCCAAGTTCCCCGGCCAGTTCCAGATCTACAGCCCCTATGCGTATGACGCTGCCATGGTGCTGGCGGATGCGATGAAGCGCGCCAACTCGGTAGACCCCAAGGTGTTCGGTCCCTTCATCGCCAAGACCGAATACAAGGGCGTGACGGCGAACATCGCGTTCACGGCCAAGGGCGAGCTGACCACGCCCGCCGTGACGCTCTACACCTTCAAGGACGGCAGCCGCGTGGCGCTGAATTAAGGCCCACTGGGTTTGCGAAACCTTCAACGGCCGCCTTGTGCGGCCGTTTTTGCGTGCGGGGTTTGCCTTTACAGTCGGTCGCTTAGCCAACGGGCGGCTGGTGCCCGGCAAGGAGCAGTCTTATGCGTGCAGTGTTCGGATTGGTGGGGCTGGTGGTGGTGCTGGCCATCGTGGGCCTGTTGGTCAAGAAGCAGTTGTCGGCCACGCGCGCCCCGGTGCCTGCGCTGCAGACGGCGCCCGGGGCCGCCCCCGCCTCGGCGCCCCCGGCCACCGTGCGGGAGCAAAGCCAGCAGATGCAGCAGCAGGTCAAGCAGCAAATGGAAGGTTTGATGCAGCAAGCACGCCCTATGCCCGAGGATGCTGCCAAATAATGAATAAAAATGGCCGTCTGCGCGCGACTGTATTCGTTTTGTTGCTATCAATATTGAAATGGTAGACGCACCCCTCGACACCCACTGGATGCGCCTGGCCCTGGCCGAGGCGCAGGCGGCCGCGCAGGCGGGCGAGGTACCCGTCGGCGCCATCGTGGTGAAGGACGGCGAGGTGATTGCCACGGGTCGCAACGCGCCTGTGGAGGGTCACGACCCCACGGCCCACGCCGAAATCGTGGCGCTGCGTGCAGCGGCTCAGCGCCTGGGCAACTACCGGCTTGATGGCTGCAGCCTGTATGTCACGCTGGAGCCCTGCGCCATGTGCAGCGGCGCCATGTTGCATGCGCGCCTGGCACGCGTGGTGTATGGCGCGGTGGAGCCCAAGACGGGCGCCGCAGGCTCGGTGCTCAACCTGTTTGGCCATGCCGAGCTCAACCACCAGACCGAGGTGCTGGGCGGCGTGCTGGCCGATGAATGCGGCAGCCTGCTGAGCAGCTTTTTTGCGCAGCGCCGCCGCCAGCAACGCGCCGAAGCGCTGGCCCGCCACCCGCTGCGCGACGACGCCCTGCGCACGCCCGATGCAGCATTTGCCGACTTGCCTGGTTACCCGTGGGCGCCGCAGTACATCAGCGACCTGCCCAGCCTGGCGGGCCTGCGGTTGCACTATCTGGACGAGGGTCTACGCGATGCGCCCCGCACCTGGCTGTGCCTGCATGGCAACCCGGCCTGGAGCTACCTGTACCGGCGCATGTTGCCCACCTTTCTGGCGGCGGGTGATCGTGTGGTGGTCCCCGACCTGATCGGCTTTGGCAAAAGCGACAAGCCCAAAAAGGAGGGCGTGCACCAGTTTGAATGGCACCGCCAGGTGCTGCTGGAGCTGATTGAGCGGCTGGATTTGCGCAACGTGGTGCTGGTGGTGCAGGACTGGGGCGGCATCCTGGGCCTGACGCTGCCCATGGCGACGCCGGAGCGTTTTGGCGGCCTGCTGGTGATGAATACCATGCTGGCCATGGGCGATGCGCCCTTGCCGCCGGGTTTTGTGCAATGGCGTGCGATGTGCCGGGACAAGCCGCTGTATGGGGTGGGGCGCCTGCTCGCGCGTGGTAACCCGCAACTGGCCGCCGCAGAGAGTGCTGCCTACGATGCGCCGTTCCCGGACAAGGGCTACCGTGCCGCGTTGCGGGCGTTCCCGGAGCGTGTGCCCGCAGCCATTGGTGATCCGGGCGCGGCCCTGTCGCGCGCAGCCCGCGATTTCTGGCAGCACCAGTGGCAAGGCCAGAGCCTGATGGTGGTGGGCGCACAGGACCCGGTGCTGGGCTTGCCTACCATGCGCGCGCTGCAGCAAACCATCCAGGGCTGCCCCGAGCCCGTGGTGCTGCCGGATGCGGGCCATTTTGTGCAGGAGCACGGCGAGGTGATCGCTGCGCGGGCTGTGGAATACTTCTCGTTTCCTGGCGCTGGCAGCTCGAACGGCTGACACGGCGCCGGACCTCTCTTTTTGACGGAGCAGGCCCCCTCGGGGCCTGAGCGCTTTGCACAACCATCACGACCATTCCCATTGCGACCACGACCATGGTCCCAAACACATCTACATCTACTCGCCCTCCAGCGCCGTGCGCGACAAGGCGGCCTTCAAGCGCGGCATTGCCCGGCTCAAAGCCCTGGGCCATGAGGTGGAGGTGGACGAGGACGCGCTGGCCAGCCACACCCGGTTTGCGGGTGACGACGCCACCCGCCTGGCCGCCATCCACCGCGCCGCGGCCAGCGGCGCCGATGTGGCGCTGATCTCGCGCGGGGGCTATGGCCTCACGCGCATCCTGCCGGGCATCCGCTACAAGGCCGTGGCCAAGGCGATCGACAAGGGAACGCGTTTTGTCGGGGTGAGCGACTTCACCGCCTTCCAGCTCGCCTTGCTGGCCAAGACGGGCGCCACGTCATGGGCTGGCCCCTCGCTGGGGGCCGACTTTGGCGTGGCGGGCGAGCCCGACGACATCATGGAAGCCTGCTTCGATGACCTGCTGACCGGCCACGGCGAAGGGACGGGCTGGCGCATGAACAACGAAAAGCCCAGCGCCACCACCGGCAAACCGGCGGTGCCCAACGTGTATGTGAAAAGCGCCACGCTGTGGGGCGGCAACCTGTCGGTGCTGGCCTCGCTGGTGGGTACACCGTACCTCCCGCAGATCAAGGGCGGGGTGTTGTTCATCGAAGACGTGCACGAGCACCCGTACCGCATCGAGCGCATGCTCACCCAGCTGCTGCATGCGGGTGTGCTGGCCCAGCAAAAGGCCATCGTGCTGGGGCAGTTCACCAACTTCAAGCTGGCGCCGCACGACAAGGGCTACAAGCTGCAGTCGGTGGTGGACTGGTTGCGCACCCAGATCAAGGCACCTGTGCTGACCAATCTGCCCTTCGGGCATGTCGAAACCAAAGTGCTGCTGCCCGTGGGCGCCACGGTGTCGTTGTCGGTGGAAGAGCGTGATGCGCTGATTTACTGGGGCCACCAGCACTGAGTGCGCGGGTTGAGCGCGGCTGGGTGGCGGGAATAAGAAGCAGGCCCGCCGCGAGCAGCCGCCTCAGGGTTCAGAAGTGCGCGCGGGGCGCGTGTGGCATCTGCGGGACACGCAACGATAGCGGCAACTGACCTTGGAACATCGGCGTGACCTTGTCCAGCACGGTCTGGGCGACGGCCTGGCCCCGCAGCGGAATCAGAGTGTCGAGCAGGTCGCTGCGCAGATACCACAGCGCCTCGATATCGCCCGCATAGCGCAGGCGCATGCTCATGCGCGCCACTTCGCAGCCGCTGAGCCCCATCAGGCTTTGCAGCATGGCACGCCGCACCTCCTCCAGGCCCTGGTCGCGCACCCAGGCCGTCGACGACGGCTTGTCACGACCGAGCAGGTCGTGCAGGTTGTTGCGGAGATTGGGCTTGTTCCAGCGCATGGGCGGAGGGTAGTGCGGTTTTTGTAACAGGGTTGATCAAAGTAAG
>JADMJR010000186.1:0-2104 GCA_018780365.1 Acidovorax sp. | reverse complement strand
TTTTTGCATAAAGACAACACGATGGCCCCGTTTGTTGCGAACTTTTACGCATTCGCTGCGGATGTTTTCGGTGGCCTGACGGTGCGCGGCGTGGTGAGCAGGTGCCCTGCGAGGCTCGCGCTTTAGGGCGTTGTCATCGCCCTGTGCGGCATACCGTCCAAAGCACGTCGATGCCGCTATCGCCTGCGGCGGGGCCACAGGCGGTGGCCTGCGCGGCCTGCAAAGGCCTTGGTACAGGATTGTTGACGCTTTGATGGGTGCGTCTTCGTTGAGCTTGCACTAAACTGAATCACATGATGTTACTGATCGGCCACCGTTCATGAGTGTGTTGTCAACGGTGGTCTTCGCCGACTTATCGGGCAGTACCTCGTTGTACGAAACGCTCGGCAATGAGCGCGCCACCGAGGCGGTGACCCAGGTCACGCAGTGGATCAGTGACACCATCGAGGCGCATGCTGGCCGTGTGGTCAAGAAGCTGGGCGACGGGGTGTTGTGTATTTTTGGCGATGCGGCCAGTGCTGTGACCGCCACCACCTATATGCTGCGCCAGCACCAGGCGCGCCTGGACCGTTGGCCGCAGCCGCTGCGCATGGACATCCGCGTGGGCGTGGCCAGCGGTGATGTGGTCGATGTGGACGGTGACTGCTACGGCGATGCCGTCAATGTGGCCTCCCGCCTGTGCGAGCGCGCGGGCCCTGCCGAAATCTGGGCCACCGAGACGGCAGTGCTCTTGGCAGGGGCGGCCCCTGACGTGTGGTACCGCAAGCTCGGCCTGATGGAGATCCGTGGCAAAGCCGAGTTGCAGATGCTCTACCAGGTGGAATGGCGCGAGAACGAAGAGCTCGACTCGCTTACCATGCAGGCGGCGCTGGTCAGTAATTTTGCGCCAGCCGATCCCATCCTGGGGCAGATCCAGTTTTCTTGGCATGGTGTGGACATGTCATTTACCTCGTCGGATGCGCCCGTGCACGTGGGGCGGGCCACCCACGCGCAGTTGTGCATCAACGATCCCCGCGTGTCGCGGCTGCATGCGCGCATCGACTGGCGCAATAGCGGCTTTGTGCTCACCGACATGAGCAGCTTTGGCACCTGGGTGCGGTTTGACGGCAGCGACTCGCCCGTGCGACTGCGCCGTGACGCCTGCATCCTGCATGGCATGGGGCAGATTGCGTTGGGGGTTCCTTTTTCCGAGCCCAGTGCCCCGGTCATGAACTTTCAGGTCGCAGGGACCCGCGTTCATCTGGGTTGAGCCTTCGGTCGTCACTGCGTGGCGGGGCCAGGTCGAGTCCCCACCCCCTTTCACTTTCGAACAATAAACAGGAGACACGAGACATGGCGTGGATGAAGCGAACGGCCGTTGGTTTGGTAGTGGCGGCATTGTTGGCCGGCACGGGGGCTGCGGTGTATGTGCAGCGCAGCTTTGCGGCGATGGATGGCAAGCTGGTCGTGAAGGGCCTGCGCCAGGCCGTGCAGGTGCAGCGCGATGGCGCTGACGTTACTCATATCCGCGCACAAAGCCCGCAAGACGCCTGGTTTGCCATGGGCTATGTGCATGCGCAGGAGCGCACGTGGCAGCTGGAGTTCAACCGCCGTGTGATGCACGGCGAGCTGTCCGAGGTGTTTGGGCCGGCCACGCTGGAAACCGACAAGCTCATGCGCACGCTGGACATCATGGGCACGGCCAAGCGCCAGTATGCAGGCCTGCCGTTGTATGCCCAAGAGGCCCTGCAGGCCTACAGCCAGGGGATTCACGCGTTTCACCAAAACCGCCCCCAGGCGCTGCCGCCTGAGTTTCATATTCTGGGCGTTCAGCCGGGTGGGGTAGCGGGCGCGGTGTGGGAGCCAGAAGACAGCGTGGGCTGGGCATTGATGATGGCCCTGGACTTGGGCGGCAACTGGGGCAACGAGTTTGCGCGGCTGTCCATCGCCAAAACGTTGGACACCGAACGCCTGTGGCAGTTGATGCCACCGTACCCAGGGGAGCGCCCCGCTGCTTCGGCCGATCTGGCTGCGCTGTACCGGCAACTGGGGGTGTACCGGGCAACCGATGCCAACGCTTCTGCTGCGGCCCCCGCTGCTGCCGCGCTGGCTGACAACCGTGCTG
>JADMJR010000136.1 GCA_018780365.1 Acidovorax sp. | reverse complement strand
TCAACCTCTCGGGCCGGGGCGACAAGGACATCGGCACCGTGGCCGACCTGTCGGGTGAGGATTTCTATGACCGCCCTTCCATGCGCGGCCTGACCGTCAAGGGCGCCGCAGGAGACGCCAAGCCATGAGCCGTATAGACACCACCTTTGAACAGCTGAAAGCCCAGGGCCGCAAGGCGCTGATCCCCTACGTCACTGCAGGCTTCCCGTTTGCCGACATCACGCCGGCCCTCATGCACGGCATGGTCGAGGCCGGTGCCGATGTGATCGAGCTGGGCGTGCCCTTCTCCGACCCCATGGCCGACGGCCCGGTCATCCAGAAGGCGGGCGAAAAGGCCCTGGGCCTGGGTGTGGGCATGGTGCAGGTGCTCGACCATGTGCGCGAATTTCGCAAGCGCAACGGCACCACGCCCGTGGTGTTGATGGGCTACGCCAACCCGGTGGAGCGCTATGACCAGATCCACGGTGAAGGCGCGTTCGTGCGCGACAGCGCCGAGGCCGGCGTCGACGGCGTGCTCATCGTGGACTACCCGCCGGAAGAATGCGAGGCCTTCGCCGCAAGCCTGCGCGCGCACAACATGGACCTGATCTTCCTGCTGGCCCCCACCAGCACGGATGAACGCATGGCCCAGGTGGCGCGCGTGGCCAGCGGCTATGTGTACTACGTGTCGCTCAAGGGCGTAACCGGCTCGGGCGCACTCGACACCTCGGCCGTGGAGCAGATGCTGCCCCGCATCCGCCAGCATGTGCACATCCCCGTGGGCGTGGGCTTCGGCATCCGCGACGCGGCCACGGCCCAGGCGATCGGCAAGGTCGCGGACGCCGTGGTCATCGGCAGCCGCATCATCCAGCTCATCGAAGACCAGGAGCACGCCAAGGTGGTGCCCCTGACCATCGACTTCCTGCGCGGCATCCGGAAGGCCATGGACGCGTAGACGCATAATGCAGCCCGGCGCGCGCTGCACCCAACCGGGTTGGCGCGCCACAGATTCAATCCGGCCTGCCCGGTGGCGCGCCCCCAGCGCCTCCCGGCATGCCGAGCCACTGAAGAGGAGAACACCATGTCCTGGCTCGAAAAACTTCTGCCCTCCAAGATCCAGCAAACCGACCCCACCGAGCGCCGCCAGGTGCCCGAAGGCCTGTGGATCAAGTGCCCAAGCTGCGAGACGGTGCTCTACAAGGCCGACCTGGAACACAACCAGAACGTCTGCCCCCACTGCAGCCACCACCACCGCATCGGTGCCCGTGCGCGCCTGGACTCGTTCCTCGACGCCGAAGGCCGCTATGAAATCGGCCAGGAAGTGCTGCCTGTAGACGCCCTCAAGTTCAAGGACAGCCGCAAGTACCCCGAGCGCCTGAAGGAAGCCCTGGAAAACACCGGCGAGACCGATGCGCTCATCGTCATGGGTGGCGCGGTCAAGAGCATCAACGTGGTGGCTGCGTGCTTCGAGTTCGACTTCATGGGTGGCTCCATGGGCTCCGTGGTGGGCGAGCGCTTCGTGCGCGGCGTGGAAACCGCCATCGAGCAGAAGGTGCCGTTCATCTGCTTCACCGCCACTGGCGGCGCGCGCATGCAGGAAGGCCTGCTGTCGCTGATGCAGATGGCCAAGACCAACGCGGCCCTCACCCGTCTGGCCAAGAAGGGCCTGCCCTACATCAGCGTGCTGACCGACCCGACCATGGGCGGCGTCTCCGCCGGTTTCGCCTTCGTGGGCGACATCGTGATCGCCGAGCCCAAGGCCCTGATCGGGTTTGCCGGCCCCCGCGTGATCGAGTCCACCGTGCGCGTGACGTTGCCCGAGGGCTTCCAGCGTGCCGAGTTCCTGCAGACCAAGGGGGCCGTGGACTTCATCTGCGACCGCCGCGAACTGCGCAACACCGTGGCCAGCAGCCTGGCCATGCTGCAGCGCCTGCCGGCTGACGCTGTCATGTGATGCCGATGCCTGGTGCGATGTGACATCGCTGCGCCATAGAGCGCAGCCAAAACTATTATTTCGATAGCAAAAAAACCTTACCCAATGCGCGGTAGAGGCTTTTTTTGTTGCCAATTTTGAGTCACCGCATCACGCCGGCCTGCAGATGGCCCAACACAATCATCGCCACCTGCAACAGCACCAGCGCGGCCAGTGGCGACAGGTCAATACCTCCCACCAACGGGATGATGCGGCGAAACGGCCGCAGCACCGGCTCGCACAGCCGGGCAACGACATCCGAAAGCGGTGATCGCGCCTGCACCCAGGACATCACGGCATAGACGATCAACAGGCCGATCAGCCCCGACACCGCCACCCGCGCCAGCCCAAACAGCGCAAGCCACGGCAACCAGGCCCATGCCGACCCCGCCCCCAGCACCAGCGTGAGCAGAAGGTACTGCACCAGCTGAAACAGCACAGCAGCCACCAGGCTGGAGACGTCCCAGCGCCCCACGGGTGGAATCACCCGGCGCAGCGGCATGATCAGCCAGTCCGTCAGGGCAAAAACCAGACCGCCCACCGGGTTCGAAAACGGGACACGCTGCCACTGCATGTACAGACGCAAGAGACAAGCCCCCGTGAGCAGACCACCAATGACGTCGAGCAGGAAAGAAGCGATCTGGTAGAGCATGGATGAGACAAAAACAATGGAGCGCAGCGAAAGCCGACGGTGTCATGGGATGATAGCGGGCCAAGGTATTCCCCCTTCATGACACAGCCCCTCACCCTGTCATCCCTACCGCTTTTCCCCCTGGGCTCCGTGCTGTTCCCGGGCGGCGTGCTCGCCCTGCGCGTGTTCGAGGTGCGGTATCTGGACATGGTGCGCAAATGCCACCAGGCAGGTGCACCGTTTGGCGTGGTGGCGCTTACCCAAGGCCATGAGGTGCGCCAGGCTGGCGCGCCGGAAGAACGCTTCCATGACATCGGAACCTTGGCCGTCATCGAGCACATCGAGCATCCGCAGCCCGGGTTGATCACCCTGCAGTGCCGCGGCAGCCAGCGCTTTCGCATCACCCAGCGCCACCACCTGCCCCACGGCCTGTGGATTGCCGACGTGGGCCACCTAGACCCGGACCTCACAGTCCCCATCCCCGACGATCTCAAGAAGGCGGCAATTGCACTGGCGCAGGTGCTGTACACCCTTCAGCAACGCGACCCCGCCCCCCACAACGCCATCACCCCCACCGCCGCACAACTGGACGACTGCGGCTGGGTAGCAAACCGCTGGTGCGAACTGCTCCCTGTGCCGCTGGAACTCAAGCAACGGCTGATGGAGCTTGACAACCCGCTGGTGCGGCTGGAGTTGGTGGGGGATGTGTTGGAGCGGACGGGAATTGCGCAATAGACGCGGAAGCCAGCGCTTGCCTTAGCGGGCGGTGTACTCTGGCACTTGCGTCTGCAACCATGAACGGAGTGCGGACGCCGATGGCTCCACCCCCAGGTCCGCAATACTCTGACTCACCGCCTCAGGATTCACGCCACCGAAAGCATCGGTTTTGGCGACATGCAACTTGGGGTGAGGCGTAGGCTCGGTGGTCTCCCCATTGGCCAGCAACTCCTCGTACAGCTTCTCACCAGGCCTCAGGCCCGTGAAAACGATAGGAATCTCCTGCTCGGTTTTTCCCGACAAACGAACAAGAATTCTGGCCAGCTCCACGATCTTGACCGGCTCCCCCATATCCAGCACAAAAATTTGCCCCGACTGCCCCATCAGACCGGCCTGCAGGACCAGCTGGGCGGCCTCTGGAATGGTCATGAAGTAACGGACGATATCGGGATGGGTCACGGTCAGCGGCCCACCACGCGAAATCTGCTCGGTAAACAAGGGGACGACCGACCCGCTCGAACCCAACACGTTTCCAAATCGCACCGCCACAAAGCGCGTCCCTGGGTGCTCGGAAGCCACCGCTTGCACCACCCGCTCCGCAAGCCTCTTGGTGGCGCCCATGACATTGGTTGGATTCACGGCCTTGTCCGTAGAGATCAGTACAAAACGCGCAGCCCCAACCGAAGCCGCCACACGAGCGGCATTCATGGTGCCCAAGACATTGGTGCGCAATGCCTCGATTTCGTTGAGCGATTCCATCAGCGGGACGTGCTTGTAGGCTGCCGCATGGAACACCACCGTCGGCCGATGAAGACGCGCAATGGCATGCAGGCGCTCAACCTCACGCACGTTAGCGGTGTAGTACATGCCCTGCATCTGCGGGTGTGCTTCGCGCAGTTCCTGCTCCAACTGGTAGATAGCGAACTCAGACACATCCACACAAACCAGACGCGCCACACCAAAACGCGCAATCTGGCGGCACAGCTCGGAGCCAATGGAGCCGCCAGCACCGGTCACAAGTACACATGTACCTGCAAACAGATCTGACAAGCCCTTGGCGTCCAGTTGCACCTGAACGCGGCCCAACAGGTCCTCCAACTCGATGCGACGCGGCCCGACACTCTCGGTTCGAAGCCATTCATCGGGCCGAGGCATGGCGAGCAGCACGAGACCCGCATCGCTGGAATACTTCAGGACTTCACCACGCCCCTCAGATCCAGCGGGGCTGGCCAACAAGGCCGTGCGCACATCAACGGAGCGCGCAATAGAGTCGATGTTGGCGGTGGTGCCAAGCACTGGCACCCCCTGCAACGAGCGCCCTTGCTCGGACTCTAAGTGCGACACGATACCCACGGGGTGCCAGTGGCCCGAGCCTTTGAGCGCCCGCAGTGCATCGGCGGCATCCTGGAGCGTTCCAACGATCAAAATGGGCCGAGTGCCCGTCGGCAAAACGGCCCGCTCGAAGAGCGTGCGCCAAGCAGCGCGTGCAGCCACCAAAAGCATCAAAACTATCAGGGGATGGAGCAGCAAGACAGAACGGGGAAAGCTCGGCACACGCAGCATCAGCACCGCGGCTGCGGTCAGCAGAGATGCGACGAGGACAGCGATCGCCAACTGACGCAACTCAGACAAACCGATGTAGCGCCAGACTTGTCGATGCACTCCCACGCCCAGGAGAGCGACCCAGTATGACCCCACAGCCAGCAAAGCCGACTCAACAGCCATAGAGCTGAACTCATCAGGCACGTCCAGATTGAAACGCAGCCAGAATGACAACACCCAAGCCAGAAGAATGAGTGCGGTGTCCAAGGCAAGCAGGACTAGCGAAGACAAGCGAACAGCGGTACGGTTTGGCAGCACAGTGAGGGGGCGCGCTCGAAGTTTGGCGGCACGCCCGGGAGTCACGCGTGCAAACGTCGTTGATAATAACAAGAGAGCATTCGTGGGACCTTCATGCTGACCGACAAATCCATTCTCGTTACCGGCGGAACCGGGTCCTTTGGCAAAGCATTCGTGCGTACCGTACTAGAACGCTATCCCGAGGTACGAAGACTCGTTATCTTCTCGCGTGACGAGCTCAAGCAGTATGAAATGCAGCAGGTGTTCCCGGCCAGCCAGTTCCCCTGCTTGCGTTACTTCATTGGCGACGTGCGCGACGAAGCTCGCTTGCGGCGTGCACTGGAAGGAATCGACATCGTTGTGCATGCTGCAGCCCTCAAGCAAGTGCCTGCAGCAGAGTACAACCCGTTCGAATGTATCAAGACCAATGTGCTCGGCGCCCAGAACCTCATCGAGGCCTGCCTATCTAACGGCGTGCAGCGCGTGGTTGCACTCTCAACAGACAAGGCCGCAGCGCCGGTAAACCTCTACGGCGCCACAAAACTCTGCTCCGACAAACTCTTCATCGCGGCCAACAACATCAAAGGCAATCGGGACATCCGTTTCAGCGTCGTACGCTACGGAAACGTGATGGGAAGCCGTGGCTCCGTCATCCCCTTCTTTCTGGAGCGACGCAAGAGCGGTGTGCTGCCGATCACTGACCCTCGCATGACCCGATTCAACATCTCCCTGCAGGAAGGCGTGGACATGGTCCTCTGGTCTATCGAGCACGCTTGGGGTGGAGAAGTGCTGGTGCCCAAAATTCCGTCGTACCGCATCACCGATGTGGCAATAGCAGTGGCACCAAATTGCCGACAGGAAATCATCGGGATTCGCCCTGGAGAGAAGATTCACGAAGAAATGATCACATTGAGCGACGCAGCGAGCACCGTAGATCTTGGACACTACTACGCAATACTCCCCGCTGCACTCAACCTCGAAGAGTACTGCGCGGCAACGAGAGGCAAACCAGTGGCCCAAGATTTCAGTTACGACAGCGGAAACAATCCAAAGTTCCTCAGCGTGGAACAACTGCGCGTACTTATTGCCCAGCAGATGGGCTCACCGGATTGAAGTACAGATGAAGATCGCCATCATTCCCGCCCGCGGTGGAAGCAAGCGGATTCCACGCAAAAACATCCTACCGTTCCGCGGCAAACCGATGATCGTTTGGTCGATCAGCGCCGCTCTCGAAAGTGGGATATTCGAGCGGGTACTAGTATCAACGGACGACGAGGAGATTGCGCACATCGCACGCGATGCTGGCGCCCGAACACCTTTCATGCGCCCGGCAAAGCTGGCCGACGACATCACGCCCACCGTGCCAGTCATCGCGCATGCTGTGAACGCTTGTAGAGAGTTGGGTTGGGACGTCTCTCATGCCTGCTGCATCTATCCATGCGCCCCGACGTTGGCGATAGCGGACCTTCGCCGCGCATCGCAAATGTGCATGGAGCGCGACGCAGATTTCGTCTATCCCGTCACTGAGTACGCCCATCCCGTTCAGCGTGCGATGCACCGCACTGCCCGAGGCACGATGCAGTTCCTGCAGCCTGAGCATGAGCTCACCCGCACGCAGGACCTCGAGAAGACCTTCCACGATGCTGGCCAGTTCTATTTCGGCAAGGCCGAGGCATGGCTCGCGGGCTTACGCATGCACACTGCGGGACTCGGCCTGCCCATTCCCGCCTGGCGCGTCGTGGACATTGACACCCCAGACGACTGGATGCGGGCCGAACTCGTCGTTGACGCGCTAGCGACGACCCGCGCGGCATGAGCGGTTCGCGACCCGGCCCCGACGCTCCCACCCTCGTGCTGGGCTCAACCGGCCTGTTGGGCTCGCGCCTCATGCCGGCACTCTCCGCCCGATGGGAAACCGTGATGCACGCCCGCTCAAGTGGCGCTAAGTACACCGCGGATCTAGCCAACAGCCAAGCCACAACTCGGGTGCTCGACGCCGTGAAGCCGGGCCTCATCGTCAACTTGGCAGCCCTCACCAGCGTGGATGCTTGCGAAGAAAATCCACAGGAGGCCTACCTCGCCAACGTCAGGGCAGTCGAGAACGTCGCCGCCTGGATTGAAAGTCGTGGCGCATGGTGCCACCTGCTGCAGATATCCACGGACCAAGTCTATGACGGCCCCGGCCCGCACGCCGAAGACGATGTGACCCTCGTTAATACCTATGGGTTCTCCAAATACGCTGGTGAACTTGCTGCGCTAAGCGCGGGCGCCACGGTCCTCAGGACCAACTTCTTCGGCCGCAGCGCTCGACCCGGGCGCGAGAGTCTTTCCGACTGGCTCGCCCAATCGCTCCGTGCTGGTACGCCCATCCAGGTGTTCGATGACGTGCTCTTCAGCCCGCTTAGCCTCAGAACTCTAGTGGAGATGATCGTCCGTGTCGCGGAGATCCGACCCCAT
Organism: Acidovorax sp.; assembly: GCA_018780365.1. Lineage (GTDB taxonomy): Bacteria > Pseudomonadota > Gammaproteobacteria > Burkholderiales > Burkholderiaceae_C > Acidovorax. The sequence goes on along the minus strand of JADMJR010000136.1, from coordinate 21,552 downwards.
GGCATCTTCAATCTCGGCGCTGCCGACGGTATGAGCAAGGCGGACTTCGCTCTCGCTTTCGCTGCCGCACTCGGGGTTGCGCATCCTGCGATGACGCGCACCTCATCAACCGCATCTGGCCTGCTGCGCGCGAAGCGGCCTTTAGATATGCGCATGGACAGCCGCCGCATCGAGAGCGCCCTGGGCTTACACATGCCTAGCCTGCGACAAGAAATCGAATCGACCGCAATGGAGTACCGCGATGCAGACTAAAAACGCCCTCCGTATCCAGGACAAGCAGATCGGCCTGGACCATCCCACATATTTCATCGCGGACATCGCAGCCAATCATGACGGTGACCTACACCGCGCGTGCGACCTCATCCACCAGGCGGCAGAAGCCGGCGCCGATGCAGCGAAGTTCCAGCACTTCAAGGCCGAGACGATCGTGAGCGACGCGGGGTTCCGCAACCTCGGCGGGCATCACTCCCACCAGTCGAAATGGAAGAAGTCGGTATTCGAGGTCTACCGCGACGCAAGCGTGAGCCTCGACTGGACGCCCGTGCTGAAAGAAGCCTGCGACAAGGCTGGCATCGCGTTCTTCACCAGCCCGTACGCGATGGACCTTGTCGACCGCATCGATCCGTTCGTCCCCGCATACAAGATCGGCTCGGGGGACATCAGCTGGATCGAGATGGTGGAATACATCGCCGCGCGCGGCAAACCCTATATCCTGGCCAGCGGCGCCTCCACGTTCGACGACGTACACCGCGCCGTCTCGGCCGCGCTCGCGATCAACCCGCAGCTGTGCCTCATGCAGTGCAACACCAACTACACCGCCAGCCTGGAGAACTTCCGCTTCATCCAGCTTAACGTGCTCAAGGCCTACCGCGACATGTACCCCGGCCTCGTGCTCGGACTGAGCGACCATACCCCCGGCCACACCACGGTGTTGGGCGCCGTCGCGCTCGGCGCGCGCATGATCGAGAAGCACTTCACTGACAACACCGCCCGCACCGGGCCCGACCATGGCTTCTCGATGGACGGGCGCACGTGGCGTGAGATGGTGGACCGGACGCGCGAGCTGGAAAACGCGCTGGGCACCGCCGTGAAGCGCGTCGAAGAGAACGAGCGCGAGACTGTCGTGCTGCAGCGACGCGCGGTCCGCGCGGCCCGCGCCATGGCCATCGGCGAGACCATCGCCCGCGCCGACTTGAAAATGCTGCGGCCCTGCCCCGCCGACGCCATCGAACCTTGGCGGCTCGGCGAAATCACCGGCCGCCGCCTGCGCCGCGACGTCCCCGCAGGAGAGCACCTGAAATGGGCAGATTTCGAATAGCGCTAGTCGTCCCGGCCCTCAATGAAGCCGCGACCATCGCGCAAGTGGCCGCGGCTGCGGGCGCGCATGCTAGCGTCGTCGTGGTCGATGACGGTTCCACCGATGACACCCCAGCGCTCGCACGGGAAGCGGGCGCCATCGTCGTGAGCCACGGCACAAACCGGGGCTACGACGCGGCCCTCAACACCGGTTTCGCCGAGGCCGCGCGACGTGGCTTCGAGGCCGTGATCACCCTGGACGCCGACGGCCAACACGACCCGTCGCTGGTGGCCCAGTTCATCGCCGCGCTGCAGGGCGGAGCCGACGTCGTGCTCGGCGTGCGGGATGAACGCCCACGCATTGCGGAGCACCTCTTCGCACTGTACACGCGTTCCCTATTCGGCATCTCGGACCCTCTATGCGGGCTCAAGGGGTACCGCATCGGCGTGTACGAATCGCTCGGGCATTTCGACTCCTATGGCTCAATCGGTACAGAACTGATGCTCTTCGCGGCACGGCGCGGCCTGCGCATCGAGCAGGTGCCCTTCAAGGTGGGGGCGCGAATGGACGACCCGCGTTTCGGTCGGCTCTTTTCGGCCAACCGCCGTATCCTGAGGGCGCTCTTCCTTTCCTGGGGCCGCGCATGAAGCAACCCGTGCTCTCAGTTCTCATCGTCGGCTGCGGCAACATCGGCGGTGGCTTCGACCAGACGCGCAGCCGGACTGACTGGCCGCTTTCGCACGCCGGCGCCTATGCCCGGCACGGCGGTTTCCGCGTCACCGCCTGCGCGGATCCAGACGTTACCCGCCGCAAGGCTTTCCAGCGTCACTGGGGCGTCCGAACTGCTTTCGACAGTTGCGCCCAAGCAACGAGTTCGGGCGAGCGTTGGGACATTGTGAGCATCTGCTCACCGACCGCGAACCACTTCGGCGACCTAATGATCGCGCTGCAAGCGCATCCTCGCCTCATCTTCTGCGAGAAGCCGCTCTCGCCGACTGCCATCGAAGCCGAGGCGATCGTGCAGGCCTGCGCCGCAGCGGGCGTGCTGCTGGCCGTCAACCACACGCGCCGCTGGGCGCCCGACATCCGCGAGCTGGGCCGCCAGCTCGCAGCAGGCGGCCACGGCGAGCTGCGGGGCGCCAGCGCGCGCTACAGCAAGGGTATCCTTAACAACGGAAGCCATCTCGTCGACCTGCTCTCGCTCTGGCTCGGGCCACTCTCCCTGCTAAGCGCGGGTCACGCGTTTTCCGACTTCTGGCCGGACGACCCGACCGTTCCCGCCCTGCTCGCTTCCGGATCCGGCGCTGGCATCAGCATTGGCTGCGCGCATGCCACCGACTACTCACTCTTCGAGGTGGAGCTCGTCACTTCCACCGCCGTCATCGCCATGGAAGACGGCGGGCTGGCTTGGCGCCTGCGCCTGCCAGGCCCGAGTGCCCAATTCGCCGGCTATCGGGCGTTGGACGGCGGGCGCCGCCTGCCCGGGCGCTACATGGAGGCCATGACGGGCGCCGCGCATAATATCTATGATGCGGTGATGAAAGACTCACCGCTGCTAAGCACTGGGGTGACAGCGCTCGAGGCGCAACGCCTGTGCGAATCCATCCGCGCCGCCGCCCCTGCACCCACCAGATCCGCCAATCCATGAACAACACCCTTGCCCTCCTGGGCGGCCCAGCCGTCATCCGCAAACCCATCAAGTCGTTCAACACCATTGGCGACGAAGAACTTGCCTCAGTCACGGAGGTGATGCGCAGCGGCGTTCTCTCCGCCTACATCGGCGCGCGCGGCGAGGCATTCATGGGCGGCCCGCGCGTCCGCGCTTTCGAGAAACAGGCAGCAGAGCAATTCGGCGTGAAGCACGCCATCGCGGTCAACTCCTGGACGTCCGGCCTCATCGCGGCCATCGGTGCCATTGGTCTCGAGCCTGGCGATGAAGTCATCACAACGCCATGGACCATGGTAGCCACAGCAACGGCCATCCTACACTTCAACGGCATTCCCGTCTTCGCGGACGTCGATCCGGAAACCTTCAACATCGACCCCGCCTGCGTCGAAAACCTAATCGGTCCGCGCACGCGGGCCATAGTGGCGGTCGACATCTTCGGTCAATCCGCCGACATGGCCGCGCTGCGCGAGATCTCGACGCGGCACGGCATTAAGCTGCTGAGCGATACGGCGCAAGCCCCTGGCGCCACCACGCAAGATGGCAAGTCTACTGGCACGCTCGCCGACATCGGCGGCTTCAGCCTGAATTACCATAAGCACATCCATTGTGGCGAAGGAGGGATTCTCGTCACGAACGACGACCGGTATGCGCGCCGCCTGCAACTCATCCGCAACCACGCCGAAGCCGTCATCGATACTAACGACCCCGAGGAGCTCAGCAACATGCTCGGCTACAACTTTCGCATGGGCGAGATCGAAGCCGCCATCGCCTCCGAGCAGCTGAAGAAGCTTGGTGCCAACATCGCCGGACGACAGCGCGCGGTAAAGCAGTTTAACGCTGGGCTGGCCTCGCTCAAGGGCCTAAAGACACCCAAGGTCGCGCCGGGCAACACGCACGTTTACTACATCTACGGCATGACCTGCGACTTCGCCTCGCTCGGCGTGACTCGCACCCGCGTTATCGAGGCGTTGCGGGCCGAAGGCGTGCCCGGCCTCATCAGCGGCTACCAGAACATCCACCTCATACCGATGTTCCGCAACCGCATCGCGTACGGTACGCAGGGTTTCCCCTGGACCTCCCCCTACGCCTCGCGCGACATCACCTATGCCCCGGGCCTCTGCCCCGTCGCCGAGAAGCTGCACAATGAGACCTTCCTGGGCATCAACATCTGCCTGAACGACTACGGCCCCGCCGACGTCGCCCTGGTAGTCGAGGCGTTCCATAAGGTATGGTCCCAGCTCGGCGCGCTGCAGGCCACTGCAGCCTGACACAGCACATGCGACCCGAAGGCCGGCTCACGGAGCTCCGCCCCTTCAAGGCCGGTGACATCACGCCAGCCTACATCAGCTGGTTGAACGACCCCACCGTCGTGCGTTTTTCCAACCAACGTTTTACGGCGCACACGGCCGAAAGCAGCGCGAAGTATTTCAATGGCTTCGCGGACAGCCCCAACCACTTCCTTATAATCAGGCGCCGCGACACAGGCGAAGCCATCGGGACGATGACGGCCTATGTGTCGGTGCCGCACGGCACTGCCGACATGGGTATCCTCGTGGGCGACCGGCGTGTGTGGGGCGGCGGATTCGGGCTGGACGCCTGGCGTACGCTGCTCGAATGGCTCCTGGCGGAGCGCGGGCTGCGCAAAGTGACTGCAGGCACGCTCGACTGCAACGAGGCGATGCTTAGACTTATACACAAGTCGGGCATGCACCACGAGGCCACGCGCCGCGCCCAGGAAATCGTCGAGGGCGCGGAGCGCAACATCCTCTACTTCGCCCGCTTCCGCGATGGACGCGTCGGCTGACCCCACCGCCGTCATCTGCCACGACGCGGGCGCGGCCAACATCGTCATCGAGGCCCTTCGCGCCGCGCCGCCCGGCCGCCGCTTCATCGTCTTCATGCAGGGCCCCGCACTGGGCATTTGGCAACGCGATCCTGTGCCAGGCGCCGTAGTCGCTGACAACCTCGAAGAAGCGCTGGCGACCGCCCGCTTCATTGTTACGGGAACAGGCTGGGCAAGCAGCTTGGAGCATGACGCTCGCGTGTTGGCACTCCTGCGTGGCATTCCGCAGGCGGCCGTAATCGACCATTGGGTGAACTACCGCGAACGCTTCGAGCGAGGCGGCATCACCGTTCTACCCGGTGAACTTTGGGTGACGGATGCGTATGCAGCCGCGGAGGCGCACAAGGTGTTCCCGGGGCATGACGTCCGCCGGATCCCCAACTTCTACCTGCGCCGCACGGTCGAAGGCATTGCGTCGCCGCCCGTCGCGCCGCGGGTCCTCTACCTGCTCGAGCCCTTGCGCTACCCTTGGCAGGGACTGTCGCAGCCGGGCGAGTTCGAGGCACTGGATTTTTTCGTGAGGAACCTTGCGACGCTCGGCCTGCAGGGTGCGCCTTTGCGGCTGCGCGCGCATCCTTCCGACCCGGCGGGCAAGTACAACACATGGATTCACCAGCATGCGCCGCCGGGCACATGCATGGATACGTCGCCTTCACTGTCCGCAGCGTTATCGTGGGCTTCGTGGGCGGCTGGATGCGAAACGATGGCACTTGCCGTGGCGCTCGAAGCGGGCCGCCGCGTGGTCTCGACGCTGCCGCCCGCGGCGCCGCCGTGCCGACTACCGCACGAGGGCATCTTGCACCTGCGCGGCATGCCCGGCGCCACTTGAGGCCTCAGAACCTGTTCAAAATCTTTCCCAAGTGATCGTTGGTAGCAGACAAGAGCTAAGCTGCATGCCCCAAGAGAGCCAAGTACCCCAGCGACATCAGCCCCGGGCAGCTTGAACCGATCCGTGCCTTGCTGGAAGCGCCCGCAGTGTTGATTTGTATGAGGTGTTTTGCGTAGTACTCTATTTGTTGCGCACCGCTTGCCAATGGCGGGCGCTGCCCAGCGACATCCCCAAGTGGCGCACGGTACATGCGTACTTTGCGATCTGGAGTGAACTGCGTGAGGGTGGCAGCCTGCTTGAGCAGGCCTTAAAAAATCAGGTTGGTGCGCCCGAGAGAGACTGGGGCGCAACGCCTCAAGCGTGTTCTTGATCATGGACGCGCAGAGCGTTAAGAACATATGATCCTGCCCTCGTATTACAGGACACGGGCTATTCGCAATGTAGCACCTGCTCGATTTGAGCAAGACGCTGTTGGGCATCGCGATGCTGCCCGAACTTCCTAGGTGGCTTCATCTTCAATGCCAAGTGCGGGTGCACCTCATTGAAGTGCTCGAAGGCCTCAGCCATCTGCGCCATCACCGCTCTCTCATTGGCGAGATCTATGCGGCTGACGAAATCGCGCTTGAACGTGTTGACGAAGCTCTCGGCAATGCCGTTGCTCTGCGGGCTGCACACTGGCGTGTTCGCCGGCTTCAGGCCCAGTTGTCGAGCGATGCCGCGATGTACGCGCCGCCGTTGCCCGAGAGGAACTCCAAGATGTAGTCTCGGGGATGCCCTCGATGCCGCCGAAGCGCTCTTCCACGGCTTCGACGAGCATCTCACGCACTGGCTCGCCCGGCAGCCATTTACCTTCTCATGCCCGGAAGGCCAGAATCTCGCGTTCGCAGCAAGCAGTCCTTGGGTGTTGGTTGCCATCACGGCCCGACCCGAGTCGCACTTGATCTCGAAGCCGTACGAGCACCAGCGCACATCGCTGCGCACGACCGCCACTTCCCCCTCGTGAGGCCGATTGGATTGACGCAGCCTCGGCGTTTTCGGTAGCAGCAACACATGGCCCGACATCACGCGGTAGACGCGCTTGGCGTTCACGCGCGCAGCGCCAATGTTGGCTCTATGCCGGTTCACCAGTGCGCAGGCTCGTCGGCAACCGTAAGTCGGTAGCCCGGTGATCTGCCTCCTTGATCTCGTCGAGCAGCGTGTCGTCGCTGACGTTAGAGGGTCAGCTTGTGCGGGCGTCGATCCAGTTCTCTGGGCGAATCCGCAGGCGAACATTCGAGCACGCAAACCCCAGGGCCTGGCAGACAGCCTTCACTGGTCGTCCCCGTCCAACAAGGGAGAGCGCGCAATCCAATTTTTTCGGCGGCGGACTCCCCGGCTTCCTTGAGAATTTCGTTCTCCAGCGTCTTCTTGCCGAGCACACGCTGCCGCGAGCTCGGAGGCCGGCACCACAGCCTCACCGGCAGAGACCGCAGTCAGTGCCCCTTAGCGCTCTAGCTTGCGCCACTGGAACAGCAAGCTGACGACAACGCCTTCCTGGCGCACCATCAGCGACACGCTCATGCCCGGTTCGTAGCTTCTGCTAACCAGTGCGGCCCTCTCTGCCAGGGGCCAGCTCACGTTCTCCAGAACGTGACTTAATATTTTCAAATTGTTCGCGACTGACGTCACTTGCATAGATCTTTCTCACTACCCGAGCCTCTCACAATTCGGGAAAGACTTTGAACAGTTTCTCAGGCGTACATGCTGCCTTCGGGCAGCAGCCCCCGCGCGACCAGGCTGTCTATGAAACGCATGAGCAACGGATCGTTATAGCGACGCGCGACGAGCTGCAGTCCAAACGGCAGACCTGACGGCGAGCGGAACACGGGCGCGCTCACCACGGGCAGGTACGTCAGCGTCCAGAGGAGCGCGGAGTCGGGCGGCTCATCCTCGTGGCGCAGCGGCGCTTCGCCCGCCGTGCTGAGCGTGACGATGATATCGACATCCGCGAAGAAGCCGTCCATGGCGCGGGCCAGGGCGGTCTGCCGATCGAGCGCGGCGACATAGGCCTCGTTCGGAATGTCGCGACCTATCTCGATAAGCTCGTTCATCACGGGCGAGATCAGCTCAGCTTTCTTGAACTCTTCCTGGAAGTAGTAGGCGAGCGCACGGTTATAGATCGTGGCGTGCACGTCGTGCGACTCTTCGAGGCCGGCGGGCAGCGCGGGCTCCGTCACATCGCAGCCAGCCGCCGTAAGGCGCTTACACCATTCTTCGATAGCGGCCACGGCGTACGGCGCCGCGTGCTTCCAGACGTGTGGTCGGATGAAGGCCACGCGCCAAGGACGGCCCATCGGCACCGCCTGCCGCGCTTCGTCAGTGAGTGCCCCATGGCTGATGGGGAAATTCCGGCCACGCACACGCATCGACTCGAAGACGGGCTGCAGGTCGAGTGCGTGAGCAACGAAGTAGCCGACGCTGTCGAGGCTGTCCGTCGTCTTCAACATGCCCGTCCGCGGCAACAAACCGAACGAAGGCTTGCAGCCCCAGATACCGCAGAAGCTAGCGGGCCGTACGATCGATCCGGCTGTCTGCGTGCCCAGCGCGACCGGCACCATACCCGAGGCGACGGCCACCGCAGAACCACTTGACGATGTACCGGGCGTGCGGTCTGCCGCGTGCGGATTGATGGTCTTCCCGAGTGCGTGCACCGCAAATTCCGCAGTCACGGTTTTCCCGGGAACGAGGCCGCCAGCGCGCTGAATGTCGTAAAGCACCCGCGCATCATTGCCGGGTGTGAAACCCTTCCACAGCGGGCTGCCCATCTGCGTCGGGAATTCGGCAGTATTGAAGATGTCCTTCACGCCCACGGGAATGCCCTCCAGCGCACGGATGGGCTCGCCCTGGGCGAGGCGCACCTGCGACGCGCGGGCGGCATCGAGCAGACGCTGCGGCTCGAAACATTCCCAGGCATAGAGCGAGGGCTCGCGCTTCTCCCATTCGGCGATCGCCCATTGCGCGACGTCGGTGGGAGCGATGCTGCCGCTACGATAGCCATCCAGGATGGCGCGGATGCTGTGCTGCCGAAATCTTTCTGTCATGGTACTTCGCGCCCTCACTCGTCGCACTTGCGGATTTTCTCAATCAGCTGCTGGGGATGCGGCAAAATGCGCTCCTCATTGGGCGAAGGCTTCGGGTAGATGGGAATCACCGTGCCCTTGAGTTCAGGGCGACGATGGCCTTCCATCGTCTTGTGAAACTCTTCCTCCGTCATGCCTGTTATCTTCAGGTAATAGTCCAGGCCCTCCGGACGCACGGCATCGTTCTCGCAGATCAACTGCCAAGCCTCGTCGCGACTCAGCAGGCCGGCGCGCACATCCACGCTCGCGTGGAAGGTGGCGCGCCCATAGCCGCGCTTCAAGTAACAAGTGAGGTCATGTACGCCGGGCATGATGCACTCGGCACTCTTGTAGCGCTTATACGACCCCTCGATCTGCGTCTCGCGCCACCCATATACATCACGCACAAACTCGGTCTGTCGCTCGTCGTCCCAGAAGATGTAGTCACCCAGATGGATGCCATACACACCGACGCGCTCGCAGTCCTCAGCAGAGGGTACGTTGAAGGGATAAAGGTCACGCTCGCTCAGATCGTCCCGCACCATCTGGTCGGGCCTGAGCTTTGCGGAGACCTTGGTGAAATACTCGCGATCAAACTTGCGCACAGGATTCTTATAAGACGCACGACCGGAGCTCTCTGCAATGGATTCCCCCCATACCAATAGCGGGATATTGAAGCGCACCGCAGCCTGCAGAGGAAATGAGCCTACGCCCGCGTGGCAATGCCAGCACGAGTCACCGATGCCGGCGAGTGAGTGTTTCGCAATGCGATTCACTAAGCTGCGGTTCGGCGTGAACATGATGTGGTCCACATTAAATTGCTCAAGCGAGTTCTGTAGGTTGTACCAACCGGTCTCGCTGTACCAGTTATGACTGAAAGTCACCGCCAATGGTTTCATCCCATAGACCTTGGTAAGGACGTGCAATTGAAACGTGCTGTCCTTTCCGCCGCTGATTGGGATGATGCAATCGTAGTTGTTGCCAGCACTGGCCTTGGCCGCATCGAGCGTCTGGCGAAGATCCTTCTCGCGTTCGGCCCAGTCGATGTGAATCTTTTGCTCAGCCGACTGGCAGGCTTGGCAGACGCCGAGTTCATCAAATAGGACGCCTTCCTGCGTCTGCGGCACGCAGCAGCGCACGCAGTACTGCAGTTTGGGAAAGGGCTTTCCTGGGACTGATTGGATCGTCATGAAGCGTTTCGTGAAAGAAGGTTACGGCAGGGCTGCGCGGCCATACCTGGCCAAATCCAGTATCTCGGCCGCGACGCGGGGTGTCGCCAATCCAGGCGGAGGGAAAACAGAGCGATCAATCGGGCGCGCCGAGCTAGCATTTAGTATTGGGACGATATCGTCAGGTCGCATGATCGACTCTCCCAAACCCAAGCGTCCGTAGTCGAAGTCAAGATTAATCACCATGGGCGACCAAGACAGGCACAGCACACGCTTGCCAATCAACGCGGCCTCAAAGCCGACCGTGCTAGTCTGCACCACCAGGGTACCAGCCAAGTGCAATTGCGGCCCGAGCGCATCCTTCGTCGGCACACTGCGGTAGATACGGGGATGAGCACCCAGGTCCGGGAACAGGTGATACTGGCTCGGGTGGTAGCGGATCAGCAATGCGGCGTCGGGGCGGCTGTCAACCCAGGCGCGCAGTCGCTGCTCAGCATCCAACGCCAAGGCCGTACCGGCGACATCGGGTGTCACACCAAGCCCTGGCTCCTCGAAATTCCCACACCACATCACCACATCGAAGTCATCCCATCCAAGCGAATGGCGCAGTTCCGCAGCAGCCAGAGGCAAAGCCGGATCGAAAAGACCATCGTAGGCAGGGCAACCCGTCACAACGATGCGAGAGGCATCAATACCTGCAGTCAACAGGTTACTGCGGACGAACCCGGAAAGCACGGTGATGCGATCGGCGAACACCTTGTTGCGTAGGTAAGCATCGTGCGGCAAGCCAAACAGATCTACCATGGTCAGGCAGGGTACACCGCGCAATATCGCGGCCTCAATGGCGGCCTGCTCGGCGCGCGGCGAACCAGTGCTAACGACTACCGACGGCTGGATGCTATCAATAATTCGACCCAGAAAATCCACCGGTAGAAAGCTGCGGCGCCCCCCTTCTCGATAACGGTCGGCCGCACCCTGCTCGCCATGCCGCGCCACCCACTCTTCGTAATTAACACCTAGGTAGCACATACTTTCAAACGTGTCCACGTCTGGGTGTGAGTTACCATCCAGCAACTTCTCACCCCGAGCCAGCACACGGTCGCGGTCCACTAGATGAAGAAAGTCGCGAAAGCCCTTAGGCGACAGGCCCAAACGCCGGGCTTGCTCGTAACCCAGCGTCAGCGCCAGCAGCTCGCAGGGCACGCCTTGGGCCCGCAAGTGCTTAATGACCGGCGCCACCTTGCCAACATGCCCACTGCCGTAGACCACGAACAACACGGTACCGGCATCCGACCAGGAAAGGCGCGCGAGCTGGTTCATGTTTGTGAGCAGGATTGCAAGGCGGTAATCCTCAATAGAAGTCGACGTAGCGGCGGAATTCTGCCGGGGACACCTGGCGCAGTAGCTCGTCACATTCGGAGCGCTTGACGTCAAGGAACTCCCGCACGAAAACAGAGCCTAGACCTTGGGCGATGACATCGCTGCACTCCAGAGCATCCAGCGCGTCCGGCAATGTGGACGGCAAGCGCTCAATACTTTTTTGCACCAACTGCTCGGAGGTGAGCTCGTACAAGTTCTCGTTGCAAGGCTGCCCGGAATCCAGCTTGCGGTGAATGCCGTCCAAGCCCGCATAAATGATGGCTGCCGTCAACAAATATGGATTAGAGGCAGCATCAGGGAGGCGCAGCTCCAACCGGCCGCCCAGCACGCGGACGAATGCGGTACGATTGTTGTCACCCCAAGCTATATTGACGGGGGCCCAGGTCGCGCCAGAGCGCGAACCGAGTTTGACCAAGCGCTTGTAGCTATTGACACTTGGTGCCGCAATAGCCGTAAGCGCCTTCGCATTGGCTATCAGCCCACCCAAAAAATGATAGGCCATGGGCGACAGGTTCATGCCGCGCGGGTCAGCCTTGTCCTCAAAGGCATTTTCTCCAAACTTCCCCCCAGCCGACATGTGCATATGCAGGCCACTGCCCGAGCGTTCAGCGAAGGGCTTGGGCATAAAGGAGCAGAGCATTCCATGCTTCTTAGCAATCGCCTGGGCTGCCATCTTGAAGTACGTAAGATTGTCCGCAGTCTTCAGACCATCGGCATAGGTGAAGTTCATCTCGAACTGCCCATTGGCGTCTTCATGATCGATTTGGTAAACATCGATACCGGCCCCCTCCAGCGTGGAACGCAGTTCCATAAGGAAGTCAGATACCGAGGACAGATGACGAAAATCGTAGCAAGGTTTGTCCAGAGACTCCGACTCTGTAGCAACGACCCAGCTACCCGCAGTGGCGCCGGGCTTGAGCAGAAAGAACTCTGGCTCCAAACCGGTGAAAAACTCCAATCCGGTCGCTTGACGAAAATCAGCCAATGCTTTCTTGGCAATCACTCGGGAGTCCAACGCATGCGGCTTGCCATCAACATAACCGTCACAGGTAACACTGGCCGTCGATGCCATCCAGGGCACCGGACGAATCGAGTTGCGATCGCCAATGGCCATGAACTCGCGCCCGTGGGGACCCATGCCCATGCCTGCGATGGCGAATCCGGCAAAACCGGCGCCCGCTCCAAAGATCATTTCCTTGTGTTTGCCTGGCACCAGCTTCGCTTTGGGCCGGCCATGGATATCCACGAACTGCGCAAGATAGTAGTCAAATTCCGCCATGGTCTTGAAATCTCCGCCTTGTGTTTTTTTACGCGTTCTCGGGGAAAAATTCCTGCAACCAAAGCTTGGTCATGAGCACAGTGCGCAGTTGTTTGGTGTGGTTGTGCAAGCCACTGCGGTGCTCCTCCAGCATGATCTGCAGCTCGTTGCGATCAAAACGCCCACCATCGGGCAACGCCAATGTCTCGCGCGCCCATTGATACAGCGGGCCTTTGATCCACTCCCCAATAGGCAGCGTCGGCATGGTCTTGGGGCGAAACACAAAATCACGGTCGTAGTAACTCTCGGCCGCGTTCTTGAGGAAGTGTTTCCCCACCCCCTGATAGAACTTGGACGTGATGGGCAAGCGAGCGAACAGTTCGCTCACCCGATGGTCCAGGAAGGGCGCCCGCCCTTCAATCGACCAACAGGCGCCCATGCGATCACCCTTGACGGAGTTGTTACCTGGCATGAGCGACGTCAGCTCATAGGCCGCAACTTGCTCCATGGGCTCCAGGTCACAAAACGGTTCGATGATGCTCATAAACTTGTCGAGAGCACCTTCCGCATGGGGCTGAAAAGATGGACTCATCATGCGCTTGCGATCTTTTTCAGTGCTGTAGCTAATGAGGTCGAAGTAGCTGCGCATCGAAAAATTGGCGCGGGTCATCTCCGAGAAGAATTGCTCGTTGTGACGAAACCCCAGCATGACTTCGTCCGGCCCGTCACCAGTGAACATGACAATTTTGCCCATCTCGTGCGCTTTGCGAGACAGCAGGTAGAACAAGAAAAAAGAGAAATCTCCATGCGGCTGTTCCGCATGCTTGACAACAGAGCGTGCGATTTCCGGGATATCGGAAGGCTGGATATCCAGTGCGCTCAGGTTGATATTCAGGTCCGCCGCCACGCGCTCGGCATAGGCGTACTCGGAAAAACCTTTGTCTTCGATGCGCAGGCCGATGGCATCCAGCCGAGGGCGATTCCACTGAGGCACCAACCGATTGGCAATGACCGATGAATCCACGCCACCGGAAAGAAACAGGCCGCCATTCACATCAAAGCGCATCTGCAACTTGACGGCTTCGTCCAAGGCGCGCTCCAAGTCTGCCTGCGACGCATCAACCCGCGCGCCATCTAGCGGCCAGTTCCAGTAACGCACAGGCTCGGAGAAGTGGCCACCACCATAGCGGATGAAGGTGCCAGGCGGCAGATGGCGGATCCCTTCAAAGCAGGTCTCCGGGGGAGGGCAGTAATTGAAGGTAAACACGTTACCCAGCGCCGATTCATTTACCTTGCGCTCGAACTTCGGCAGCGCAAGAAGGGCCTTCATCTCGCTCGCGAAGGCAATACCACCTTGGTACGGCGCATAAAAACAAGGCTTGATCCCTTGGCGGTCACGGGCCAGCATGCCGCTCTGCGTGCGCTGGTCCCATATAAAAAAAGCAAACATGCCGACAAGATCGTCGAGCATTTTTTCACCCTTTTCACACCACAGATGCACCAGCACTTCGGTGTCACAGCGCGACTTGAACTTGTAGCCCTTGGCCTTGAGTTGTTCGCGCAACTCGATGAAGTTGAAAATTTCACCATTGAAGACCACCCAGACCTTGCCATCGGTGCTCGACATGGGCTGCATGCCATTCTCGGGATCGACCACTGCGAGACGGGCGTGCCCCAACACAGCCCCTCCCAAATCCTCGACACCTTGCTCATCAACTCCGCGGTACTTGATGCAGTCGATCATCTTCCACACGTCGTCTTTGGTCACGCCTGCAGCGCTGACCACACCCGCTATTCCACACATGGCTAATCCTTAAGTCTTGATATCGAGTCGTGCAATCTTGCGGCTCAGTGGAGCCCTGTCGACCAAGGCCTCATCTGTCGCGTCCTCATTGAAGACGCGTTGAAAAATCTCAACCTGATAGTCAAGACTGGCTTTCGTTTCGGTCTCCGTGGGCTCGATCAGCATGGCCGATTTGAGATCGCCTGGAAAGTACACACAACCAGCGCCCACCAGCGTGGGTGGATGGATGCCATAGTCAATAAGTCGCTTGGCAAACTGGCGGGCAGAGGTGTTGAGCCTTTCGCCAGACAACAAGGTTTCGTGCTTGCAGAACTGCCGATAAACCGGCGGCAACATGGGTGCCAACCGGTGCTGCAGATAGTTGGCATTGAGCACTGCATTCTCTGAAGCCTCGCGCAATCCCCGCGCACCCATCGTGCGCAGATAGCCATAGGCACGCAGCAACACCCCCACATGGCCATGGAAGCTCTTCATCCGGCCAATCGACAGCAAGCGATCACTATCCGGCTGGGCAATACCATCCTTGCGGATCACTACCGGGCTAGGCAGGTAGGCGGCAAGTGCCGCTTTCACCGCCACAGGGCCGGCTCCCGGGCCGCCACCGCCGTGTGGCGTGGAAAACGTCTTGTGCACATTCACATGCACCACATCAAACCCCATGTCACCAGGGCGGACGATGCCCATCAACGCATTCAGATTGGCGCCGTCGTAGTACAGCAGTGACCCGTTCGCATGCACAGCATCGGCAATCTCCACGATCTGGTCTTCAAACAAACCCAGCGTGGAAGGGTTGGTCAGCATGAAGGCCGCCACATCGGGTGTCAGCATCTCGCGCAGGGACACCATGTCCACGCGGCCTTTGATATCCGAAGGCACGATCCGGCACTCGAACCCCGCCATGGCCGCAGACGCGGGGTTCGTGCCATGGGCGGAGTCAGGGACCAGTACCACCGGACGTCGGGAGCCAATCTGGGCAAAGTGCTTGCGGATCACCAGCAGACCAGCCAGTTCGCCGTGTGCTCCCGCAGCTGGCGCCAGGCAACAGGCATCCATGCCGGTGACCTCACTCACCATCTTCTGAAGCCGCTCATACAACTCCCACACGCCACGCAAAGTGTCCGAATCCTGCATCGGGTGGGCATTCACAAAACCCGGCAGACGGGCCAATTCGTCATTGCGCTTGGGGTTGTACTTCATCGTGCACGAACCCAGGGGATAGGGACCGTTGTCCACGCCATGGGACTCCTGACTCAGACGGGTGAAGTGGCGCACCACATCTACTTCACTCACTTCCGGCAAACCGATCCCGGAGCGTTGGCGGGCAAACGTAGGCACCAGTGGCGGTGACATAAAGGCCCCGCCCGCAAAGACGTCGCCCGCAGCCCCAGGACGGTGCAAGTCAACAATGGATTGAGAGGGAGAAGTGGCTGACATTTCAGACCTCCTGCAGACATGCACGCGCATGCCTCACATACGCTTCCAGGTCGGCCTGGCTCTTCGTTTCCGTCACTGCGATCAGCAAACCCCGCTCATGCCCTGCCAGCGCCTTGCCGAGTGGTACACCAGCGAAAACGCCGAGATTTCGCATGCGAGCACAGAACACGGACGCATCCATCGGCAGCTCCACAGCGAACTCATTGAAATGGGTGCCGCTGCGCAACAATTTGACGCCCGCAAGGGCCGTGAGCAGCTCGCACAGCAGTGCGGCATTGGCCGCATTCACCTGAGCAATGCGCATAAAGTTACGCTCACCCAGACAGGCTAAGTGGACGGCAACACGAACGGCGTTGAGGGCCTGATTGGAGCAGATGTGGCTGGTAGCCTTATCGCGCGCGACATGCTGCTCTCGATCTTCCTTCACCAGCGCATAACCGAGCTTCCCATTGAGGTCATGCACGCGGCCCACCAGACGGCCGGGCAGGTAACGCTCAAGAGGTTTTGCACAGGCGATGATGCCAACATAGGGGCCCCCGGCACTCAGCGGCAACCCCAGTGGCTGGCCTTCGCACACCACGATGTCTGCACCGAGCGCGCCTGGCGCCTCCAGCCAACCACACAGCAAAGGGTTAACGCACACAGCAAGCAGCACACTGTTTTGCTGGCACACCTGTGCAACCGCATGCACATCCTCAATCACCCCCAGGGCATTCGGACTCTGCAAAACAACACCCGCAACATCCCCGGCAGTGAGCAGCGCCTCAATGGCTGCGGTGTCCACCATGCCAGACACGGAATCCTGACCTACATAGACCACTTGCACGCCGCGAGGCAGCAGATAGGTATCAATCACTTCGCGGTACTGCTCCCACACCGCTTGTGCCACGACCACGCGACGCTTTCCGCTGGCAGAGCACATCATCCAGCAGGACTCAGCCAACGCCGTCGCGCCATCGTAGACAGAGCAGTTCACGCACCCCTGCCCCAGAAGACGCCCCACTAGCACCTGGAACTCAAACAGGGCTTGCAGCAAGCCCTGGCTCATTTCGGGCTGGTACGGTGTGTAAGCCGTCAGAAACTCCCCGCGCGAGACAATCGCATCCACCACGGCGGGAATGTAATGTTCATAAGCACCACAACCCAAAAAACTGGCATGAGACAGCACCGTGGCATTCAACTCAGCCATGGCCCGCACATCGCGCATGAGCTCCCACTCACTCAGCGCCGGGGGCAGATCGAGTTCGCGACGCAAGCGCACCTGAGCGGGCACATCGGCAAACAGTTGCTCGATCGATTGGAGCCCCATCACCGCCAGCATGGCTTGGACATCCGAGCCCGTGTGCACGTTAAAGCCGATGGGCGCTCGCCCCATCACAGAGTCATTCTGTCTTTGGTTCACGGGGATGAAAGCGCCTAATCAAGGCGTAAGGTTGGGCAACAAAAAACAGGTCAAAAGATTATAGGCAGGCGTCTCTTAAGAAACGCGGATGGCAAAAAAAATCGACCACCCGATCTCAAGCGTAGCACGCCCGATGTACAGAACATCGGATGGCAAGATCAATTCGCGGGTAGCCTACCGATCCGTTTTATGGTCCAGACAAGAATCTGAAGGTCCAGCCAGACGTTGACTTCACGGGCATAGCGCAGGTCTGCCGTCAGCCGCTGCTCATGCGTCGCCTCGGAGCGAAACAAAACCTGCGCCAGGCCGGTGATGCCTGGCCTCACGCTGCAGCGCTTCGCCCACTGATCGTCGGAGTACAGGCAGCGCTGAACAGGCAAGTCAGGACGCGGCCCAACCAGGCTCATATCGCCTTTGATCACATTCAGGAGCTGAGGCAACTCGTCAATGCTGGTGCGGCGCAGAAACCGCCCCACCGGCGTGATACGAGGATCAGCACCGCCCTCCGTGAAATGCGGCCCCAGGGTACTTGCATTGCGCACCATGCTTCGGAATTTGTACATGTGGAACTCACGCCCATTCAGCCCCACACGTACTTGACGAAACAACACAGGGAAACCATCGCCCACGATACAGGCCAGGGCTGCAGCCAGCAAAACAGGGCTGATAAGAACCAACGCCACCAGCGACAACCCGATGTCCATCAGGCGCTTCACGCAGCTTTCCCCATTTCCACTGCGATGGCATCGATAGCCAAGCAAACACGCAGCCGATCAGACTCCACTTGATCCAGAGTGCGCGCTGCAAGCGCTCGCTCTGCCAGTCGGAGCGCCTGCACTTGATCCTCAAACGCCCCCCGCACTTCGCCCCCATGAAAGGTCCGCGAAAGTATCACCGCGCCAGAGCCCAACCGCAGGTGTTCCGCCAAAACGTCGCGTCCCGGCAGCAGCCCCTCATCCAGCCTCGCGATACCGCCAAAACCAAAACGCAAACCTTGCGCACGGACCCGGGCGGCCACCCCGTCCAGTACGCCCTGCGCCAAGGGTTCAAACATGAAGCGGCAACCCAGCGACAAATGCAGGTCGTTCAACCCCACAAACACTTCGCACAAGCCAGGTGTATCAACCCAGCCATCCAGTGAATGCAGCGCGCCCGCCGTCTCCAGCAGCGCAACGATGGGTGCCCTCCCCGCCACAATGTAGCTGAACGCACGCAGCTCTTCGGGTGTTTGGAACATGGGCAACATCAACAAATCAGCACCTTGCGCCAGCACAACATCCAACTCGCTGGATGTACCTGCATGCAATGGATTGACCCGCACCATGAGCCGGGACCGTTGCAGCTGGGCCTTGATGCGACCAACATCCTCTGGCTGGTGGGTGCTGATGAAGGTACTGCGCCCGGCCTGGCGCTCTGCCTTGCCGTGAATTTCCAGATCGACAAACAAGCGCATGCCCGGCAGCGCGTCACAGCGGCGCGCCAGCGCGGGGTCGTTCGTGATCTGCAGAAAATCAATCATGGTGTGGCCCAGATTATGAACGCAGGGCATGCCGCAAGCCCGGGCCCGATAAGCAGCCCGACACTATCACTGCGAGGGCAGACAGCGCGCACCATACAAGCGCCCATACTTGATCACGCCCCAAGGCCTGCACGGGCGTGGCGGCACCATCCGCAATGCCGAGCCACTGACCGAGCACCGCCACAACCACCAACACCAGTAGCGGTGTGAGCAGAGCTCGCACGGGCACCCAGCGCCGCAATGCCGGCATACCCAGTGCCCCCCAAGCCACCAGGGCTGCGGTCAGAAAACCGGCGTTCAGCGCCCACATGAGCGAATGCCCCGCCGTTAGCCCCACAGCCCCGACCACCAACAGCAACACCAACGCCAGCGCATAGGCCAGCACAGCGAAGCGCATGCGCCCCACCGAGGCCAGAACCGTCAAGGCCACCGCCAACAGCGCCTGCGGCAGCAGTCCCCAGGCCCCCACACTGCCCCAGGCGGCGATCTGCACCAAGGCAGACGCCTGCATGTGGCCCCAGCCGAACAGCAGGGAGGCAATCACGGGAGCCCCCACCAGCAACGCTGCAGCAGCGGCGCACGCCAGCGTCCAGGCCAACACCAGGGCATTGCGCACGGCGGTCGTCATTTCGTCCATATCGTTGTTGCCAGGGGCGCCAACCTGCGCTGCATGGGCCCTGGCAATCGCCGGGAACGCCAGCGAAGCCACCAGCTGAATGGCCAGAACCAGAGGCAACTCCACCAGCTTCCAGGCATAGTTAAAGGTGGCCAGGGCCCCCTCCCCCGCCCCGGACGCGAATGTTCGGGCCACAAAAGGCAGCGTCAGCGGCAGACCGGCCCCCAGGGCCGCCCACATCCAGACACGCCAGCCCGGCAGTGGCACCAGCGCTGCAGACGATACGGGTAGCTGGCCGTGGTGACGCAAGGGCCGCAGACGCCACCCTTGCCAGAACAACCGCATACACACCGCAGCGAGCAGGAAAACGCCCAGTGTCGGCCCCGCCGCCAGGCCCGTCGCAGCCCCACGCGCGCCCCAAAAAAGCAGCGCAGCGATCAACACACCGTTGACCACAAGGTTCGCGCTGTACAACCCCACAAAATCGCGCTCATGCTGCAGCCGCGTGGCCCACAGGCCCGCCAGCATGGCGGCAGGCAAGGCCAGAGCGCTCCAGGCCACGGCCTGGCTGGCTGCCTCCTGCAGGGAGGCAGAGACCCCTGGGACCAACAGCGCACCCAAGGGGGCCTGGGACACCACCATCACACCGGCCAACAGGATGCTGGCCCACAGCAGACGCCTGGCCACCCGGTTCTGCGTGGCGTTCTGCTGCGCAGCCGACTCTTTCGCCCACTGAGGCAACAGCACATAGGCCAGCGCGCCACTGACCAGAACGCCGGCCAGCCAGTCGGGCAGGGTCAGCATGACGATGACCACATCGGCCATGCCAGAACTCCCAAACGCCGCAGCCAGCGCCGTTTCGCGCAGCACGCCCAGCACACGGCTGGCGAGCAGCAACATCAGCGAAAGCAGGCCAGCCTTGAGGAACATGCGGCAAATTATCCGGGCTCAGGCGGACACAAACGCCACACGGCACGTGCAAAAAACTAAAATCACGGGTTTTGGTCCGAAACAACGCCTCTGAACGCCTCTATTTGCGGGCGGCACTCCATGTCTGACAACAACATCTCTCACCCCGCCGCTGCTCCGCAGGACGACAACCAACTCATCGCCGAGCGCCGCGAAAAGCTCCGCGCCTTGCGCGAAGTACAAGCCAACGGCGGCGGTGTGGCCTTCCCCAACAACTTCAAGCCCGCCCACAAGGCAGCTCAGCTGCACCTGGAGCACAGCGAAACCACGAACGAGGCCCTGGAGGCAACGCCCGTGAGCGTCTCCGTGGCCGGCCGCATGATGCTCAAGCGCGTGATGGGCAAGGCCAGCTTTGCCACGGTACAGGATGGATCGCTGGGCGAAGTGGGTGGGCGCATCCAGCTTTATGTGACGCGCGATGCCGTGGGCGAAGACCTGTACGCCGCCTTCAAGCACTGGGACCTGGGTGACATCGTGGGCGCCGAAGGCACCCTCATGAAGACCAAGACCGGCGAGCTGTCGGTCAAAGTGACCAGCCTGCGCCTCTTGACCAAGAGCCTGCGCCCGCTGCCCGACAAGTTCCACGGCATGGCCGACCAGGAGCAGAAGTACCGCCAGCGCTATGTGGATCTGATCACCGACGAGCAGGCCCGCAAACGCTTCATGGCGCGCAGCAAGGCTGTGAGCGGCCTGCGCGAGTTCATGGTGAGCCACGGCTTCCTGGAGGTCGAGACGCCCATGCTGCACCCGATCCCGGGCGGCGCCAACGCCAAGCCGTTCGTCACGCACCACAACGCGCTGGAGCAGGAAATGTACCTGCGCATCGCGCCCGAGCTGTACTTGAAGCGCCTCATCGTGGGCGGCTTCGAGCGCGTGTTCGAGATCAACCGCAGCTACCGCAACGAAGGCATCTCGGTGCGCCACAACCCCGAGTTCACCATGATGGAGTTCTACGCGGCGTACTGGAACTACCTGGACCTGATGGACTTCACCGAAACGCTGATCCGTGAAGTGGCCCTCAAGGCCACGGGTTCTCTGCAGATGACCTACCAGGGCCGCGCCGTGGACCTGACACAGCCGTTTGCCCGCCTGACCATCCGTGAAGCCATCTTCCAATACACCGAAGCCGGCGCCCATGTGGACGACGCCGCCTGGCTCATCAGCGCGCTCAAGAAACTGGGCCTGAACGAAGAGAAGAACAAGCTATCGACCCGCACGCTGGCCAGCCTGCAGGTGCTGTACTTTGAAGAAACGGTGGAAGACAA
>JADMJR010000142.1 GCA_018780365.1 Acidovorax sp. | reverse complement strand
CAGCGGGGTGACCTTGCCGCGCACGCTGCGGTAGGCCGCCAGGTAGGCGCACACCTTGCCGCCCTGCTCCAGCACCAGCGAGCAATTGGCGGGGCTCGCCAGGCGGCGCGCAAACACTGCGCCACTTTCCACAAAACCTTCGCCATAACAGGCCAGTTGCACGGCCAGCAAATCGGCCAGATCGCTCAGCGCCAGCGGGCGCACCACCACGGACATGAGGAAGCTTCGCTCCGTCAGTGCGGCAATACGGGCGCCTGCACGAAGTCGTCGAGCGACAGGCCCTTTTCTTTGAGCAGCGCCTCCAGCACGGGCTGCAGGCGGCCCAGGCTCTCCTGCACGGCCTCGCGCACGGTATCCACCACCACCTGGGTGCTGCGCTCGATCTCGATGTTCAGGCGGTCACCCACCTGCTTGGTTTCAAACACCGTGGCGCGGCGCGTTTCGGGGATCATCCAGATCTCGAACCAGCCCTCCTGCCGGTTCACCTCGGCCACCGTGAGGCTGGCGCCGTGGATGGCAATGTAGCCCTTGGCAAAGATGTAGCGGCGAAACGCCTCGGGCACCGCCACGCGCCAGACCAGGTTGTTGTCGAACTCGCGGCGCTCAATCAGCGTGCCGGTGAAGTCCACATGGCCCGACAGCGGATGGCCGCCGATCTCGGCGCCGTCCTTGGCCGCGCGCTCCACGTTCACGCGGTCACCCTGGTGGTAGCTGCCCAGGGTGGTGATGTTCAGGCTCTGCAGCATTACGTCGAAGTTGGCCTGCGTGGGCGAGAGGATCTCGGTGACCGTGAGGCACACGCCGTCGGTCGATACACTGGCGCCGATGGCCAGGTCCTGGCAGAAGCCCTCAGGGAAATCGAGCGTGAAGGTGCGCAGGCCTGCGCGGTCGTGGATGGCGGCAATGCCTGCCGTGGCTTGGACGATGCCTGTGAACATGGTGCGAAGCGGAGGTTGGGGCCGTGAAGGCAAAGGCGGATTTTGCCATCCGGCTACAGCGCAGGGCTGCGCCTCAAGCCCTAGCCCCTATCACCGTTCAGGCTGAGCGTGTCCGAAGCCCGGCGCAAGGCTTCGACAGGCTCAGCCCGAACGGTTGGGGGGCGGGTGGGGGAGCCATGGAATGCGGACGGCATCAGCCTCCTCCAACTCCATCGCCACCCGAACCCCGGCTACTTCGCGCGCAGCAATTCGCCCACTTCCAGCAGCACCAGCTCGTTGTCATCCGCCTTGTTCGGCTCGCGGCTGCTGCTGAAGGGCAGGTTGTTGTCGTTGCCCACCACGATGTGCGTGGCGTCCACCACGTCCACGTTCTCGATGGTGAAGAACGGGAAGGTCAACACGCCGTTGTTCAGAGGCTTCCGGGCGAGCTGTTGAGGGTCCTGGATTTTCATGAGGTCGATGTAGCCCACCTTGCGGATTTCGCCGCCCACGTTGGCATCGCTCATCTCGACCTTGTAGATGCGCTTGAACTGGGCGAGGTCGTGGAAGCAGTCGCCGCGCTTCTGGCCTGCGGGGCAGGCCTTGTCGGCCGTGCCTTCGCCGTTGTCGCGCTCGATGATCAGGCCCATGGCGCTTGTGCCATCTGCCGATGTGGTGGCGTCGATCATGTTGAAGTCGCCGATCGCGTGGTGGTTGGCCTCCAGCACGTACTTCCAGTGGCGGCCCGTCCATTGCTCGCTCTTCACGTCGAACTCCAGCACGCGCAGGTACTGTTTGCCGCCCAGGTTTTCATAGGCCTTGGCCTCTTCGTTCCACAGCGCGCCTTCGAGCAGTGCATACAGCTTGCTGCCGTCCTTGGAGGCGGCCATGCCTTCGTAGCCCTTGGAGCGCTTGACCTCGAACGGCGTGGGCTTGGCGTCCGGCGCGCCAGGCATCAGCACACCGGGTGCGTCGGGCGAGCGCACGGTCTTGCCATCCACCTTGGTCTCGAACACCGCCAGCACCTTGCCGTTCAGGTCGGCCTTGATGAGGGAGGGCCCGAACTCCTCGCCGATCCACAGCGCGCCACCCGCAAACTGGAAGCTCTCGGGGTCGAAGTCAGCGCCCGTGAGGTAGCGCTTGTCCGAACCTTCGTGGGTGATGCGAAACGGCACCTTCTTGTCGGGGTCGTGCAAAAACACGGTCTGGCGGCGCTGGAACTGGCCGGTCTGGAAGTCCACCGCGTAGTGGTTCAGGTGCAGCATGAAGTCTGCCGAGTTGGCCTTGGAGCCCGCACCGTTGTCGGTGAGGATCCAGAACGACCCATCGGCCATGCGCTTGATGCCCGAATGGCCCTGGATCGGCTGGCCCTTGAAGGGCAGCGCGATACCGGTGTCGCGCCCGCCGGACTGGCCCATCACCGTGCCCACGGCCTCCACGCGGCGCGGTGTGGTGAACTTTCCGCTGACCTGCAGGTCCTGCGGTGCATCCTTGGGGGCGGGGATCAGCGTGAGTGCGGGCAACACGGCGTGGCCGGTCAGCGTGGCGGGGTAGGCCTGCTGGGCGAAGGCAGTGGAAGAGGCGGCGCACAGCAGCGCGGCGCAAACGGCCAGGGAGGAGAGTCGGAGCATGGTCACCGTGGGCAAAAAGGAAAACCGCAACCATGCCGCCCGCCCATGACAGGGTGGTGAACGCACCATGACCTGGCCATGACACGGGCGGGGCACGGCCCTCCCATCGCCCGCCCCACACCG
The DNA here is from genome assembly GCA_018780365.1 of Acidovorax sp. GTDB lineage: Bacteria > Pseudomonadota > Gammaproteobacteria > Burkholderiales > Burkholderiaceae_C > Acidovorax. Next base: position 26,521 of record JADMJR010000142.1, on the reverse strand, counting down.
GTCCGCCACCCGCCCCGGGACTACCCCAGCGCCGCCCCCATCACCACCTGGTTGCGGCCGCTGTTTTTGGCCTGGTAGAGGGCCTTGTCGGCCTCGCCAATCAGCGCCTGGGCGTCCTTGCCATCACCGGGCTGGCTGATGGCCACGCCGCTGCTGATGCTGACGCACGCGCCGGTGGAGCCACCCGGGTGCGCAATGCACAGGTCGGACACCGCCTGCTGCGCGGCCCGGGCAATGTGCAGGGCGCCTTGCTGGTCCGTGTCGGGCAGCACCAGCGCAAACTCTTCACCGCCATAACGGGCCGCCATGTCGGACGGGCGCTGGCAACAAGCGGCCAGGGCGCCAGCCACCGCCTGCAGGCAGTCGTCACCGGCCTGGTGGCCATACGCATCGTTGTAGCCCTTGAAATGGTCCACGTCCGCCAGCACCAGCGCCAGGGGCCGGCGCTGGCGCGCAGCAACGGCCAGCTGCTCTGCCAGGTGCGCGTCAAACGAGCGCCGGTTGGCCAGCAGGGTCAGCCCGTCTTTCATGGAGACTTGCCACAGCGAGTCGTTGGCAGAGCGCAGCTCGGCGCTGACCTGCACCAGGCGCGCATAGTGGCGCGCGTTCTCGCTGAGCAACACGATCAGCAGGAAACCGGCTGCCAGCAGGCCATAGATGCGCCCGACATACCAGCCCAGGTCATACCGGCCGGTATTGAGCACCGCCGCCAGGGCGATGTCGAAGAGCCACACACACATCACGACATGGAGCCACATGTCCAGCACGGTGTGCGGCTTGCCCAGCCACAGCCGCACCAACGCCCCCAGGCTCAGCAGCCAGATGCCCACCAAGAACACCTTGCCCACCCCGGTGGTGCGGTGGCCCTCCAGAAAAACGGGCAGCAGGGCCTGCCCCGACGTGGCGAACATGGTGAACAACCCCACGCCCCCCACCACGGCCACGACCATGGACACAATGCCCACCCAGGGCGGGGCCCGCTCTATCCGCGCCAGTGCGGGCCACCGCAGCGGGCCCGCCTTGCACTGCGCATAGGCCATCACGGCCAGCGGAAACCCCGTGTGCCAGAACATGTACAGGGCCGACGAAGTTTGTGGCCCCGAACCCAGCAGGCCCGCCGGTGCAAACAGACCCGGAAAGATGAGGGCATAGGCCGTAGTGGCCGCTGCCGTGAAGAAATAGCCCCCCGCCAGCACCAGCAAGGCCACCGACCGCAAGACCCTGAACTTGCCGACCAGCAGCACGGCGGTGATGAGGTCGCAGATCACCAGGGCGGTGACATAAATCGGAATGAAGGCCGGGAACGGTGCCAGCGGTGTCCTGGCAAACCACACGGCCACCCCAAACAGCGCCGTGGACACCAAAACCGCAGCCAAGGCAAACCCCGTCTCCCGGGAACCCGCAGGCTCGCTGGAGAGATACCCCGAAGGCGACCGAGGCGGCTGCGCATGGGCGTCGCTGGCTGGCATGAAACACTCCAACCGATGGACAATTCCACACACAGTTTACGCCTTGGTGACATCCATCGCCATCGGTGCAGACCTCCATGGGCCCGTGTGGAATCCTGTGGAGCCCCGGCAAAAACGCTACATATTTAATAGCTACAAGCGATTTATGAAAGAGCGGTAGAGCCACTTTCCAACCCAAACCACCCACCCCTCAGACCAACCGCTGCAAGCCCTTGTGCCGCCACACCCTGTGGAAATACAGCCCCTGCAGCACCAGCGCACACAGGTAGGTGGCCGGATAGGCCGCCCAGGTGGCCACCAGGCCCCCCTCGCGCTCCAGCACCCAACCCAGCGGCACCACCAGGCAGGCCAGACAGCCCAGCGAAATGAGGGTGGGCACCAGCACGGTGCCGCTGGCGCGCATCACGCCCGAATACACGCTGGCCCACCCAAAAAACACCGCGCCCCACACGGTGATGTGCAGCACCCGTGCAGCGATGTCGGTCACCCGCGCATCGGCCACAAACAGGCCGACCACCCAGGGCGCGGCGCCGAACATCAGCACAGCCAGGCCGCCGGTGAGCCACAGGTTCATGCGCATGCCGGTGCGCGTAACGGCCACCACCTGCTGGCCCTGGCCCGCACCCATGGCCTGCGCCGCCAACACCGACGACGCAATGGCCACCGCCATCGCAGGGAGCAAGACATACGACATCACCTGGCTGACCGCCCCCCAGGCCGCCGTGGCCGCCGAGCCATGGGCGTTGACCAGGCTGAGCAGGCCCAGGTCGGCCAGCGAGCCGGTGATGAAGAACAGGCCCGTGGGCACGCCCAGCCGCACCAGGGTGCGCAGCAAGGCAGCGTCCAGCCGCAGATGCGCGGCCAGCGCCCGCGTGGGGGCCAGCACATGCGCGCGGCGCCGCAGGTGCCAGGCCGTGTAGCCCAGCGAGCACAGCGTGGCCAGCAGCAGCGCGGCCACGCCACCCAGGATGCCCAGCGCAGGCAGCCCGAGGGCAGGCACGCCCCGGATGAACAGCGGCGCGCACACCAGCGTGACCGACAGCGACACCACCAGCGCGCGCAGCGGCGTGACGGTGTCGCCCGTGCCACGCAGCAGCGCTGCCGTGAGCATGGAGGTGAACAGCACGGGGAACAGCACCATCATCCCCCGCGCATAGGCCACCGCCTGGGGCAGCACGTCGGCCGGGGTGCCCAGCAGCCGCATCAGGGGCTGCACGGCCACCACCCCTATAGCGGCCAGCACCAGGCCCAGCAGCACGCCGGTGCACAGCGTGGTGCCCGCCACCGCGTGCAGGCGCGCAGGGTTGCGTGCACCAAAGGCCTGGCCCACCAGGATGGAGGCCCCGTTGCCCAGGCCCATGATGAAGGCGCTGAGCAGAAAAAACAGCGGCATGAACGAGGCCACGGCCGCGAGCGAGCCCGCGCCCAGCAGCCGCCCCACGTAGATGTGGTTCACCGTGCCGGTGAGCGCCTGCAGGAGGTTGCTGAGCACCAAGGGGCCCAGAAACACGAGGAAGCGCCGGTTGAGCGAAGGCGCCGGGCTGGCGGGGTGGGCCGGGTCTGTCATGGCACCGTGCCCTCCGTGCGCTCTGTGGTCCAAGGGGTTGGGGTGCTGTGGATGGTCACCCGCGTGCCCACCACCACCCGGTCAAACAGGTCGATCACATCGGCATTGGCCAAACGCACGCAGCCGTGCGACAGCGGCACACCCATCGCGCAGTCATCTGGACAGCCGTGGATGTAGATGTACCGGCGCAGCGTGTCCACCGCACCACCCCGGTTCACGCCGGGCTCGCAGCCGGTGAGCCACAGGATGCGGCTCAGGATCCAGTCGCGCCCCGGGTGGGCGGCGGCGAGTTCGGGCGAATACACCTCGCCCGTGGCCCGGCGCCCCACAAACACCGCGCCGGGCACGCAGCCCACACCCACCTTGGCGCGCACGCGGTGCTGGCCGCGCGGGGTGCAGCCGCTGCCGTGGATCTCGCCCACGCCGTTCAGCGCGGTGGAGATGCGGTAGCTGCGTTCCGTGGCCCCGTCCACCACCAGGGCCAGCCGCTGCTGCGCCACGTCGATGTGCAGTTCGGGGCCCGCCACGGGGTTCAGCCTGCGGCCACCAGGCCCGCGCCGTGCCCGCGCGTGAAGGCTTCTTCAAACACCGAGTAGCCCGACCAGTCGCTGTGCGCAAACGCCAGGCGCGCGGTGGTGGGCGTGGGGATCCAGGGCGTTTGCTCTGTTTTTGATAGCTGTTTGCGCATGCTGGTCGCGCGGTGAAGGCCAATTTTGCTCAAATACTCCAGCACCCCGGGCGTGGGGATGGCCATGGCGTGGCCGTAGCGGGTGATGTCCACGCGCGTGGCGCGTTCGCGCAGGTCGGGGTGGGGCACCGAGAGCGCGGCCAGCGCGGCGTCGGCCCAGTGCCGCCAGGGCTGGGTGGCCAGCTGCTGGCGGCCGTCGGCCACGTCGCCCAGTGCCTGGTAGTAGGTGAGCACGGTGGGGCCGGTGAGGGCGGCGCGCGGGTCCAGGCGCTGGTGGCCCGCGTTCACATAGCCCAGGCCCCCGGCCGTGGGGTCGGCATAAAGCACGTTGTCCCATGCGGGCGCGGCGCCGGGGCGGTCGGCCAGCGGGCTGTGGATGTGGATGTTGGCGACCAGCCAGGGGGCGGACTGCAGGCGCTGCGCTGCGCCGGTGAGGAAGGCGGGCGGCTGCTGCACCACCCGCGCCGCCACCCCCACGGGCAACGCCACGATGCAGCGCGGCGCCTGCCAGCGCTCCACGCTGCCGGTGCGGTGGTTGAAGGCGTCCACCTCCACGCCGTGGCGGCCTTCGGTGATGCGCAGCACGCTGGTGGCGGTGCGCAGCTGGCCGCCACCTGGGGCGCTGCTGTGCAGCGGCTCGGCCAGGCGCTGGGTGATCCAGCCATTGCCTTCGGGCCAGGTGAGCACACTTTCGCGCGCTTCGTCCACCGCCTCGCCAGGCGCATGAAACCCGTGGCGGCTGGCAAAGTAGTGGATGCCCGCCCAGGCCGAGACACGGTCGGCGCCCGCGCCGTAGTCGTCGCGGCAGCAGTAGTCGAGGTACCAGCGCAGGTGGGCGTCATGAAGCCCCTGTGCGGCCAGCCAGCCATCAAAAGTTATAGCATCCAGCGCTTGATGGGCAGGCGCAAGCGGCTGTTTTTGGCTCCATAGCTTGAGCGCAGGCATCGCAAACCGGGCGGTGCGGGCCTCGGCGTCCACGGCGCGCGCAAAGCGGCGGTACTGCGCCAGCGTGGCCTCGCCCACGCCGTGCACGGGCAGCAGGCCCTCTTGCCATTCGCCGTCAAAGAACAGGCGCTCCTGCGGGCTGTGGCACAGGTGGCGTTCGTCGTACTGCCAGCGCCCGGCCACGCGCTGGCGCACGCCCAGTTCTTCCAGCAGGTCCTGCACCTCGCGGGCGTCGTCGCCAGGCACGGGCAGGTAGTGCGCGCCCTGCGGGCAAGGCAGGCCGCCCACCACGGTGCCCCGGCTGTTGCCACCGGGCGTGTCTTCCAGCTCCAGCAGGGCAAAGTCTTCCACCCCCGCCAGCCGCAGCGCACGTGCTGCGGCCAGCCCCGCCACGCCACCGCCTGCAATGACCACCTGCGCGCGCCGCACCACGGCGGGGGCAGGGAGTTGGCCGGTTTTCAGCAGGTCGCGCAGCTGGTGGCCCCGGGCCATGGCTATGCCGGTGAAGCCGCCCAGCAAAGGCGGCGCGGTGCGCTCACACCCGCCCAGGGCGGCTGTGGCCAGGGCGGCAGCGCCCGCCACAACAAACTGGCGGCGCTGCAAAGTCCATGCGGTCATGCCATCGTCCCTTGCACCGGGTCAGTCGGCCCAGCGGGCGCGAACCTCTTGCAGCACGGGCAGCAGCGGCACAAACAGCGGCACCAGGGCCGGGTCGAAGTGTTGGCCCGCCTGCGCTGTGATGTGGTCCATGGCCTCGTGCACGGGCCAGGGCTCCTTGTAGGGGCGGCGGGTGGTGAGGGCGTCGAACACATCGGCAATGGCCACGATGCGCGCCGACAGCGGGATGGCCTCGCCCGCCAGCCCCAGCGGGTAGCCGCTGCCGTCCCACTTCTCGTGGTGGGCCAGCGCAATCTCGCGGGCCAGCTGCAGCACCCCGGCGGGGTGTTCGCCAATGATCTCGGCGCCGATCTCGGGGTGGCGGCGCATGGTGGCCCATTCCTCGGCATCCAGCGGGCCGGGCTTGCGCAGCACGGCATCGGGGATGCCGATCTTGCCCACGTCGTGCATGGGCGCGGCGTTGAGCAGGTCTTCGGCCCAGGCGGGGCTGCAGCCTGCGGCCAGCGCCAGCAGCTGGGCAAAGTGGCTCATGCGGATCACATGCATGCCGGTTTCGTTGTCTTTGTATTCGGCCGCGCGGCCCAGGCGCAGCACGATCTGCAGGCGGGTTTCGCGCAGCTCGTCCAGCCGCACCAGCGACAGGTGGGTGCGCACCCGGGCGCGCACCACGGGCGGGCTGACGGGCTTGGTGATGTAGTCCACCGCACCTGCGTCGAACCCGGCGGTTTCGTCCTGGCTGTCGGTGAGGGCGGTGATGAAGATCACCGGGATGGCGGCCGTGGCGGCCTCGGCCTTGAGGGCACGGCACACGGCGTAGCCGTCCAGGTGGGGCATCATGATGTCGAGCAGCACCAGGTCGGGCCGCTGCTCGCGCGCCACCTGCAGGGCGCGTTCGCCATCGGTGGCAAACAGCAGGCGGTAGTCGGCCTGCAGGATGTGGCGCAGCACCTGCAGGTTGGTGGGTTCGTCGTCCACCAGCAGCAGGCGGGGCCGCAGGTCGGGGGCGGGGTTCATGCGGGGGTCTCCGTGGGCGCGTCGATCCAGTGCGTGCGCAGCTGCTGCAGCTGCGCCAGCGCCTGGTCGAAGTCAAAGGTGTCGATGGCCTCCTGCAGCCGCTCCATGGCGTCGCCGGGCAGCAGCTGCGCCAGCTCGTCCAGCGGCGGCTGGGCCAGTTCGGAGCGGGCCAGGGCCTGCTGCAGCGCCTGGGCCGCCGCAGCGGCCTGGGCGCGCTGCGCGGGCGCCAGGGGTGCGTGCTGGCCCGCGCCGGGGGCGGGGGCTGCGGCGGCATCGACCTCGCTCGCAAGGGCCTGCTGCACCGCGCCCAGAGCGGCGGGCAGCGCGGCCACCAGCGGGGCCAGGGCGGCCCGGTCCAGCGTGTGGGCCGCTTCTTCGATGCGCTGGGCCAGGGTCTGCACGGGCGCCAGCGCCAGGTTGCCCGCCGCCCCGCGCAGGCGGTGGGCCAGGGCGCGGGCGCCATCCATGTCGGGCTGGTCCACCAGGGCCTGCAATGCGGAGGGCGTGGCTTCGTGCTCGCCCACAAACCGTGCAATCGCGTCGCGCAGCAGCGCCCGCTGGCCCCACAGGCGGGTGCCGCGCTCCCAGTCGATGGCGTGCTGCGTCAGCGTTGCAGGCTGGAGCACCGGGGCCAGGCTGGCCAGCGAGGACGCCGCCGTGAGGCCGCCCCAGCCCGACGCGGCGGGCTCGGGCTGCAGCTGGAGCACGCGGGCGATCTCGCGGAACAGGCGGGCGGGCTCCAGGGGTTTGCTGGCAAAACCGTCCATGCCCGCAGCGCGCGCGTTGCGCCGGTCCTGTTCCAGCACGCTGGCCGACAGCGCAATCACGGGCACGGGTTTGCGGCGCTGCTCCTGTTCAAACGCCCGCATGCGGCGCGTGGCCTCCAGGCCGTCCATGCCCGGCATCTGCAGGTCCATCAGCACCACGTCAAAACGGCCCGCGCGGAAGGCCAACACGGCCTCTTCGCCGTCGCGGGCGATGGTGGTCTGGTGGCGGCCCTTGTCCAGGTGGATCTGCAGCAGCTCGATGTTGGCGGGCACGTCGTCCACCGCCAGCACACGCAGCGGGGGCAGCTGCACGGCGTGGCTGGGAGTGGCCACGGCCTCGGTGGCCTGGCCCAGGGGCAGCGGCAGGCACACGGTGAAGGTGGTGCCCACGCCCAGGGTGCTGCGCACGCTGATGTGGCCGCCCATCAGCTCGACCAGCTGGCGCGAGATGGTGGTGCCCAGGCCTGTGCCGCCAAACTGCCGGGTGGTGGAGGCATCGGCCTGCGCAAAGGGGTCGAAGATGCGGTCCAGGTGCTGGTCGGCGATGCCGATGCCGGTGTCTTCCACCTCCACCACCAGCGTGCCGTCCCGGTAATCGAGCCGCAGCAGCACATGGCCGTGCTGGGTGAACTTGAGCGCATTGCCCAGCAGGTTGAGCAGCACCTGCTGCAGCCGCAGCGCGTCGCCGCGCAGGTAGGGCGGCACCTGTTCGGTGGTCAGGCACTGCAGCTCCAGCCGCTTCTTGGCGGCATGGATGCGCAGCGAGGCCAGGATCTGGTCGCACACCTCGGGCAGGGAGAAGTCGGCAATCTCCAGCTCGACCGCGCCTTTTTCGAGCTTGGCGGTATCGAGGATGTCGTTGAGCAGGCGCAGCATGGAGCGCGCCGAGTGCTGCACGGTGCCCAGGTGGCGGCGCTGCTGGGCGTCCATGGGGGTGTCGAGCAGGGCCTCGGTGAAGCCGATGATGGCGTTCATGGGCGTGCGGATCTCGTGGCTCATGTTGGCCAGGAAGGTGCTGCGCGCAGCGGCGGCCTGCTCGGCGCGGTCCTTGGCGGCGCGCAGCTCCTGCTCCATCGCGCGGCGCTGGCTCAGGTCGGTGGCAAATTTGACGACCTTGAACGGCCGCCCCTGCGCGTCGAAGATAGGGTTGTAGGTGGCCTGGATCCAGATGCGCCGCCCGTCCTTGCCCAGGCGCAGGTATTCGCCGCCTTCGAGCTTGCCGCTGCGCAGCTGCTGCCAGAACTGGGCGTAGGCCTCGCTGTGTGCATAGGCCGGCTCGCAGAACATGCGGTGGTGCTGGCCCACGATCTCGTCAAGCCGGTAGTCCATCAGCTCGCGGAAGTTGGCGTTGGCGGTGAGCACATGGCCCTGCAGGTCGAACTCGACCACGGCCAGCGCCCGGTCGATGGCGCGCACGGTGCTTTCAAACTCGGCGTTGCGCTCCTTGAACACCGTCATGTCCATGATCACGCCGTCGATCCACTGCACCTCGCCGTCATCGCCCACCACGGGCCGGCCGCTCTCGGACACCCAGCGCATGCGGCCCTGGCGGTCGAGCAGTCGGAACTCCACGTGGTAGGGCCGGCGCTCCTGGATGGCCGCGGAGACTTCGCTCCACAGGCGCGGCACCTCCTCGGGCACGGTGAGCTGCGTGAAGTTGATGCGGCCCTCCAGAAAATCCTGCGGCAACCAGCCGGTGAGGGCCGTCACCGCATCGCTGACAAACAGCATGGTCCAGTCCGCGTCGTAGCGGCAGCGGAAGGTGACGCCCGGGATGTTGCCCATCAGCGAGCGCAGGCGCTGCTCGCTGCGCTGCAGCTCCAGCTCCATCGCGCGGCGCTGGCTCAGGTCGCCGATGAAGCCCACAAACAGCGGATCGCCATCGAGCTGCACGCGCCCCACCGACAGGCGGATGGGCACCAGCGTGCCGTCGGGCCGCAGCGCCTGCACTTCGCGGCTGTTGGCGCCCACGATGCTGCCGCCGTGCCCGTCCAGGTGCTTGCGCAGGTAGCCGTCGTGCCGGGAGCGGTCGGGCTCGGGCATGAGCATGGACACGTTCTGCCCCACCACCTCGGCGGCAGGCCAGCCCAGAATGCGCTCGGCCGCCGCGTTGAACGACTGCACCACGCCCCGGGCATCGATCATCACGATGCCATCGACCGTCGTCTCGGCAATGGCCCGCAGCCGCGATTCGCTCTGGCGCACCTTCATGAACATCTGCCGGTAGCGCAGGCCCGCATTGATGGCCACCACCAGCAGCCCGATCACGACCGCCACCACCGCCACGGCCAGCGCCAGGGTCGTGCTCTCGGTGGCGGCCAGCAGCTCCAGTTCGTCGGGTGCATCGGTAAACCGCAGCGCGGCCATGCCGGTGTAGTGCATGCCCGCAATCGCCAGCCCCATCACCGCCCCGGCCACCCCATTCAGGTACGGCGCGCGCCACTGCAGCACCCGCCCAAGACCAAAACGCACCCACAGCGCCACAATGGCCAGCAGCACGGCCACCAGCACCGAGGCGGCAAACCCCCAGGGGTCGTAGCGCATCACGCTGGCCCACTGCGATGCCGCCATGCCGATGTAGTGCATGGCCCCAATGCCGGCCCCCACCAGCACGCCACCCACCACCAGGGCCATGCGACTGACCTCGCTGCGCATCAAGAGCCCCAGCGCAATCCACGACGCCAGCACGCTGGGCAGCATGGACACCACGGTGGTCACGGCATCAAACTGGCCGCGCGCGCACACGGCGAAGGCCAGCATGCCGATGAAGTGCATGGACCAGATGCCCCCGCCCAGCGCCAGCGCGCCCGAGCCCCGGGCCATCTGGCGCATGAAGCCGGTGTCCGCCCGCCGGGCCAGGGCTGCCATCTGCAGCGCCAGCACCGAGGCCAGCACCGCCATCAGCACCGACAGGGCCACGAGCCAGGGGTCGTGCTGCGCCCACAACAAGGGATAGACCGGCGCATTGCCGAGAAAAAAGTGGTCCAGCATGGAATCTGCCTGTGGCAATCAGGTCATGGCCGTCGTTTGTATCCCATTGTCGGGCAAGCACGGCGCCTTGCCGCGCCAAAACCCTCGCGCGGAAAACCGGCGCTCAGTGCGCCACGACCTTGCCCCATTCGCGTTCGTAGGTGTGTACCAGCGCCTGGTTGGACAACCGGTTCACCTCGCCCGGCACCCGGGCCATGTCCAGCGGAAAATCAAACAGCAGCGGCAGCGTGTCCGCGCTCAAGAACCGCAGGCCATCCGGCAGCGCATCGGGCACGCGCCAGGGCCGGCGGCTGGTGATGATGAAACCCCACTCGCCAAAGCTGGGCACATGCGCGTGGTACGGCGCGGTTTGCAAGCCCACGGACTCGATGGTGTGCGCCACCGTCCAGTAACTCTTGCGGGCCACCAGCGGGGACGTGGTCTGCACCACCGCATAGCCGCTGGCCGCCAGGCGTTTGTCCAGCAGCGCATAGAAGCTGTTGGTGTAGAGCTTGCCGATGGAAAAATTGGTGGGATCGGGAAAGTCCACCACGATGACATCAAAGGTGTCCGCGCCTTGCTGCAGCCAGCCAAACGCATCGGTGTTGACGATCTTGACCTTGGGGTCCTGCAGCGCATGGCCGTTCAGGCGCGCGAGCGTGGGGTTCTCGCTGAAGATTTTTGTCATGGCCGGGTCCAGCTCGACCAGGGTGACGGACTCGACCGAGGGGTACTTGAGGATCTCGCGCACGGCCATGCCATCGCCCCCCCCCAGCACCGCCACCCGTTTCGGCGCGCCGTGGGCCGCCATGGCGGGGTGCACCAGGGCCTCGTGGTAGCGGTACTCGTCGCTTTCCGAAAACTGCAGGTTGCCATTGAGGTACAGCCGGTGCCCTGCACGCCCCTGGGTAACCACGATGCGCTGGTAGGGCGATGCGGTGGTGAACACAATGCGGTCCTGGTAGAACTTGTCCTCGGCAAAACTCGTGATGTGCTCGGCCCCCGCCAACCCGGCCAGCAAGATGCCCAGCACCATCAGGCAGGCCACCAGGTGCGCCTTGAGGCGCCGCAGCTCGTGCCGGAACAGCCACACCGCCCACAGCGCCACGGCCGCATTCATCACCCCGAACAGCAGCCCCGTGCGGATGAGCCCCAGGTGCGGCACCAAAAGCAGCGGAAACGCCATCGACACCGCCAGTGCGCCCAGGTAGTCGAACGTGAGCACCTGCGAGACCAGGTCCTTGAGCGCCACATTGCGCTTGAGGATGCGCATCACCAGCGGAATCTCCAGCCCCACCAGCGTGCCCACCATCAGCACCATGCCGTACAGCAGAAACCGGAACGCCCCCGGCGTGTACGCATTGGCCAGGAACAGCGTGGCCGGCAGCGCCCCGCCAATCAGCGCCACCAGCAGCTCGATGCGCAAAAAGTGCGCGGGCAGCTGCCGCTCAAAATACCGCGACAGCCACGAGCCCACGCCCATGGCAAACAGGTAGGTGCCGATGATGGTGCTGAACTGCAGCACCGAATCGCCCAGCACATAGGACGCGAGCGCCCCGGCGGCCAGTTCGTACAGCAGGCCGCAGGCCGCCACGACGAAGACGCTGAGGAGCAGGGCGATGTCGATGGGGCGGGGGCCGGTCGGGGCGGCCAGCGCCTCGTGCGGGGAGGCGGACGGGGTCAAATCAGGTTCCAAGGCGGTCACCAGCGCATGCCAGAGGCAAGCGCTGCGTCAGGCTGCGGGCAGGGGTCAGTGGATCGCCGCCGCCACGATGATGCTGATACCCAGGCACATCGCGGCCACCACCAGGGCCAGGGCCTGGTTCTGTTTTTCGACAATTTCGCGCCACAGATCGTAGGGCGTGATCTTGTCCACGATGACAAAACACAGCCAGAAGATGATGACGCCAATGATGGCGTAGAGGATGGACCCGAGGAAGGCTGCGGGTTTGAGCCATTCAATGCCGATCATGAGGGGTTCTCCTTAAAACATGGGTTCGCGGATGCGCTTGGGGCGGGGACGGGGTCGAGGCTGGTGGGCCGGGGCGCCGCTATTTGTGGCTTCCGCCGGACGAATACCCGCCATACGAGCCCCCCGAGCTGCGGTAGCTGGAGGAGGATGACGAGCAGTTCTCTACCCGCGGGTCGCAGCGGCTGCACCGGCTGAGCAACAACAGCAAGATGAGGATGATGATCGCAATCAGGATGATGGTGCCGCAGCCCAGGCCCGACTTGGCCACGAAGGGGCCCGGATCGTCGCGCTGCAGCACGTCTTTTTTGTCTTCGAGCTTGAAGGCCTTGGCCACCGTGTCGCTGGCCAGCTTGTCGCCCGCCGACCAGGTGATCTCGTTCGGGCTTTGCTCCATCGAGAGCAGGCCTTTGGCGCTGGCGAAGTCGCGGTTGGTGGTTTTCTGCCCGCGCGTGACCTGCCAGTAGAACTCGCCCAGCACATAGGTGGTCTCGGCCTCGTAGGTGTACTTGAGGTCGTACTTGGTGCCCATGTAGGTGGCCGAGCGCCCCGTGGCTGCCATCTGCGGCGCGCCCGTGGTGGGGCGCACCATGCTCCAGCCTTCTTCGGAATCCACGAGGAACGCAAAGCCGCGCTTCTGGTTGTAGAGCAGGTACTCGCTCCAGCCGAAGTGTTCGTCGTCGCCGGGCTCCACGCCCATGCGGTGCTGAAAGCCCACCACCTGCCAGTGCACGCCCTGCAGCTGGCCTTTGCTGCCCAGCGGGATGATGGGGCGCACGGGCTCGTCCTGCTCGACCGAGCGCAGTTCGCCGCCCACGCCGCCGTCCAGGCTGATGATGCTGGCGCACGAGCCGCAGGTGACGCTCTTGGAGGTGGACAGCTGCAGCTGCACGGGTGCGCCGCAGTGTGGGCAGTTGAACTGGCGGCCTTTTTCGTCCTTGGCCGATTCGTCCTTGAGGCCCTGGAGCTGCAGGTCTTCGAGCAGCACAGCGCGGCCACGCTCCACATTGGGCGGGGTGTGGCCGTAGTCGATGCTGACCACTTCGCCGTCGGCGCTGCGCAACTCGACCATGCCGAAGGGCTGGCCCAGCGGCGGCAGCTTGGGCAGCTCGCCCTGGGCCGAGATCAGCTGCGCCTGGCCGGTGTAGGCCACGCTGTAGGGGGTGCCATTGATGGCCGTGGTGGTGCCGATGCGAAAACGTGCGGCCTCGGGCATCTCGCGGCCGGGGTCGATGGGGCGGGTGAAGACGTAGGCACCGTTGTCTTCGCCCAGCGTGGCCAGGGTGCCGTCGTTGAGGAACGCCGCCCATTCGGTCCACACCCCCGCATCGCCCTTGTACTGCAGGCGGCCCACCAGGGTGAAGGGCACGTCCTTGCCATCAAGCTGGATGCGCCCGCTGGCCATGAGCTGCAGCGGGCTGTGGTCGTCGAACAGCTCGGCCATCTTGCCCAGGCGCGTGAGCACGTCGCCGCTGCGCACCACGGTGCTCTGGCAGTAGCCACACACGGCGTGTGTGGACTGCGCGCTCTTGAACTCAACCGGCGCGCCACAGCCCGGGCAGGGCGCGCGGTAATAACGCTGAGTGGGGTCGGTGGCCATCGTGTGGAGTGTTCTGCCTGCGCCGCACTACGCAACCTTGAAGCTTTTTAGGCCCCTGGCGCGCGTCCCTCCTACGCAAGCAGCTATTTTTATGATAGCAACCGGACTCAAACCAGCTTCTTGAGCAGCTCGGCCTTCTTGGCGTCGAACTCTTCCTGGGTCAGGATGCCCTTGGCCTTGAGGTCGCCCAGCTTCTCCAGCGTGGCCATCACGTCCTCGGGCTTCACGCCCAGGGGTTCGGCTGCGGCCTGCGCGGCGGCGGGTGCCACCGGTGCCTGCAGGCCTTGCTGCAGGTTCTGCGCCAGCACCTGGCCCAGCGCCACGCCCGCGCCCAGGCCCATGGCGTCGCCCGCAATGCCACCACCGCCACCACTGGCTTCGGCGAACTTGGGGATGGCCTGCGCGGTCTGGTACTGCATGAACTTGGCCATGTCGTTGCCGACCATGCCCATGCCGATCTTCTGGTCGAGGATCTTCTGCAGCTCTTCGGGCAGCGAGACGTTCTGCACCGTGAGGTTTTCGATCAGCAGGCCGATCTTGGCGAAGATGGGCGCGAGCTCCTTGGTCAGCGCATCGGCAAACATGACCTGGTTGGCCGCCAGGTCGAGGAACGGCAGGCCGCTGCCCGCAATGGCGTTGCTGATGTTCTGCAGCACCAGGCCACGCAGCTGGCCTTCGAGATCCGCCACGGGATACATCTCGCGCGTGCCCGAGATCTCGGTGTGGAACAGCTTGGGGTCGGCGATGCGGAAGGCGTAGTTGCCGAACGCGCGCAGGCGCACGGCACCGAAGTCCTTGTCGCGGATCGTGATGGGCTGGGGCGTGCCCCATTTCTGGTCGATCTGCTGGCGGGTGCTGAAGAAGTAGACGTCGCTCTTGAAGGGGGACTCGAAAAGCTTGTCCCAGTTCTTCAGGTACGTGAGGACCGGCAGCGTCTGCGTGGTGAGCTTGTAGGTGCCGGGGCCGAACACGTCGGCCACTTGGCCTTCGTTGACGAAAATCGCCATCTGCGACTCACGCACCACCAGCTGGCCGCCGTTCTGGATTTCCATGTCGCGCATGGGGAAACGCCAGGCCAGTGTGCCATCCCCCTCTTCGGTCCATTGGATGATGTCAATGAACTGTTTCTTGATGAAGTCCATGAGGGCCATAGCTGCTCCCAAAGCAAAAGAGGGGTTGAAAAGAGCGGCCATCATAGCAACGGGGGCTGGGCGTACCGCGGCTTTTTTGGGCCCTGTATGTGAACTGGTTCACGCGCAGAACCCGTCTGCTGGGGCAAGGCGCCACGGGGCCCCAACGGATGGCCGCTTGATAGGGGCTATCTCTGGCTTAGCAATGATCAATTGGCCAACGCTATTGCGAATAACTACCATTTCAACACCCCTGCCATCACCGCAGGCCCTGTTGAAAAAAGAGAGAAAAAGGAGTTCGCCATGTCCCACATCCGCCGCGCTGCCCGCCAGAACCAAACCATGCTGATGAAAACGGGCAGCTACTACCTGATTCATATTTGTGTGGCCGCCCTGGTGGCTTATGCCGTCACGGGCAACCTGTGGGCCTCGCTCACGCTGAGCCTGCTGGAGCCCACGGTGCAGGCGGTGGCCTTCTTCTTCCATGAAAAGGCGTGGGACCGGGCGGCACGGCGCACCGCCATCGGTGGCGACACCCCACCGGCCACCAGCCCAGCCGCCATGCAGGCCGCTTGATTGATTCCCCCACCCGAAGGAGCCCACCATGTACAGCATTCCTCTGCGCAGCCGCACCAGCACGGGGCTGGCCTTCCAGCGCTGGCTGGTCCATCGGCTGGCCGGTTTGGCATCGGCCGGTTGACCGCCCGCACGAACGCAACGCCAGAACCAGAAACAACAATGCCCCGGCCAGCGGGGCATTGCATGGGGAAAAACGAAAGCTGCCGGGATGCTGTGAATCAGGCCTTCACATCCAGCAGCGAGCCCATCATCTCGTCCTGCGTCTTGATGGTCTGCAGGTTGGCCTTGAAGGCGTAGGTGGCCGACATCTGCTCCACCGCCTCTTTTTCCAGCGCCACGCCCTCGGCCTCCTGCTGGCGCTGCACCGTGGCGCGCACACCGGCGCTGTCGGCGGCTTCTTCCTGCGCCACCACCTGGCGGCGGTAGTTGGGCGTGTTCATGTTGGCCACGTTGTTGGCCGAGGCGTCCAGCCGCAACTGGGCGGCCTGCAGGCCCGAACTGCCAATCGAAGAAATGGTTGCCATGGTTGTGCCCCGCAAAAAGCGCCAAACGCCAGTTAGAACCACAAAACCCGAATTGTCCGCCCGCACCGCCGCGCAGGCAAGCCGGGGCGATCAACCATGCGCCTGCAGCAGGCATTGCGCAAACGCCTGCGCCGCACGCGGCGGCTGCGGCGACTTGCGCAGCACGCTCACGAACTGGCAGCGGTAGTGGAACTGCGCGGGCGACACCGCCTGCATGAGCCCCTGGCGCTCAAAGCCTTCGGCGTAGTGGTCGGGCAAAAAACCCAGGTAGCGGCCGGACAGGATCAGCGTGGCGATCGACTCCTGGTCAAACCCCGTGGCCTTGCGCGGCAGGCGCGTGCTGTGGCTCAGCTCCATGTTGGGCGAGTGGTAGCCCAGGCCCGCGAACTGGTAGGCGCGCAGGGATTCCCAGGTGAGCGCGGCATGGTCGGTGCCGTACAGCGGGTGGCGCGCGCCGCAGTACAGCAGCATGGTTTCGGCAAACAGGTCGGCGTAGACCAGGCTTTGCGACGTGCGGTGTGCCGGGATGATGCCCACATGGAAGCTGCCGTCGATGAGCCCGCGCTCGATGGCCGGGATCGACGCCACATGCATCTGCAGGCTGACTTCGGGCGCTTGGCTGGCAAACAGCGCAATCGCGTCGCCAATGTGCGCGGCCGGGTTGCTGGCCGTCTTGTCGAACACCGCCACCTCCAGCCGCCCGCCCATGCGCCGGTGGATGTCGTCCATGCTGCTGCGAAAGGCATCCACGGCGGACAGCAGGCGCAGGGTTTCGTCGTACACCCGTTGCCCCTCGGCCGTGAGCGCAAAACCCGCCCGCCCGCGCCGGCAGAGCGTGAGGCCCAGGCGGGCTTCCAGGTCCTTGATGTGGCGGCTGACGGTGCTGGTGCCGATGTTCAGCTCCAGTTCGGCCGCCGACATGCCGCCGCATTCGACCACGCTCTTGAACACCTGCAGCAGGCGCAGGTCCATGTCGCTGAGCTGGCCCAGCACGGCGCGGTGTTTGAGCGATGGGTTGGGCGGGGGTGCTTTTACTTGCATAAACCGTCAAGTAAACATTGATATTGGATTATTTGAGAGATTAACAGGCGGCGCAACAATGCCCTACGTCAAGCCCCAGGCTGCTGGGGTTGCCCGCCTTTTGTCGCCGCCTTTGCACTGGAGAACCCCCATGAGCTTCGTCAACATCGAAAAACCCGCCGCTGGCGCCGAAGGCCCCCGCATGGACGCCGAATGGCTGGACGCGCACTGGATGCCCTACACGGCCAACCGCCAGTTCAAGGCCAACCCGCGCATGATCGTGGAGGGCAGCGGCGCGTACTACACCGACTCAGACGGCCGCAAGATTTTTGACGGCCTCTCGGGCCTGTGGTGTGCGGGCCTGGGCCACGGCCGCCGCGAGATTGCCGAAGCCATCGGCAAGCAGGCGATGAAGCTGGACTACGCACCGGCCTTCCAGTTTGGCCACCCGCTGGGTTTTGAGCTGGCCAACCGCGTCAAGGAACTCACGCCCGCCGGGCTCGACTATGTGTTCTTCACGGGTTCGGGCTCCGAGTCGGCCGACACGTCCCTCAAGATGGCCCGCGCCTACTGGCGCGCCAAGGGCCAGGGCACCAAGACGCGCCTGATTGGCCGCGAAAAGGGCTACCACGGCGTGAATTTTGGCGGCATCTCGGTGGGCGGCATCGTGGCCAACCGCAAGCTGTTTGGCCAGGGCGTGGAGGCCGACCACCTGCCCCACACCCAGCCACCTGCGGGCTCGTTCCACAAGGGCATGCCGCCCACGGGCAAAGAGTTGGCCGACAAGCTGCTGGACGTGATCGCGCTGCACGATGCATCGAACATCGCCGCCGTGATCGTGGAGCCCTTTTCGGGCTCGGCCGGCGTAGTGATCCCCCCCGTGGGCTACCTGCAGCGCCTGCGCGAGATCTGCACACAGAACAACATCCTGCTGATTTTTGATGAAGTGATCAGCGGCTTTGGCCGCAGCGGCGCCTGGACCGGGGCCGAGGCCTTTGGGGTGACGCCCGACATCCTGAACTTTGCCAAGCAGGTCACCAACGGCGCGCAGCCGCTGGGCGGTGTGGTGGCTACCAAGGAAATCTACGACACCTTCATGGCCGCAGGCGGACCGGAGTACATGCTGGAGTTCCCGCACGGCTACACCTACTCGGCCCACCCGGTGGCCTGCGCAGCGGGCATTGCGGCGCTCGACATCCTGCAAAACGAAGACATGATCGGCCGCGTGAAAGCGCTGGCGCCATATTTTGAAGACGCCGTGCACAGCCTCAAGGGCGCCAAACATGTGCTGGACATCCGCAACTTCGGCCTGGCTGCGGGCCTGACGATTGCGCCGCTGCCCGGCGAACCCGCCAAGCGCCCCTACGAGATCGCGATGAACTGCTGGAAGAAGGGCTTTTACGTGCGCTACGGTGGCGACACCATCCAGCTGGCCCCCCCTTTCATCAGTGAAAAAGCCGAAATCGACCGCCTGATCAACGCCCTGGGAGATGCCCTGGCGGAAACGGCCTGAGCCTGCCCCTGCTTGACACTCATCTATTGATAGCTGCTAGCGCTTGATGGATAGGCGCTGGCGGCATTTTTTATTCATATTTTTGCCATGAACCACGACAAAAACGTCACCACCACCGTCGGCCACCTGATCGACGGCCAGCTCGTTGCCGACACGGCACGCACCCAGCCGGTGTTCAACCCCGCCACGGGGCAATCCACCACCAGCGTGGCGCTGGCCAGCAAGGCGACGGTCGAAGCCGCCATCGCATCGGCCGAGGCGGCCTTTCCTGCCTGGCGCAACACGCCGCCTTTGAAGCGCGCACGCGTCATGAGCAAGCTGAAGGTGCTGCTCGAAGAAAACGCCGACCAAATCGCTGCCCTGATCACCGCCGAACACGGCAAGGTGCTGGCGGATGCGCACGGCGAGCTGCAGCGCGGCATCGAGAACGTGGAATATGCGAGCTATGCGCCCGAACTGCTCAAGGGTGAACACAGCCGCAACGTGGGCCCCAACATCGACTCGTGGAGCGAGTTCCAGGCGCTGGGCGTTACCGCCGGCATCACGCCGTTCAACTTCCCGGCCATGGTGCCGCTGTGGATGTGGCCCATGGCCGTGGCCTGCGGCAATACCTTCGTGCTCAAGCCTTCCGAGCGTGACCCCAGCAGCACGCTGCTCATCGCCCAGCTCGCGCTGGAAGCCGGCCTGCCACCGGGCGTGCTCAACGTGGTCAACGGCGACAAGCTGGCCGTGGACACGCTGCTGCAGGACCCGCGCGTCAAGGCCGTGAGCTTCGTGGGCTCCACCCCCATTGCCGAGTACATCTACGCCGAAGGCTGCAAACACGGCAAGCGCGTGCAGGCCCTGGGCGGCGCCAAGAACCATGCCGTGCTGATGCCCGACGCCGATGTGGGCAACGCCGTGAGCGCCCTGATGGGCGCGGCGTATGGATCGTGCGGCGAGCGCTGCATGGCCATCCCGCTGCTGGTCGCCGTGGGCGACGAAGTGGGCGACGCCGTCATTGCGGGCCTCAAGACCGAGATTGCCAAGATGAAGGTCGGCCCTGGCACGGACAACAGCAACGACATGGGCCCGCTGGTGACCAAGCCCCACTTCGAGAAGGTGAAGTCCTATGTGGACAGCGGCGTGGCCGAGGGCGCCACGCTGGTGGTCGACGGCCGCTCGGTGAAGGTCGCAGGCCATGAGGAAGGCTATTTCCTGGGCGCCTGCCTGTTCGACAACGTCAAGCCCGGCATGAAGATCTACCAGGAAGAGATCTTCGGCCCCGTGCTCGGCGTGGTGCGCGTGAAGACGCTGCAGGAGGCCATGCAGCTCATCAACGACCACGAATACGGCAACGGCACATGCATCTTTACGCGCGACGGCGAGGCCGCCCGCTACTTCACCGACCACATCCAGGTCGGCATGGTGGGCGTGAACGTGCCCCTGCCGGTGCCCGTGGCCTACCACTCGTTCGGCGGCTGGAAGCGCAGCCTGTTCGGCGACCTGCACGCCTACGGACCCGATGCCGTGCGCTTCTACACCAAGCGCAAGACCATCACGCAGCGCTGGCCCTCGGCGGGCGTGCGTGAAGGGGCGGTGTTCAGTTTTCCGAGCAGCCGCTGAGTTCGGATTTCACAATTCTCTCAGGCACCATTCACGCCCCTGCACCCCAAGGTGCGGGGGCTTTTTTATGGGCCCGTGGGAGTGGGTGCAGGGGCCACCAGTGCACTGCACCGGGGCTCAGGGTCTCTTGAGCAACGCATTCACAGCGGCAATGCTCCCGTCCTTGTCGCCCCCAGCCAGCGCTTGCAGGCGCACACACGACACCAGGTACACATAGCGCGCGCGGGCCAGGTCGCGCAGGGCCAATTCCTTTTGCTGCTCGGCATTCAGGATATCCACCAGGGTTCTAGAGCCGCCTTCAAACGAGCGGCGGCTCGACACCACGAGCTGCGTGGCGGACCGCGCGGCCTGCTCCAGCGCGTGGATGCGCAGACGGCCTTCGCTGACCCCGCGAAACTCCGTGTGGATGCGCAAGCTGAGGTCCCGGCGCGCAGCCTCCAACTGCTCGCTCGCCTGTACCTGCTCCGCCACCGCCTGGCGCACAGTGGAGCTGACATAGCCTCCCGCAAACAGGGGCACATTCAGCTGCAGGCCGATCACGCGGTTTGTGTAGCTGGAGCTGGGAGTGGTTACGTTCTCGCTGCCACTGCGGGTCCATTGCGCCACGGCGTCCAGGGTGGGAAGATGTCCAGAGCGCGCCTTTTCGATCTCCAGCCGGGCAACATCCAGCCGCGCCTTCTGCTGCCGGATCTCGGGGCTGTTGTCTTCCGCGAGAGCCAGCCAGTCCTGCACGCTGCGCTGCTCGGGGGCCCAAGCAGAGAACTTGGCCTCGTCCAGCGGGCTGAGTCCATGGACCGGCTGATTGATCAGTGTCTCCAGCTGGCGCCGCGCGTAGTCCAGTTGCTGCCGAGTCTCCAGTTCCTGGGCCACGGCCATGTCCAGCCGCGCCTGGGCCTCGTCAATGTCGGTGCGCGTGCCGCTGCCCGCCACCAGCAGCTTGCGTGCGGCATCCAGCTGGGTGGTGGTGGTGGCCTTCTGCGCCCGCACCAGTGCCAGCTGATCTTGCGCGAGCAGCAACTGCAGGTAGGCGTCGGTCACGCGCACCCCCAGGTTTTGCAACTCCCGGTCCAGCTGTGCCCCGACTTCGGCGCGCATCTGGTGGGCCTGCTCCAACCCCACCGACAGTGCCTTGCGATACACCGGCTGGCGCAGAGTCAGCGTGGCGTTGTGGCTGGTGTAGTTCTCATCCACGGTCAGCGCACGGCCTGCAGCGTTGCGCTGCGTATTACTCAGATCATTGCGGCTGCGGGCTGCGCTGAACGCTACATTGGGATAACGCAGGGCTTTGGCTTGTTCCACCCGCTCGTCACCCACCTCGGCCGCCGCCCGCGCAGCGCGGATGATGGCGTCCTGCTGCAGCGCAGCCTGGTAGGCCTGCAGGAGATCCATGGACCATGCGGGGACGGAGAGCAGCGCAAGGGCCGCCAGGCAGGTAACCCGCAAGCAGTTCGGCAACGTGGTCAACAGTGCCATGCTCACTCTTCCTTCAATGAGCCCGACACCCGCTTGAGCAATGGCCCCAGCAGATATGTCAGCATGGTCCGCTCGCCGGTCTTGATCACCACCTCGGCAGGCATGCCCGGTTGCAGGTGGCGTGCGCCCAGCGTCTTCATGCCATCCGGCGTGACCTTGACCCGCGCCAGGTAGTACGTGACACCGCTTTGCGCATCCGTCAACAAGTCGCCCGACACGGAGGCCAGCTCCCCTTGGACCACCAGTTGCGGGGAATGCGCAAACGCCGTGAAGCGCACATCGGCGTGCAGACCGGGGCGCACCTTGTCGATCAAGTGCGGCGCCACGCGGGCTTCCAGCACCAAAGGCTCGTCCGGCGGAACAATGCCCATGAGCTGCTGCCCCGCCTGGACCACGGCACCGACGGTCTGCACGGCAAGACCGACCACCTGGCCAGCAGCCGGTGCGCGAATTTCGGTGCGGTCCAGGTCGGCTTTCAGTGCCGTGACCTTGTCGGCATCCGACTGCACCTCGCGGGTGATGTCCGCCAGGTTCGTTTCGACTTCCTTGCGGTATTCCTGCTGCCGCGCCAGTGCCTTTTGGCGCATTTCTCCCACGGTGCGCTGCGTGCGTGCCGTGTTACCCAGCAGCTCCGTGATGGCCAGGCTGGAATCGGCCACCATGCGCTCCAGCTCCAGCTGCCGGTTGCGGGGGGAATAGCCTTCCTTGACCAGCTCGCGGGTGTGGCGTAGCTCCTCCTCCAGCAAGGCCCGTTGCCCGCGCCGGCTGGTCAGCATGCCGGCATAGGCCTGCAGCAAGGCGTTCTGGCCTTGAATGTTTTCTTCCATGCCCTGCAAGTCGGCACGCAAGGCTGCGCGCCGCGACTGGATCAGCTGCTCCTGGTTCTTCATCTGCTGCTGGATCAGCGGGTCAACCAGCGCGGCCTGCAGGTCTTGGTGGAACGCAATGGTGGCAGCGCCCGACTGCTCTGCCAGCAAGCGGCCTTGCACCGCGCGCAAGCCCAGGTACCGCTGGCGAACCGCCTCGTAGTTGGCCTTGGCGACGGCATCGTCCAGCGCGATCAGCGGCTGCCCCGCATGAACGACATCGCCCTCGCGCACAAAAACCTGCTTGACGATGCCACCGCTGAGATGCTGCACCGCCTTGCGCTTGGTATCAATCGCGACCACTCCCTGGCTGGGCACCCCTTCGTCCAAGGGCGCCAGTCCGGCCCAGAGCAGGAACCCGCCCAGCCCCAGGCCCAAGACCCAGAGCCCGGTCCGCGCCGCACGCCCGGTGTCGGATGGCGGCTGGGGAACGGATCGAATCCCGGGCAAAGATGAAACCGGGGGTGCTTGCTTCAGAGGTTCAGTATTGGCCATGGGCATGGATTCAGAAAAAGTCCGCTCGACTCAAATATGCACGGTGCGCTCAGGCAGGCAGCGGCTGCGGTGCCGACAAGGTGCCAGCAGGCGAAGAGGAAAGTGGTTGCCGCACTGCCTGCAGCTGCGCCAGCACCTGGTCGCGTGGCCCCCGGAGCTGTATCTGGCCTTCGCGCAGAACCACCACCTGGTCCGCCAGCGCCAGCACGCCGGCCCGGTGGGTAACCATCACAATGGTTTTGCCGCGCTCCTTGAGCTGCCGGATGGCCGCCAACAAAGCGGCTTCGCCCACATCGTCAAGATGCGCATTGGGCTCATCGAGCACCAGAAATACCGGGTCACCATACAAGGCACGCGCCAACCCGATGCGCTGGCGCTGGCCCCCGGACAGCAGGCGCCCAGCCTCTCCGATCGGTGTGTCATAGCCTTTGGGAAATCTCAGCACCATCTCATGCAAGCCGGCGCACCGGGCCGCTGCAATGACCTTGCGGGAATCCACCATGGAAAAGCGCGCAATGTTCTCAGCGATGGAGCCGCCAAACAGCGACGTGTCCTGCGGCAGATATCCCACGTGCGGGCCGAGAGCCTCGTGGCTCCATGCCGTGATCGGCTTGCCATCCAGCAGCAAATCTCCCTGGGACGCGGGCCAGGCTCCGACCAGCACCCGCGCCAGCGTAGATTTTCCGGACCCCGATGGTCCCAGCACCACCGTCAAGGTGCCAGGAGTGGCGCTCAGATCAATGTGCTGAAGAATTGGAGTGGCGCGCCCCGGTGCCGAGGCATGCAGGTCCCGCAGCTGGACGTCACCCTGCAGAGGCGCAGCCTGGGAAACCGCATGCAGCGCTGGCTGCTGCATCAGCAGATCCTCCAGCCGGAGGAATGCAGCACGGGTGCCCATGAAACCGCGCCAGGCGTTCACCAGCTGGTCGATCGGCGCCAACGCACGGGTCGTCAACACGTTGGCTGCGATCATCGCGCCCGCAGACAACTGACCATCGATCACCAGCAAAGCGCCCACCGCCAGGGACAGTGACTGCTGCGCATAACGCACCGCTTTGCTCCAGGCGGTGACTCGATGCGTCAACCCCTGAGCCTTGGCATGCAGTTCGCCATAACCGGCATGCAACAGCGCCCAGCGGTGATGCAAGTGTTGCAGCATGCCCATGGCCTCAATCGCCTCGGCATTGCGCAACTTGCCGCTCAAGTAGCCATGCGCCTTGGCCTGCGCCTGCGCCATCGCCTCCGATGGCGCCACCGTGCGGTGATGCCCAAACCATGCCAGCGCTGCCTGGATCAGTACAAAAACCACCGCCACCGCACCCAGCAGCGGATGCAGCATGAAAAGCACACCGATGTAGATAGGCGCCCATGGCAGATCGAAGAAGGCAAAGATGCCAGGGCCCGTGAGGAACTGGCGAACCTCTGTCAGGTCGGTGAACGACTGCCCCGGGCTGCCACCACCGCTGCGCGCACCCCGAGAAAAACCTGCCGTGAAGACCCGCTCGCCCAGCAACCGGTCCAGGCGAACACCCGTGCGCACGAGCAGTCGAGACCGGGCCCACTCGGCGAATGCCATGGCCGCAAACAGAAACAAAATAAGAAGCGATACCGCCAACAAGGTCAGCTCACTGCGGCTGACCAGCACACGGTCATAGATCTGCAGCATGTACAACGTCGGCGCCAGCATGAGCACATTGGCAACCATGCTGAAGACCGCGATCACAGCCCATTCACGCCGCAAGCTCCGCAAGGCCAGGGTGATTTCGCTGCGCGAGAAGAATCCGCTGATGGACATGGTGTCGGTTCGGTTGGATGGAAGGTTCAATCAGGCGATGCGGTGTGCTGTGGCTGCGGCAGGCGTGCCTGCAGAAGCGCCCCTGAGCGCAGCCAGCACCTCATCGCGGGGACCGAAAGCCTGTTGCACACCGCCCTGCAGCACCAAGAGCTTGTCCGCCACGGCCAGAATGCTGGGCAGGTGCGTCATGACCACGAAGGTCGTTCCCCGTGCCTTGAACGCCTGCAGCGCGCTCATCAGGGCCGCATTGCCGATCTCATCAAGGCTCGCATTGGGTTCGTCCAGAACAACAAAAACGGGCATGCCGTACAGTGCACGCGCCAGTGCCACACGCTGGCGCTGGCCGCCAGAGAGCATCACACCGGCGTCCCCCACGGGGGTGTTGTAACCCTGGGGGAGCGATGTGATCCATGCGTGCAGGCCCACCGCCTTTGCAGCCTCGTGCAGGGCCTGCTCGTCTATCTCACCAAAACGGACGATGTTCTCCGCCAGCGTGCCCTCCAGCAACTCGACATCCTGCGGGACATAGCCCACATGGGGGCCAAGTTCGGCCTTGTTCCACACGCTGACATCCACCCCGTCCAGCCGGACATTGCCCGCCAACGGCGACCACAGCCCCATCAGCATCCGGGCCAATGTGGTCTTGCCAGCCGCAGACGCCCCCAGAACGGCGAGCACCTCCCCCGCCTGCAGCGAGAAGGCCAGGCCTTTGACAAAGGGAGGGGCACCGGCCGACGCACCAGCCACGAGATTTTCAACCGCCACGCGCCCCTGCGGCTTGGGCAACGGCATTCCTTGGACAGGGGCGGGGGATCGCTCCAGCAGTTGACCCAGTCGACCCCAAGCCCCCCGCGCCTGCACCACGGCGCGCCATTGGGACACCATCTGCACCAGAGGCGCCAGCACGCGCCCACCCAATACAGATCCCACGATCAGCATGCCTGGTCCGCCCAACAACTGGTCATGCATCACCAACCAAGCCCCCAGGCCCAGAAGCGCCGACGACAGCGTGGTTTGCAGCAACTTGCCCAGCGCCTGAAACACCCCGGCGTGATCAGAAGCCTGCGACTGAAGGCCCAGGCTCTCTTCATGCAGCACGAGCCAGCGGCGACGCATGTCCTGCTCCATTCCCATCGCTGCAATCACATCGCTATGGCGCAGGGTTCCGTCCACATAGGCCTTCGCACTCATGTCGGATTTGTTGGCGCCCAGCAGGGCAGGGCTGGTGCTTCGCTCGTTCAGCCATGAAAGCCCGACCTGTAGCACGGCCCCTGCCAGGGATACCCATCCCAACAATGGGTGGATGACAAATAAAAGCACCAGCAGCACCAGGGCCACCGGTGTTTCCATGACCGCCCCCAGTGCGGGTCCATGAAAAAAATCACGCACGGTTCGAAGATCGACCATAGGCTGCGCACCCACAGCTGCACCCTGCTTCAGGTGCACGGCCTGGATGGCTTTGAACACACGAGGCGCAAGCGTCTGGTCCAGCGCGTCACCGGCTTCACGCAAGGTTTCAGCGCGTGCCCACTCCAGCACCTCCATCACACCAATGGCCAAAAGCACCATCAGCGTCAACATGGCCAGGGTCATGGCACTGCGGCTGTTCACCACACGCTCGTACACCTCAAACATATAGACCGTTGGCCCCAAGACCAACAGACCGGCCAGCACACTCAAAAGGAGGGCGCGCCAGAAAAATGGGGTGAGCTTTGCCAGAGCCAGTTCAATTTCGGTTGGCGCTGCAGATGCGGACATGCGGAGAAGGTCTGGTGGATGTGGATGGTGCACAGTGCGAGAGCCTGGCTTTGCCAACGCAAAACCAGGCTCTGGGCGGGATGGTAATGCCCACTTACTTAGAGAAGAAGACAACAGCCCCCTTGGCCTCATCCGCGCTGGTCGCCACCACCGTCA
>JADMJR010000203.1 GCA_018780365.1 Acidovorax sp. | reverse complement strand
AACTCTTCCACCGTGAGCTTGCCGGGCTTGAGCAGGATGCTGTCGGGGATGCCGATCTTGCCGATGTCGTGCAGCGGGGCGGACTTGTACAGCAGCTCGATCATGCGGTCGTTGAGCACGGGCTCGAAACGCGGGTGGTGGCGCAGCCGCTCGGCCAGCGTCTTCACGTACAGCTGGGTGCGGCGGATGTGGTTGCCGGTTTCGTTGTCGCGGGTCTCGGCCAGCGAGGTCATGGCCATGATGGTCACGTCCTGGATGGCCTGCACCTCCAGCGTGCGCATGGCGACCTCGCGCTCCAGGTAAGAACTTTTGTCGCGCAGAAAATCGGCCGTGGCCTTGAGCGCCAGGTGGGTGTTGACCCGCGCCAGCAGGATGGGCGGGCTGATGGGTTTGGTGATGTAGTCCACAGCCCCCAGGGCCAGGCCCATGCGCTCGTCGTCGGGGTCGGAGCGCGCGGTCAAAAAGATCACCGGGATGTCGCGTGTGGCAGCCTCCGCCTTCAGGCGCCGGCAGACCTCGTAGCCATCCACCTCGGGCATCATGATGTCCAGCAGGATGAGGTCGGGAGGCGTGTCCGACTGGGCGATCTTGATCGCTTTTTCCCCGTGGTTGGCCACCTTCACCAGGTAGTGCTCGCGCAGCAGGCTGCCCATCAGGGTGAGGTTCTCGGGCGTGTCATCCACCACAAGCACCGTGGCGATCGGCTTGTCAACGAGTGTCGCCTGGGTGGCGGCAAAGGGCGCGTTGTCCATGGAATGTCCTGCGTGTTGTGCCGTTAGGTAGTGCCGTTCAGGAGAGCGGGGCCGCCAGGGATTCGGGGCCAGGCACTGCGGCCATGGCCTCCAAGGCCTGCTCGAAATCGAATTTCAGGGTGTGCATCTCAACCGCCTTGAAGGAATTTCCCAAGGCCGCCTTGAGCACGCCGCCATTGTGTTGGAAAAATTCCGTGGCTGCTGGATCATCCTGCTCCAACAGGTGGCGCAGGCGCTGCACGGCCTCGGCCGCCATCGCCCCCCCGGCCACCGACTCTGCGGCAGCGGGCTGTGGGGGCTGCTGCGCCAGTGCCTCGGCCATCCAGGCCTGCAGAGCCCCCAGCACCGGCACCAGGGCTGCACGCAACTCGGCAAGCACATGCACGATGGCCTCGTTGCCATGGCGAAAGCGCAGTGCGTGTTCCAGGGCCTGGGCGCGCTCGGACACCACAGGCGCACCGATGTTGGCGGCCACCGAGCGCAGCGTGTGGGCCAGGCGCTCGGCCAGGCTGAGGTTGTTGGCAGACAGCGCCTGCTGCAGCTCGGCCAGCACCGGCCCCTGCCCCTCGGCAAACCGGCGCAGCAGCTCGGCATACAGCCCCGGCTTGCCCAGGGCGCGCTGCAGGCCCAGTTCGGTATCCAGCCCCGCCACGCAGGGCAAGGGCACCACAGGGGGCGGGGCATCGGGCTGGCGCGCCAGCGGCCGCATGGCCGCTCCCTCGCCGGTCAGGCCCGGTGGGGTCCCCACGCTGGATACCGCCGCCCCCAGCCCGGCACGCGGCCGTATCCAGCGGCCCAAGGCCGCCCACAGGGCTGCAGGCTCGATGGGTTTGGCGACATGGTCGTTCATGCCCGCCGCAAAACAGCGCTGGCGGTCGGCCTCCATGGCATTCGCTGTCATCGCAATGATGGGCAAATGGGCATGCTGCGGGTTGCCACGCAGAACCCGGGTGGCGGTTTCACCATCCATGATGGGCATCTGCATGTCCATCAGCACCGCGTCGTAGGGCCTGCGCTCAATGCGGTCGATGGCGACCTGGCCGTTCTCGGCCACGTCCACCGCAAAGCCGGCGTCCAGAAGCAGCTCCATCGCCACCATCTGGTTGAGTTCGTTGTCTTCCACCAAAAGCACACGGGCGCCCCGTATCTCCAGCGGCAGCTCATCGGCAGCGGGCGCGGGAGTGACCGTTCGGCGCCCCACGGTCGTCGCATGCTCCAGCGGCTGCATGAGGGTGTCGAACAGCACGGAGGCGTTGACGGGTTTGATGAGCACGGTTTCGATGCCCTGGGCCCGCGCGGCGCGCATCACGTCCTCGCGGCCATAGGCCGTGACCATGAGCATCTGGGGCACCCTGGCCATGCCCAGGCTGCGGATATGGCCCGCCAGCTCCACGCCGTCCATGCCGGGCATGTGCCAGTCCAGCAGCAGCAAGCCAAAAGGCCGGTGCTGGGCCATGGATTCGCGCAGCCGGTCCAGCGCCTCCAGACCTGAGTGGGCCTGCTCCACCTCAAAGCCCATGGCATGCAGCATGTCGGACAGCACCATGGCCGCCGTGTGGTTGTCGTCCACCACCAGCACGCGGCTGCCGCGCAGGTCGGGGGGCGGCAGCAGCACGCGCGCCGGCGCACCGCGCGCCAAAGGCACGGCCACCCAGAAGGTGGACCCCTTGCCAAACACACTCTCGACCCCGACCTCGCCGCCCATGAGTTCGGCCAGGCTCTTGCAGATGGCCAGCCCCAGGCCGGTGCCGCCATACCGGCGCGTGGTGGAGGTATCGGCCTGCTGGAAGCTCTGGAACAGGCGCCCCATCTGTTCTTCGGTCAGGCCGATGCCGGTGTCGCGCACCTCAAAACGCAGCCGCACCTGCGGGCCCGCCGTCTCCAGCAGGCGCACAGCGATGCTGATCTCGCCCGACTCGGTGAACTTGATGGCGTTGTTGGCGAAGTTGATGAGGATCTGCCCCAGGCGCAGCGCATCGCCCACCAGGTTGGGCGGCACGTCGCTGGCCACGTCGCAGACCAGCTCCAGGCCTTTGGCGCCCGCCTTGTAGCCCACCACGTCAGACACGCTCTCCAGCATGCGGTCGAGCAAAAACGGCTGGCGCTCGACCACTAGCTTGCCCGCCTCGATCTTCGAGAAATCCAGGATGTCGTTGATGACCCCCAGCAGGTGCTGACCCGCCTGCTGGATCTTGCTCACGTAGTCATGCTGGCGCGGGCTCAGGCCCGACTTGAGCGCCAGGTGCGACATGCCGATGATGGCGTTCATCGGGGTGCGGATCTCGTGGCTCATGTTGGCCAGGAAGTTGGACTTGAGCGCGGTGGATTCCTCGGCCAGTTCCTTGGCGCGGCGCAGCTCCTGCTCGGCACGCTGGCGGTCGGTGATGTCCACAAAGGTGCCAATGGTGCCGCCAGTCGTTCCGTCGGCGCGCGCAAACCCGTGCAGCCAGAACAGGGTGTGGTGCATCTCCCCGTCGGCATAGGGCAGATCGACCTCCCGGTGTACCGAGCGCTCGCCCTCCAGGACCAGCATGTTGTCGCGCTTGAAAAGCACGCGGGACTCCTGGGGCAGAAAATCCAGCTCCATCACCGTCTTGCCAACCAGTGTCTCGCGTGCCACGCCGAACGCCTGCTCATAGGCACGGTTCACACCCACGTAGCGCCCATCGGCCCCTTTGTAGAAAAGTGGCACCGGAATGGCATCGATCAGGGCCTGCTGAAAATCCAGCTGCCCTGCCACTTGCTCCTCCAGCAGCTTCTGGTCGTGAATGTCCACATTGACGCCCACCACACGCACGGGCTGCCCCTGCTCGTTGCGGAAAATGCGTGCGGCCTCCAGGAACCAGCGCACTTCGCCATCGGGGCGCACGATGCGCCAGGAGTCGCGCAGATGGTCCTCGGAGCCGGCCAGGCAGCCGTCGAAATAGGCTTGCGCCTGCGCACGGTCGTCGGAGTGCAGACAGTTGAGCCAGAAGTCACGGCCATCCGGTTGGGTGCCGGGGGGCAGGCCCATCATCTGAGCCAGCTTGTCAGACCACAGGATTTCGCCCGTCAGCAGGTTCAGGTCGAAGACCCCGATCTTGCCGGCCTCCTGGGCCAGTTCCAGGCGCTCCTTGGTCTGCTGGATGGCCTGCTCGGCACGGCGTTGGTCGCTGACATCCTCAATCACCCAGATGGACGCCGCGTTGAAGCCCTCCACCTTCAGGCCTCGCCCCGCCAGGCGCGCCTCGAAGCGGCTGCCATCGAGGCGGCACAGGGTGACCGTCTCGCGCAGTGCCTCGCCCGACGCCAGGCTGGGCGCCACCCGGGCGGAAAACAGATCGGAGTGGCCCGGGCCACCAAACAGCACCGACACCCCCAGCCCCAGCAGCTGCGAGGCCGTGCCGCCCATGAGTTCGAGAAACGCCGGATTGAACTGGCGGAAATGGCCGTCGCACACCAGCACGATGGGCGGCGCATTGTCAAAAATGGCGGTCTGCTGCTCCAGCAGTTCGTTGAGCAGGCGCTCGCGCCGCTCCAGTTCCTTCTGGGCCTGGATGCGCTCGGACACATCCTCGTGCAGCCCCACGATGCCAATGCGCTTGCCGCGTGCGTCGAACACCGGCGACAGCGTGGCTTCGTCATGGTAGGTGCTCCCGTCCTTGCGGCGGTTCACAAAATGGCCCTGCCAGGACTGCCCGGACAGCAGCGTGGACCACATGACCTGGTAGGTCTGCGCCGGGGTCTGCCCACTGGAGACCAGCGACGGCTTCTTGCCCCGCACCTCCTCCAGCGTGTAACCGGTATTGCGCTCGAACTGGGGGTTGACCCAGTCGATATGCCCTTCGCCATCGGTGATGACCACCGAGACCGGACTGCTCTCCAGTGCAGCGCCCAGCACCCGGAAACGCTCCAGCGCCGCAGCCACCCGCGCACGGCTGCGCAGCAGATCCAGCAGCAGCAACCCCAACAGGCTCAGCAACACAAAGGCGGCGGCTCCAACCTGCGCGCGCTGGGAGCCCGTCATGAGCGCACTGATGTCGTCGAGCACCACCAGCTGCCACAGCCCACCCGGGTCGGTCCAGTCGATGGCGCGGTGCGCCACGGCATAGGCCACACCGTTGAGCACGACCTCCCCCGCATCGGGCGCAAACGGGAGGGCCGAGGCCACCCCTTTCTCAAAATGCTGGCCAAACTGGCCGGACGCGCGCAGGGCATCGATGCGCGCCTGGGTGAGCGGCGGAGCCACGGCAAACTGCCACTCGGGGCGGGTGGAAGAGAAGGCCGCCCCCTGCGGCGAAAGCAGCACCATGGGCAGGCCCACGCGCTTGAGCAGCAGGTCCACCGGCTCAAAACCCACCTTGAACATCACCACCCCGATGATGGAACTGGAGGGCGAGTCGCCGTCATACAGCGGTGCGGCGTAGTACAGGCCACGCTCCTGCGTGTTGGTGCCCACGGCGGCATAGACGCTGATCGCCCCCCGGATGGCCTGCTGGAAGTACGGCCGGAACGCAAGGTTCAGGCCGGTGGACCGCTCACCTGCCGTCTCGTGCGCCACCACGGTGCCGTCCGCCGAGATCACATAGACCCCATTGACCAGAAACCGCCCACGCGCCACGGCCAGCCGGGCCAGTGCTTCGGGGTTGTCAGGGAGCAGGCGGCCCAGGGCCATTTCCTTGAGCAGGGGCTCACTGAGGCCCAACAGCGACACCGCGCCCAGCATGGTGCCGCCGGTGGTCTGGCTCATCAGCGCATCGGCCGTCTGCTGCAGCAGGCGCGTGCGCTCGGCCGCCCGCTCTGTGCCGCGCCAATGCAGGGCGCCCTGCACCACCAGCAAGGCCCCCAGCAGCGCAACCGCCAGCACCAGCACCAGTCCCCGAATCCCCGGGGCCTTGCGGTCCAGTACCTTGTCGAAAAACATGCCTACGCCTTCACCCACGCCGGCCCCACGCCCTGGCCAGCCACCGCAGGGTGCATCGCCAAAGAAAGTCCGTCAACCGGCAGGGTGCAGGAAGGCATCGATATCCCCCACGGGCCCGGGCCGGCCAAAAAGATACCCCTGAAACCCCTCACACCCATGCAGCCTGAGGAACGACAGCTGCCCCGTC
>JADMJR010000109.1 GCA_018780365.1 Acidovorax sp. | reverse complement strand
CAGGCTCTGGCCGAGGAAGTCGGGGCCGCCGGGCGTGTCGATGAAGTGGATGCGTGTGCCGCCATGCGTGAGGTGCATCACCGATGCGTTGAGCGAGTGCTGCATGCGGCGCTCGAGTGGGTCGTGGTCGCTGACGGTGCTGCCGCGCTCGATGCTGCCGCACGCGCCAATGGCGCCTGCCTTGTACAGCAAGGCCTCGGCCAGCGAGGTCTTGCCGGCGGCCGCGGCGCCCACGAGCGCCAACGTTCGCACGGCTTTCATTTCGGCCGCGAGGCCGTTCGATCGGCTTGGCATGGTTGGACTCCTTTGCACGTCCGGAAGGCCGGCCCGGCGGCCCGCATGGGCTCGGGCGTTGCGTGTGGACGTCGGGGCAGCGTACGGGATTGACCGCGCTAACGCAAATTGATTGCGCCGCCGATTTCCAATACCTGACCGGCATGCATGCCGCGTTGACCTCCCCCTTGTTGCCAGCGTGCTGAGACATGGGCTCACACTCAAGATGTCTCAACAACAAATCTCTGAGCCCGTCATGACCACTGTCACCGTCGACTCTGCATGCCGTTGCCGGCGACAGGTCATCGCGCTCGACATGTGTCGAGCGCTTTCAACGACTGCACTGCGGCCGTCACCGTGAATTGACGGAGCGCACACCACCGGAGGTAATCGCTGCATGGCCGTCATCCAGCCCTTACATATGTGAGACGACTCAGGGCCGGCAGCGGCTGATCATCGCGCTCACCCCTCCCAGTGCAAAGAAAAAGAGCGGCCCAGCGACCGCTCTTCATTTGATAGCTACCAGAGCTTACCCATCAGGCGCCAGCGGCATATTTCATTAAAACCTGCAGGCAATTCAGCCGCACCACCCCCTCACGCCGCCTTGCGCAGGGCCGTTTGCGCGGCCTGCTGTCCGTCACGCTCGGCCACCTTGGCGCGCACCAGGGGAAGCAGTTCGCGGCCGTAGTCGATGGCGTCCACCAGGGGGTCGAAGCCCCGAATGAGGAAGGTGGTGATGCCCAGGTCGTAGTACTTGAGCAGTGCGTTGGCCACCTGCTCGGGTGTGCCGACGAGTGATGTGGAGTTGGACCGCCCGCCGATCTCGCGCGCTACCGCCGTCCACAGGCGTTCGTCCACGCGGTCGCCGTTGGCGGCGTCGGCCAGCAGGCGCTGGGCGCCTTCGCTTTGCTGCGGGCCCAGGCCGCGTGCGTAGCCTTGCTGCACGCGCAGGCGGCGGGTGTCGTCCAGGATGCGGTCGGCCTTGGCCCAGGCTTCTTCTTCGGTCTTGCCCAGGATGGGGCGGAACGAGATGCTGAAGTCCACATGCCGGCCATGCAGCGTGGCCTCGGCGCGCACGCGGCGTACCAGGTCGCCGGCCTGGGCGAGTGATTCGCCCCAGAGCGCGTACACATCGGCGTGTTTGCCGGCCACCTGCAGTGCGGGGGCCGATGCGCCGCCAAAGTAGATGGGCACGCGCTGGCCCTGCAGGGGTTTTACCTCCGACACGGCGCCTTTGACGCGGTAGTAGGCGCCTTCGTGGTCAAAGGGTTTGTCTTCGGCCCACACGCGGCGCAGGATGCCGAGGTATTCGTCGGTGCGCGCATAACGCTCGTCGTGGTTCAGAAAGTCGCCATCGCGCTGCTGGTCTTCGTCCGAGCCGCCGCTGATGTAGTGCACGGCCAGGCGGCCCTGGGTGTAGTGGTCCAGCGTGGCGAGCTGGCGCGCGGCCAGCGTGGGCGCCACAAAACCGGGGCGGTGGGCCAGCAGCAGGCCGATCTTCTGCGTGACCGAGGCAGCGTAGGTGGCGGTGAGCAGCGTGTCGGGGCTGGACGAGCTGGCGGGCACCAGGATGCGGTCAAAACCCGCATGTTCGTGTGCCTGGGCGAAGGCGCGCACGTAGGCGGGGTCGACCGCAGGACCACGGCGGGGAATGGTTTCTGAGACTTCGTGCGGCTGGATCATGCCGATGAACTGGACGGGCATTGCGGGCTCCTGGAGGATGGTGTGGGTGAAAGGGATTGCAGCCATGATCCGCGCGCCAATCGGCAACCCCAACGAAGAAAAACGCGTTTGCAAACTCGCGCCCGGCATACCCTGGCATGCAACGCCACAGGCGGTGGGCATTGCAGGCGGCAGGCACCCCGTGGGTTGCCGCCGGACGAGACACTGGCCACCCAGGAAGGTGGCCTCCATGCCATCCACCCCGCCACCCAACACCACCCAACACAACCCTGCGCCTTGCCAGCCCCAAAGCCCTGAACGCCCACGGCCCGGTGGCGTACCGGTGCAGGTGCGTCCTTGCTGCATTTTTCCCCAAATAGCTGTATATTTATACAGCTATCAAACAGGAGAAAGCCATGGACACCATCGAAGCTATCTACACCGTCACCCTGCGCGACTACCCCGAGGAACTGCCAGCCCAGCAACTGGCCGCCGCCGAGAAGCGTTACACCCGGGAGCTGGAAAAACAACTGGGCGGCCCCGAGCAGGTGGCGGCCGCGCTGGACACGATGTCCAGCCTGGAAGAGTCGCCCCCCGAGGTTGTTTCACCCGGCGACCTCACCCTGCTCAAGCACTGGGGGCGCGCCAGTGTGGCGGCGAAGCAGGCGGGTTTTCGGGACCTGGGCGAGGCGGATGGGGCGTATTTCGAGGTGCGGCTGGCTTGAGGGCTTGAAAGTCTGGGGGCTTGCGAAGTGGGGCAGAGGGAACAATGCGGCGGTTACACGGTATCGTTGCGCGTCGTTGGCTGCTAGACCGCTGGACCGCTGGACCATTTGACTGCGGTGGCATGCCACCGGCAACCACCCCAACCCTGGCCACCGCAGGAGCCGCTCTCCCATGAACACCTCCACGCCACACCCTTTGCCCGCCCCGCATGCCCTGCCCGGCTGGGCCTCCCTGGTCCTCACCGCAGCCAGCCTGGCACTGGCGGGGCCTGCCAGTGCGCAAGACGGAACCGCCTGGCTGGCCGGCACCTGGCAGCTCGCGCAAGACCGCAAGAACCCCGGTTTCACCGACGACTTCATGGACTTCGACGCGCAAGGCACGGTGGTGCTGCGCGACAGCAAGAAAACCTATGCCCACTGCCGCTACCAGCCTGGCTCCGGCACGCTGCTGCTTACCTGCATTGCGGGCGGCAAAGAGCGGCCCATGACGGTGCGCGTGGCGCCAGACAGAGCATCGCTGACCAACTCGGTAGGCGACGTGTACCGCAAGAGCCGCAAGTAACAGCCGCCGAGGTGGTGGCCCGCCCAGAAGGCGGGCTTCAAAACCTGATCACAGCCTGACCGCGATCTGCTCACGATATCGCGGGGGATGGTGAGCCGGTTCTCAGAATGTGCTTGTGCCCTCAGTGCGGGAACCCGCCCCGCAGCAGGCGCACCGGCTCGGCGTCCATGCGGCGGATGAGCGCCTGCAGGCCGTCTGCTGGCGTGGTGGTGATGCTGGTGGCAGCAGCCCCATCCACAGGGGCCGGGGTCGTGGTGGAGCGGCACACCAGGTCGTCCTCCGACCACGCCGCCTTGCCTGGCTGGCCCCGGGCGCGCAGCCAGCCCCCACGGTCCACGATGAGCTGGTAGCCCGGCAGCTGCGCCACTGGCACGCCCAGCACCAGGGCCAGTGCCTGTTCTGCGGCTGCCAGGGCATCGCTACCGCCCTGCGGCTGGCACTCGGCATCGGCCCCCGCTGGCAAGGCACCCACCACCAACGTGACCCAGCGCGGGTCATCGGCCACCCATGGCGCGCCCTGGCCCGCCACCGCCACGCGCACGCGCTGGCCCACCAGGTCACGCGCCTGGCGCGCGCGGCCCTGGCGGCATGACACGGCCATGCCGGGCAGGCGCACGGGGCGGTCCCAGGTGCCGGATTCGCGCAGCATCTGCCCGGCGGCGTGGGCCTGCAGGTAGTCCAGCACCTCCCAGATCTGCGCATCGAGCAAGGCATCGCCGGTGCCGGGCATGGTCAACACGCCAGCGCGGTTGTGCAGGCCCTCGCGCACGCGCCAGAACAGTTCGCCGTCCAGCCGCTTCCACAGCAGCGCACCGTTCAGGTTGGGGGGCCACTGCGCCAGTTGGGGGGCATCGGGGCCCTCGCCCCGGCCGTCCGCACCGTGGCAGCGCACACAGTGCTGCTGGTACACCGCCTGGCCACGCACCATTCCCGTGGCCCCAAAGCCGGTGGGAGACTGGTGCAGGCTGGTGGGCACAGCCGGGGCCAGCAGCAAGTGCGCCTGGGGCCAGGGGGCACAAACCAGCAAGGCAACGGCCAGGGCCCACAACGGCCCACGGGCGCGCCGCCAGGGCAAGGACACAACCAGCACCAGCAGCGCCACGCCCCCACAGGCCAAGGACCACAGCACGCGCCGCGCATGGCCCGCGTCCACCACCAGCATCTCGGCGGCAATGCGGTGATCCAGCGGCCAGGCGGGTTGGCCGTGGACCTCTGGCGCCAGGCCCAGCGCATGCAACCCAGCGCGCAGCCCTTGCTGCGCGGCATGCAGGCCTTCGAGCAGGCCGTTCAACAGTTCAGGAGACAAAGCAGTGAACCCAGGCCCGGCTACCAGCTCGCACCCAGGCCCAGCAGCGCCAGGCCCAGCAGCGCCAGGGCCTCGTGGCGCAGGGCGGCCAGGCGCGGGTCGCCCCGGTGGCGCGGGTACGGCAAGTCGTTGACCAGCACCTGCTTCACGCGTGCCGGCCGGTCAGAGAACACCACCACGCGCTGCGCCATGAACAGCGCCTCTTCCACGTCGTGCGTGACGAGCAAGGCCGAGAAACCCGTGCGCTGCCACAGCTGCACCAGCTCGGTCTGCATCGACAGGCGCGTGAGCGAATCGAGCTTGCCCAGGGGTTCGTCCAGCACCAGCAAGGTGGGGTCGTTGACCAGCGCACGCGCCAGCGCCACGCGCTGCGCCATGCCGCCCGACAG
Source organism: Acidovorax sp. (assembly GCA_018780365.1). Lineage (GTDB taxonomy): Bacteria > Pseudomonadota > Gammaproteobacteria > Burkholderiales > Burkholderiaceae_C > Acidovorax. The sequence goes on along the minus strand of JADMJR010000109.1, from coordinate 24,304 downwards.
CTGGTGCGGGAAGGCCTTGGCAAAGTCTTGCAGGCCCACCAGGGCCAGCGCTTCGTCCACCCGGTGGCGCTGCGTGCGCAAGATGCCACGCGCCTGAAGGCCCAGGGCCACGTTGTCCCACACGGTGCGCCAGGGGAACAGCGTGGGGTCTTGAAACACCACGATGCGCGACGGATCGGGCTCGGAGATGGGGGCACCGTCCTGCAGCAGCGCGCCCGTGGTGGCGGGCTCCAGCCCGGCCACCAGGCGCAGCAGCGTGCTTTTGCCACAGCCGCTGGGCCCCAGCAGGGCCACGAACTCGCCGGGCGCAATCGCCAGATCCAGCTCGTCGATCACGTGCAGCGGGCCTGCAGGCAGGTCAAACCAGTGGCTCACATTGCGCACGTCAATGCGTGCGCCGGTCACACGGGCCGCCGTAGAGATTTCAGGAGTCGTCGCAGAACTCACCATTTCACCACCCCCTTTTGCCACGACAGGACCCGGTCGCGCAGCACAAACAGCAGCGTGATCACGCCCGAGAACAACAGCGCCATCACGATGAGCGCCGCATACATGTTGGGGTACGCTGCCCAGCCCTGCGCCCAGGTGAGGTACCAGCCCAGCCCCGCCTTCACGCCCAGCATTTCGGCCACCACCAGGGTGGAGAACGCCGCGCCCAGCCCCATGAACAGGCCCACAAACACCTGCGGCAGCGCGGCCGGGATGGCCACACGCAGCACCAGAAACCAGGGCGATGCACCCATGGTGCGCGCCACGTCATAAAAGTTCTTGTGCACCCCGGCCACGCCCGACCAGGTGAGGATGGCCACCGGGAAAGCCGTGCCCAGCGCGATCAGAAAGATCGCCGTGGACCAGCTGGACGGAAAGAAATAAAAGCTGACCGGCAGCAGCGCGGTGGTGGGCACCGGGCCCAGGATGCGCAGCACCGGGTGGATCCAGTAGCTGGCCTGGCGCGACCAGCCGATCAGCACGCCTGTGACAAAACCCGCCGCTGCGCCAATGGCAATGCCCAAAGCCAGCAGGCGGATGGAGGCACCCGCACTCTCCAGCAGGCGCGGCCAGTCGGTCACGTACACCTCGACCAGGCTTTGCGGCGGCGCAAAAAACGGCGGTGGCAGCGTGCCCAGTTTGGCGGTGAACACCTCCCACACCGCCAGGCCGACGGCAATGGCCACCAGCCACGGCCCTGCCGCACGCACACGGCGCACCACGGCACCCAGCGGACGGGCCAGTACGGTCAGCACGAGCAGCAGCACCGACACCGCCCCCGCGCCCCAGGCGAACTCTTCGGTAAAAACCCATTCGCTGAAACCCGCCGACTTGTTGGGCCACAGGCCCGTGAGCAAGGCCAGACCTGCCCAGGCCATGGCGGCGGCCAGCCCCGCCCACCAGACACCCGGGGACGCTTTGGCCGCCTTGAAGTCGGGCACGGTGGCAGGCCGCGCCCCCAAAGCATGGGGCGCATTGGATGGCGGGCTGGGCGCACGCTGGTGCGGTTGCGGGGGCTTGGGGCTGATGCCCGGTGGTGCGCCCAGGATGTTGTCAGCAACAGTGCTCATGTCAGTCCAGTCAGGTCCAGTGGTATTGATTCATCACGGTGAATGCTTCGCCGTCGTGGCGTGAGATGGGCGCGGCCCATGCCAGGGCCGCCGAGCAAGGGTCGCCCCGCAGCGAGGGTTGCGCTCCCCTGCCCGCAGTGCGAAACACTGCGAGCGCGGGGGATGGCGCGAAGCGACTCAGGGGGTGCTCCCTGTCATGCCAGCACGTCGGCGTGGACATGCGCGGCAAAACGCGCGGGGTCGGTGCTGGGCTTGAGCACGTTCACCAGCTTGAAGTCGCGCGCATAGAACTCGATCTCTTGCCGCAGCGCCGTGCCCACGGGATGGCTGCGGTGCGTGAGCGTGCCCAGCACGGCGCGCAGGTCTTCCTGCGGCACCTTGGAGTACGGGCTGAAGATGCGGGCCGTTTCGTTGGGGTTGTCGGCCACAAAGTCGGACGCCTCGATGATGGCGCGCGTCAACGCCGCCGCCGTGCCCTTGTCGCTGCGCACCATGGCGCCGCTCACGCCCAGCACGCAGCAGGTCTTGGCCGCGTATTCGCCCGACAGGTTCGATGCCAGGTCCACCAGGCCCTTGGTGCGGCGCTGGATGAGCAGCAGGTTGGGGTCGCCGTCGGCAATGGCCTGGGCCTCGCCTTTTTCCACAGCCAGGCCCAGCATGTCGCCAGGGAACTGGCGCCAGGTCACGTCTTTCTCGGGGTTCAGGCCCGCCTTGGTCAGCAGCACTGCAAAGAAGTTCTTGCCCGGGCTGTTGAGGTCCGACACGGCAATGGTCTTGCCCTTGAGCTTTTGCAGGCTGGTCACACCCGCTGCCTCATAGCCCACCAGGCGTGAGCAGCCGCCGTGCGAGCTGCCCACCAGTTTCACGTCAAAACCCGACTCCAACGGCTTGATCCAGCGGTGGATCATGCCCAGGCCCGCATCGGCCTTGGAGGTGGCAATGGTCTCCAGCAACTGGTCGGTGGAGCCCGCAAAGTTGATCAGCTCGACCTGGAGGCCGTGCTTTTCAAAGATGCCGCGCTCGATGGCCACGGGGGCTGCCGAGAGGCAGATGGCATTGGCGTTCCACGCCAGCTTGACCTCGCGCAGCTTGCCCGCAGCCAGCACGTGGCTGCCCACCACACTCGACGCCCCCACCACGCTGGCCGCGCCCGCTGTCTGCAACAGCTGCCGGCGCGTCCAGCGCCCTCCCACCCCACCTTGGCCTTGAAGCTTGCTCATGTTGTGCCCTTTTGGTTGTCAAATCCTGATCGGCGCTGCGGATGCCTTTGAAGGCCTGCAAACAGGCCCGCACCGCCGTTACGATGGATTGGCATTGGACGGAAAGAAGCCTCGCAACAGAACGAAGAAAAACAGGGATGCATATGCAAAACACGCAACACACGGGCAGCCCGGGCGCTGGTGCAATACCGGGCATGAGTTCATTGCCCACCCCGTCGGCCCCACCCACGCTCCCATCTGTGCCGCAGGGCGCCCCCCACACCGCGCGCCTGCGCCACTTTGTGCAGCAACTGGCCGCACTGGTCGAACAACGCCTGCCCGAGGCCGGCACCCTAGCCCAGGGCGCCAAGCTGCTGGGCGCCCTGGTGGCCCACGACGACTGGCTGCCCGATGCCTATGCCCAGCCCCACCCCGAGCGCTACCAGCAGTACCTGCTGCATGCCGACGCGCTGGGGCGTTTCTCTGTGGTGAGTTTTGTCTGGGGGCCGGGCCAGGCCACGCCCATCCATGACCACACGGTGTGGGGCCTGATCGGCATGCTGCGCGGCGCGGAGGATTCGCAGGCCTACGCCCGCACGGCAGACGGGCGCTGGACGCCGCAGGGCGTGCCCGTGCGGCTGCAGCCAGGCCAGGTGGAAGCCGTGTCGCCCAATGACCCTGCCATAGGCGACGTGCACCGCGTGAGCAATGCATGGGAAGGCCACACCTCCATCAGCATCCACGTGTACGGCGCCAACATCGGCGCGGTGCAGCGCAGCGTGTACCTCGAAGACGGCGCACACAAGCCTTTCATCTCGGGCTACAGCAACAGCACCTTGCCCAACATCTGGGACCTGTCCAAAAACCCTGCGCCGTCTGCCCGCCCCTGATGCATGACCCTGATTCCAGAAAACTTCAAGACCATGACCGCACCCGCCCTGCCCCAGACTTCCGTTCTCCAGGTTCGCGAGGCCCTGCTCGCCCGCCACGAAATCGCCCTGCTTGACGTGCGCGAGGAAGACCCCTACGCCCAGGGCCACCCGCTGTTTGCCGCCAACCTGCCCGCCAGCAAGATCGAGCTGGAGGCCTTCACCCGCATTCCGCGCCGCGACACGTTCATCGTGGTGTATGACGATGGTGAGGGCCTGGCCGAGCCCGCTGCGCGCACGCTGCAAAAGCTGGGCTATACCCAGGTGAGCCTGCTGGCGCGCGGCCTGCAGGGCTGGCGTGATGCAGGCGGTGAACTGTTCATCGACGTGAACGTGCCCAGCAAATCGTTTGGCGAGCTGGTGGAGGCCGAGCGCCACACGCCCTCGCTCGCGGCCGAAGAGGTGCAGGCGCTCATCGACGCCCAGGCCGACGTGGTGGTGCTGGACGCACGCCGCTACGACGAGTACCACACCATGAACATCCCCACGGGCGTGAGCGTGCCCGGCGCCGAGCTGGTGCTGCGCGCGCAGGCGCTGGCGCCCAACCCGGCCACACAGATCATCGTGAACTGCGCTGGCCGCACGCGCAGCATCATCGGCACGCAGTCGCTGGTCAACGCGGGCATCCCCAACCCCGTGGCCGCGCTGCGCAACGGCACCATCGGCTGGCTGCTGGCGGGCCAGACACTGGAGCGCGGCGCGAGCCGCCGGTTTGACCCCACCGTACATGCCGACCACACCCACGCCCCCGCACAGGCCCGCAACGTGGCCGACCGCGCCCGCGTGCAGCGCGCACAGCCCAGCGACCTGGCGCGTTTTGTGGCCGAGGCGCAGCGCACCACCTACCTGCTGGACGTGCGCACACCCGAAGAATTCGCCGCAGGCCACCTGCCCGGCTTTCGCAACACCCCCGGTGGCCAGCTGGTGCAGGAGACCGACCACACCGCCGCCGTGCGCGGCGCGCGCCTGGTGCTGGCAGACGACGACGGCGTGCGCGCCAACATGAGCGCATCGTGGCTGGCCCAGATGGGCTGGGACGTGTGGGTGCTCGACGGTGCGCAGCCCGCCGACTTCACCGAAACGGGCGCCGTGGCCCCTGCCGTGCCCGAACCCGAAGGCCCCATCACCTGGGCCGCCCCCGCGCAACTGGCGGCCTGGCTGGAGGCAGAACACCCCGGCCACACCGCCGTCCTGGACCTGACCACCAGCGCCAACTACACGCAGCGCCACATCCCCGGCGCATGGTTCGTCATCCGCTCACAGCTCGCGCAGGCCGTGGCCAGCATTCCCAAAGCGCAGCGCTATGTGCTCACTTGTGGCAGCAGCCTGCTGGCCCGCTATGCCGCGCAAGACCTGGTCCGCCTGACAGGTGCCGAGGTGTTGGTGCTGGAGGGCGGCACCCTGGCCTGGATTGCCCAGGGCCTGCCGCTGGAGCATGGCGAAACGCGCCTGGCATCCCCACGCATCGACCGCTACCGCCGCCCTTACGAGGGCACCGACAGCCCGCGCGAAGCCATGCAGGCCTACCTGGACTGGGAGTTCGGGCTGGTGGAACAACTGGGGCGCGACGGCACGCACGGGTTCCGGGTGATTTGATTTGCTATATATTTAATAGCAAAAAACCATTACCTATAGGGCGCAAGAGGCCTATTTGATTCAGAATATCCCGTCCACACGCTCGGCCTCCAGCCTATAAAGCCGTGGTGGACGGTTGGCAAGACACTGTGATTAAAATCAGTGACTTGTCGGCCCACCCTCCAGCCATGACGGCGCAGCCCTTCCCCACCCCTGCATCGGCCACCCCGCCTTCCATCACCCGCTTTCACCGCACCCGCCTGATGCAGATCTGGCGCTCGGCGGGCTGGCCGTGCAAGGACGGGCTGGAGATCGACCTGCTGGCCGCCGGGCTGATCACGCTGCAGATTTCGCCCGACGGCTGCGAAACCCTGCGCCTCACCGATGAAGGCATCCGCGCCCTGGCCCTGGCACGCCAGCGCAGCGTGCGGGCGCTGAGCACCCACGACAGGCTGGGCCAGAAATTTGCCACGCAATTGCTGACATCAGGGCGCATCGTGTGGTCCGAGCTGTCGTTGCGCGCCATGATCGACAGCGCCCCGGTGGCCACAACCTCCATCACAGAGGGCCCCACAGCTGCAGCGCTTGCCACCGCCCCTGCCATGGCCCCGCTGTGGGCCAGTGATGACAACACCCCCACCGCCCGCGCTGCTGCCAATGTGTGGCGCATGGCGCGGCCCGATCTTTTTTCGGTGCGCAACACGTCCGTGCCCGCCTACCTGCAGCCCATGGTGCACGAGGTCAAAGCCAGCCGCGCCGACCTGCTGTCGGACCTGCGGCACGACGCCAAGCGCCAGGCCTACCAATGGCTGTGCGAGGAGTGCTACTACGTCTTCCCGGCCGGCATTGCCGAGCCCGAGGAAATCCCCGAGCACTTTGGCATCTGGGTGCTGCAGGGCGGGCTGGATGCGGGCCGCTTCGAGCTGCTGCGCCCCGCGCGCCACACGCCCTGCACCCTGCCCTTTGCCGTGTGGATGGCCCTGTGCAAGGCCACCCCTCTGCGCAACAACGAAGACAAGGCCCAGGCACAGCTGGGCGACACAGCCATGCCGCCCCCCGGCACCGAGGCGCCATGACCTACACCGTGGCGGTGCGCGAGCTGTGCGAGTTCACCGCCAAGCAGGGCGACCTGGACCTGCGCTTTACCCCGGCACCCACGGCGCTCGAGGGCATGGCGGGCCACGCCACGGTGGCCACGCGCCGGGGTGCGGGCTACCGCGCCGAGGTAGCGCTGGCGAGGCAGTACAAAACCTTGCGCGTGCGCGGCCGGGCCGATGGCGTCGATGCGGCGCAGCAGCGGCTCGATGAGGTCAAGACCTTCAAGGGCCGCCTCGACCGGCAACCCGCGTCGCACCGCGCACTGCACTGGGCACAGGCCCGCATCTACGGCGGGCTGCTGTGCCAGCAAGAAGGCTGGAGCCACATCGACCTGTCGCTGGTGTACTTCGACATCGGCACGCAGAAGGAAACCGTGTTCACCGAGCGCCACAGCGCGGCCGACCTGCAGCAGCACTTCGAGGCGCAGTGCGAACGCTTTCTGGCCTGGGCCGAGGCACAGGTGGCGCACCGCGCGGCGCGCGATACGGCACTGGGTGCACTGGCGTTCCCGTTCGGCACCTTCCGCGCGGGGCAGCGCCCGCTGGCCGAGGCGGTGTACAAGGCCGCGGCATCAGGCCGCTGCCTGCTGGCCCAGGCCCCCACAGGCATCGGCAAGACCATGGGCACGCTGTTCCCGCTGCTCAAGGCCATGCCGGGGCAGCAGATCGACAAGGTGTTCTTTCTGGCGGCCAAGACGTCGGGCCGGCAGATGGCGCTGGATGCCTTGCACCGCCTGGCCCACAGTCCAACCGCCCCCGCCCTGCCGCTGCGCGTGCTGGAGCTGGTGGCCCGCGACAAGGCCTGCGAGCACCCCGACAAGGCCTGCCATGGCGAGTCGTGCCCACTGGCGCAGGGCTTTTACGACCGGCTGCCCGCCGCCCGCGCAGCAGCCGTGGCCGCAGAAGGGAAGAGCGCGGCCCCGGCCCCGCTGCTGCAGGCCCGCGTGCGCGAGGTGGCGCTGGCCCACCAGGTCTGCCCCTACTACCTGAGCCAGGAGCTGGCGCGCTGGGCCGATGTGGTGGTGGGCGACTACAACTACTACTTCGACCTGGGTGGCCTGCTGCACGGCCTGACGCAGGCCAACCAGTGGCGCGCCGCGCTGCTGGTGGACGAGGCCCACAACCTGGTGGAGCGTGGCCGCAAGATGTACACAGCCGAACTGCGCCCGGACAGCCTGGCGCTGGCCCGCCAGTCGCCCGCTGCCACCCGCCACCCCGCCGTGAAAAAGGCGCTGGACAAGGTGCGCCGCCACTGGGTGGCGCTGGACAAGGAGCAGGCCGCCGCCAGCGCCACCTACGCTGTCTACGAGGCCTTCCCCGAGAAGCTGCTGGCGGCGCTGCAGCAGTGCGGCAGCACGCTGTCGGACCATTTTGCAGACCACCCGGCCGAGCCCGATGCGGCGCTGCAGGCCTTTTACTTCGATGCGCTGCACCTGGTGCGCATGGCTGAATTGCTGGACACGCATTCGCTGGTGGACATCACCCAACCCACCCAGCCCACGCAGCGCCCGCCTCACTCGCAACGTGCGGGCAGCAAGGCCCCGGCCGCAGGCGGCTCCACGCTGTGCATCCGCAACGTGGTGCCCGCACCCTTTTTGCAGCCCCGGTTGCAGGCAGCGCACACCAGCACGCTGTTTTCTGCCACGCTGCAGCCCGCGCGCTACTACGGCGACCTGCTGGGCCTGCTGAACCTGGCCAAGGGGCATGTGTGGGTGGATGTGGAGTCGCCTTTCGACAGCGCGCAGCTGCAGGTGCAGGTGGCGCGCCACATCTCCACCCGCTACCCGGACCGCCAGGCGTCGCTCGCGCCCATTGCCGACCTGATGGCGCAGCAGTTCACCGAGCGGCCGGGCAACTACCTGGCGTTCTTCAGCAGCTACGAGTACCTGCAGCAGGTGGCCGATGTGTTCACGCAGAAACACCCCGGCCTGCCGCACTGGTGCCAATCGCGCCGCATGCTGGAGGGTGAGCAACGCGAGTTTCTGGCCCGCTTCACTGACACCAGCCAGGGCATTGCGTTTGCCGTGCTGGGTGGCGCGTTTGCCGAGGGCATCGACCTGCCGGGCAACCGCCTGATCGGCGCCTTTCTGGCCACGCTGGGCCTGCCGCAGGTCAACCCGGTCAACGAGCAGATTCGCCAGCGCATGCAGGCGCTGTTTGGCGACGGGTATGACTACGCCTACCTGTACCCCGGCCTGCAGAAGGTGGTGCAGGCGGCGGGCCGCGTGATCCGCACACCCAGCGACGAAGGCGTGGTGCACCTGATGGACGACCGGTTTACGCGGGCGCAGGTGCGGGCACTGTTGCCTGGGTGGTGGGGGCTTCACCCACCGGCGGGCTGACCAGGCGTATTCTGAGCGCCTGCTCACCCCCCGCACGCACCCTGCCACTTTCCCCATGCTGACCGACGACGAGCAATCTGCTTTCCAGGAATCCATTGCACGGGTGCGGCAGCTGGCAGCCCGCAGCCTCCGGCAGGCAGCGAACGCAGACGAGGCCATCACCTTCGTCATGAACCTGCACCGCAGCCTGGACACCGTTGCCGAACAGGCAGGCGCCACAGGCCCTGCGCCCGACTGCAAGGCTGGCTGCGCCCACTGCTGCCATGTGCGGGTCGAAGCCACCGACCCGGAGGTCTTTCACATTGCAAGGCACCTGCAAGCGCTGCCAGCCACGGCCCTGGCAGCTGTGGCAAAGCGGCTGCAGCAACACGCAGAAACGGCCCGCCAGGGCGCCCCAAGGCAGGCCTGCAGCTTTCTGCAAGAAAACCGTTGCACCATCTACACAGTGCGCCCCGCAGTCTGCCGCAAGGCCCATTCACTGTCGGTGCAGCATTGCGCATCGCTGGCGCCGCAGATTCCGCAAAACCTGCGGCTGCTGGTAGACGCCGAGGCGCTGATGGCCGGCACCGCGCAGGCCTACGCCGATGCCGCAATGCCTGCCCATGCGCACGAACTCAACGCCGCCGTGTGGGCCGCATTGCGTGACCCCACCGCGCTGCGGCGCTGGTACGAAGGAGACGCGGCCGTTTTGGAGCACAGCCATGCCGTGCAGTCGCCGGGTGGCCCAAGCACCCCCGGTATATGAGCGCCAAAAATTGACATCCATCAAGACATTCGCCCCGGGCCTGGGCACACAATGCCCTCCACCACGCCACATATCACGCAACGCAACACAACACGTCGCAAACACCTCACGCCGCCCCATGCCGCTTTTGCTGCGCTGACCTGGGGCTTGATTGACTACGGCATGTATGCCAGCCCTTCCCTTTTCACCATGCTCCCCTCCTTGCGCGCACTGATCGCCACCTCCTTCGTTCTGGCGCTGCTGGGTTGCGACAAACCCACGAGCACGGGCGCCCCGCCCCCCGTGGCCAGCACGGCCGAGGCCGATTTCGACGCCCTCGTGGTGACCTGCACGCAGTCCGTGGCAGGCAGAACCCCCAGCGTGCGCCCCATGGAGCCGGGCACCTGGACCAAGGTGGGCCACAGCCCGGCCCAGGTGCAGCGCGAGGTCACCCGCACCGAGTCACCCGTCACACCCTACGTGGGCAAGATCGTCATCAAGGACAACGAGGCGCGCGCCACCGCCCCCACCGAGTCCGCAGCCCAGGCCATCACCCTCACGCCTGCGCACCTGCTGTCCAACCGCACACACACCTTTGTCTACCGCTTCGATGGCAAGGCATGGCACTGGAACAATGGCTCGCGTTTTACCAAGACCCCCTCGCAGAGCGACACCACAGAGGCGCTCACGCAGGCCGATGTCTCAGCGCCCAGCAAGGGCTTCGGGGGCTGCCTGCCACGCTGACGGCACCTTGGGCGCAGCAGCCCCCACCGCAGGGGCCCGCACCAGGCCCCATGCGGCAAACAGCAAACAGCAAACAGCCAACGGTAAACAACAGGCAGCAGGCGGCAGAAGTGCCAACTACTTCAGCACAAACCGCACGTTGGCCACCTTCTTGCCCGGCAGGGTTACCAGCGCCACCACCTTGGTGCCTGCGGCCACCTTGAAGCTGCCTTTGGACTGCAGCGTGCCATCGCCCGTGGGCGCCAGCACCACCTCGGATTTGTCGGCGCCCTGCAGCAGCGTCAGCTTGGCGCTTGCACCCTGCACACCCAGGGGTTTGCCATGGTCGCGCAGGTGCAGCGTGATCGCCTCGGGTCGGGCCACCAGCTCATAGTCGATGTCATTGCTTTCCGCCACCACGCCGCCATGCAGCGCCTGGTGCTGGTGGGCATGGCTGTGGTTGTTGGCCGCATAGGCCGTGGCGCCGCTGGCCAGCAGCAGTGCGGCCAGGAGTTGGGGGATGTGGGTCATTCGCATGGTGTTCCTTTCGGTAGATAAAACAAACGGGTGAACAAAATCAGAAGGCCTCGGCGTTCTTGTCGTCGAGCAGGCGCTCGGCGTCCTTGCGGCCAAAGAGCCAGAACATCGCCGGGGTGAGGAAGGTGTCGAGCAGGGTCGAGCTGATCAGGCCCGAGAAGATGACCACGGCCACGGGGTTCAGAATCTCCGTGCCCGGACGCTCGGCCTCGAACAGCAAAGGCGCCAGCGCAAAGGCCGTGACCAGCGCGGTCATCAGTACCGGGCTCAGGCGCTCCAGCGAGCCGCGCACGATCATGGCGTGGTGAAACCCCTCGCCCTCGATGCGCATGAGGTTCAGGTAGTGGCTGACCTTCAGGATGCCGTTGCGCACCGAAATCCCCGCCAGCGTGATGAACCCGATGAGCGCCGCCACAGACAGCGGCTGGCCCGAGATCCACAAGCCCAGCACCGCCCCCACCAAGGCCAGGGGAATGTTGGCCATGATGAGCAGCGACAGCGTGGTGGACTTGTAGCGGCTGTAGAGCACCACAAACATCAGCACCAGCGAGACGACCGAGAGCATGCCCACCAGGCGGCTCGCTTCTTCCTGCGCCTGGAACTGGCCGCCCAGGGTCACGAAGTAGCCCTCGGGCAGTTGGCTGTCGCCCACCACCTGGCGGATATCAGCCACCACGTCGGACAGTGCGCGCCCCTGGGCGTTGGCCGACAGCACGATGCGCCGCTTGCCATCGTCGCGGCTGATCTGGTTGGGGCCGTCGCCCTCCTCGATGCTGGCCACCTTCGACAAGGGCACACGCCCGCTGGGCGTCTCCAGCAGGATCTGCCCCAGCCCCTCCAGCGAGCGAGCGCTTTCGGGCAGGCGCACCACCAGCGCAAAGCGGCGGCTGCCTTCCACGATCTGCGTGACCTTCTCGCCCTCCACCAGGCTTTGCAGCGCCGACAGGATCTGCGGCACCGGCACGCCGTAGCGCGCTGCGGCCGCGTAGTCCACCCGCACGGTGATCTGCGGGGCCAGCACCTGTTTTTCAACCTCCAGATCGGCCAGTCCGGGAATCTCGGACAACCGGGCCCGCAGTGCATCGGCCTGCCCGCGCAGGGTGTCCAGGTCTTCGCCAAACAGCTTGATGGCGATCTGCGAGCGCACGCCCGACAGCATGTGGTCGATGCGGTGAGAGATGGGCTGGCCAATGGCAATCGCTGCGGGCAGGCCCGACAAGCGGCTGCGGATGTCGCCCTGGATCTCGGCCATGCTGCGCGTGAGCTGGGACGCAGGCAACAGCCCCACGTCCAGCTCGCTCACATGCACGCCCTCGGCATGTTCATCCAGCTCGGCCCGCCCGCTGCGCCGCCCCACGTGGGTGACCTCGGGCACGGCACGCACCAGCACCTCGGCCTGGCTGGCCAGCGCTGCGGATTCGGCCAGGGTCACGCCGGGGTTCAGCCGCATGCCCACCAGCAACGTCCCTTCATTGAACGGCGGCAGGAACGTGGTGGGGAACAAAGGCACGGCCACCGCCGACAGCACAAACGCCACACCACCTGCGGCGATGGCCGCCCGGGGGCGGTTCAGCACCGCTTGCAGGCCGCCCTGGTAGCGCGCCTTGAGCCAGGCCACCAGCCGCGTATCGCCATGGTCCAGCGTTTTCATGCGGGGCAACAGGTAGAACGCCAGCACCGGTGTGACCGTGACCGACACCAGCAGCGACGCCAGCGTGGACACGATGAAGGCCACGCCCAGCGGCACGAACAGCCGGCCCTCGATGCCCGGCAGCGCAAACAGCGGCAGGAACACCAGCACGATGATGGCCGTGGCATACAGGATGCCCGAGCGCACCTCCATCGACGCGAGCTTCACGATCTCGATGGGGTGCAGGCGCTTGTGCGGGTGTTTCTGACGGTCCACCTTCAGCCGCCTGAGCACGTTTTCCACATCGACCACGGCATCGTCCACCAGGCCACCAATCGCAATGGCCAGGCCGCCCAGCGTCATCGTGTTGATCGACAGCCCGAAGTAGTGGAAAACCAGGCCCGTGATGAAGATCGAGACCGGGATGGCCGTGAGCGCGATGATGGTGGGCCGCAGCGTGCCCAGAAACACAAACAGGATCACCGCCACGAACACCGAGGCGCCGATCAGCTTGCCCTGCAAGGTGGTGACCGAGGCTTCGATGAAGCTCGCCTGCCGGAAGGTGACGCGCGGCGCCTCCATGCCAGCGGGCAGGGATTTTTGCAAATCACCCAGCGCGGCTTCGATGGTGCGTGTGAGTCCGATGGTGTCGGCCGTGGGCTGCTTCTGGATGCCCAGGATCACCGCCGGCCGGCCTTCAAAACCCGCATCGCCGCGCTTGAGCGCCGGGGCAAAGCTCACCTCGGCCACCTGGCGCAGCAGCACGGGTTGGCCGTTTTTCGCCGTCAGCGCCAAATGCTGCAGGTCTTCCAGGCGCGAGGTGCGGGCCAGGTTGCGGATGAGGTATTCGCGCCCGTTCAGCTCCAGAAATCCCCCGGAGCTGTTGGACGAAAACCCCTTGAGCGCCCCCGAGAGCTGCTCGTGCGTGATGCCCAGCTCGGCCATGCGCGCGGTGTCGGGCTGCACCTGGAACTGTCGCACCTCGCCACCGATGGGAATGACCTGCGCCACCCCGGGGATCGCCATCAACCGGGGCCGCAGCACCCAGTCGGCGTATTCGCGCACGGCCATGGGCGAGGTCTTGGCCACATCGATGGGGATGGCCACCTGCATGATCTCGCCCATGATGGAGCTGATGGGCCCCATGCGGGGCACCACGCCGGCGGGCAGGCCCTCTTCCATCGACGACAGGCGCTCGGACACCATCTGGCGGGCGCGGAAGATGTCCGTGCTCCAGTCAAAGGTGACGTAGATGAACGACAGCCCGGCACTGGACACCGAGCGCACGTTTTCCACACCCGGCAAGCCGTTCATCGTTGTCTCCAGCGGAAACGTGATGAGCTGCTCGGTCTCTTCGGCGGCCATGCCGCCGGCCTCGGTCATGAGGGTGACGGTGGGCTTGTTGAGGTCAGGGAACACATCCACCGGCGTGCGCGACAGGGTGAATGCGCCATAGGCCATCAGGATGGCGCTGGCGATCAGTACCAGCAGCCGGTTCGCCAGGCTGTTTTCTAGGAGCCACTTGAACATAGCAACTCCTTCAGCGGACCTGGTTGATGAGGGTGGCGCCATGGGTCACGACGCGGTCGCCCGCGCGCAGCCCACTGGTCACCGCCACCGTCACGCCATCCAGCGGCTCCACCGTGACGACCCGGGGCTCGAACTGCTCCGGCGCCTCCTTGACCCACACGATGGTTTGGTTCGACGGGTTCCTCTGCAGCGAAGACACCGGCACCTGCAGGCCCGGCACACGCTCTTGCGACTGCACGAAGACCTTGACCGCCTGCCCCAGGGCCAGTTGGCCCAGAGCTGCCGCATCGCCCGCAAACATCAGCGGCAGCGCCTGCTCGCGCAGGCTGCGCGCTGCGCCCAAAAATTTCAGCGGCACACGCTGCGCGCCCACAGCCAGCGTGGCGCTGGCCACACGGCCTGCCTGGGCACTGTCGTACGACAGCGCCTCGATGCGCAGCCGCTGCGGGTCCACCACCTCAAAAACCAGTTCGCGCGCATCCACCACCTGCCCCGCCACGGCAAAGGCCGAGGCGATCACGCCCGACACCGGCGCCACCAGGGCATCGCGCTGCGACAGGCCCGCCCCCACGGCCCCCAGGCGCGCCGACAGGCTGAGCAGCTCGCTCTCGGCCGCTTCGATGTCCTTGCGCGGCACGGTGTCGGACAGCTCTTGGAGCCGGGCCACGCGTTTTTCAGCCAACGCACGCGCGGCGTGCAGTTCGGCCTGCTGCGACAGCTGGTTGGAGCGCTCCAGGGCACCGGCCGTGGGCACCACATAGGCCAGCACCTGGCCCTTGCGCACCGCCTGGCCCACGCCCGGCAGGCCCTGCGGCCCAGCCTCCAGCCGCCCCGCCAGGGCCGCCTGCACCTTGCCGCCGGCGTTGGGGTCCATCACCACCTTTCCCGCCAGCTCAAAGGCCTTGGGTAAATCGCCCTGCACCACCGGCACCGTGCGCACCGCCAGCTGCCGCTGCGTCGGCTTGGGCAGGAACACCCGGCCATCGGGCTGCCGCTTGGGCGCATTGCCCTGGGCGGCAGGCGGCGCATCGCCATGGTCATGGCCCTCGCCCGCCAGGCCCATCTGCGGCCACACCAGGGCGCCACACAGCAGCGTGAGGAGCAGGGGTTGAGTGAAATGACGGCGGCTCATGCGGCACCTCCCACGCGGGTGGCGGGGGACATGCGCATGCGCCTGGCCCTCCGCATCGCCCACAGCGCCAGCACAGCGCCAATGGCCACCACTGCCGCTGCAGCCAGAGTGGTGCGGGAAACGCGGCCAGAGGCCTCGGGCGCATGCGCGCTGGTGTGGATGTCCAGCTCACCGGCCAGCAGGTCCGAGTCATTGCCCGCCACCACGGTGGCCGTCACGGCCAGCACGCCCTCGGGCAGGGGGCTGGGCAGCGTGGCTTCAAACGCGCCATCGCCCACCGCCTTCACCGCCACGGGGTTTTCACCCAGCGCCAGCTCCAGCGTCGCGCCCTTGGCAGGGCTGTTGTCATCGGCGCGGTCGAGGTACAGCGACAGTGTCTGTCCGCTCAGCACGCCCACCAGCTCAAACAGCTCGGAAGTGGCCACAAAACGGGGGGACGCGGCGCCTGTGGATGCGGCGGGCGCTTCGCCATGGTCGTGACCCGCACCGGCCCAGGTGGCCTGCGCGGTAAGGCCCAGCACCAGGGCGGCACACAGCGCCCGAAAAAATGCGATTGGTTTCATGTTGATGGTCGGATTTGTTGTGGATGGAGAGCAGGCCCCGTTCATTCGGGCAACAGGCCCAGGGCCTGGCGCAGTGCCGAGACGGCGGCGGCTTCGTCGATGCGCAGGCGGGCCAGTTGCCGCTGTGCTTGCGCGGCCTCCAGCTCCACACGCAGCCGTGTGGGAAGGTCCGCTTCACCCAGGCGGAACGACTTCTCGTAGAACGCCAGGGTTTCGCGGGCCAGCCCGGCGTTGCGGGCCATCGCCTGCCGCTGGGCCTGCAAAGCGGCAAGCCGCGTGCGGGCTGCCTGGGTCTCAGCCGCCAGCCGCGACTGCGCAATGGCCGTGCGGGCCTCGGCATCGGCCGCGTCGGCCAGGGCCGTGGCCTCTCGCGCCTGCGATCGGGCCCCCGCGCCCAGCGGAATCCGCACACCCAGCGTCACCGTCTGCTGGTAGCGCTCGCCCGCCTGTCCCTTGCTGCGGGTGGTGGCCAGCAGCAGCTCGGGATTGGCGCGCTTTTGGGTCGCGGCCAGTTCGGCAGCGCTGCGCGCGACCTGGGCCTGGGCCTGCATCTCGGCCAACGCGGGGTGGCCTGCGGACTCAGGGGCCGCAGCAGCCAAGGGCTCGGGCTGCGGCTCGCCGCCCCCGTCGGGTGTGGCAGCGACATGGCGGCCTCCCAGGTGCGCGCGCAGCGCCACAAGGGCTGCATCGCGTGTGCCCAGCGCTTCGGCCACGGCAGACTCGGCCTGGGCCACCGCGCTGTCGGCCTGGTGCCGGTCGGCCTGCGACAGGTCGCCCGCCTTGAATCTGCGGGCCACGTCGCGCGCCAGGCCCTGGGCATTGGCCAGCCGGTCCTGGGTCAGGCCCAGTTCGGCCTGTGCACGCTGCCAGGCCCACCATGTGTCGCGCACCTCGCCCGCCAGCCGCAGCCGAGCGGCGGCCAGGCTGCTCTCTAACGCGGCCTGCTCGGCGTGTGCCCACTGGCCTTTGCGGGCCCGCTCGCCAGGCAGCCACAGCGGCACGGAAACCCCTGCTTCGTACTCGCGGCTGCCGTTGTTCGACCCAGGCCAGTCGGTTTGGGTCTGCAGGTTCAGCGCCAGGGGCTCTGGCGTCCAGGCCGACGCGGCCTGGCGCGTGGCGCTGGCAGCAGCCCTGCGCAAGTCGGCCGAGCGCGCCTCGGGCTGCTGCGCCCAAGCCTGCTCGAACACGCTGTGCAGCGACAACGGGGTGGGTGGCGCGGCGGTGTTGCCCACGGGCTGCAGCGCCCACGCCATGTTGGAAACCATCCAGCCCGCCGCCAGAACCAGCGGCCAGGATGGGAATGACGGCCGCACAGGCCATCGCTTGATTGTTTGCATCCGATTCCTCGTTGGTGGAAAACCACGTTGAAATCGGTGAGGCACGACCACCGGAGCGCGCAGGCGCACCGGCAAGGCTCTCAGAACAGAGTCAAAGAGCCCTCAGTCCAAGTCGCTGGGGGAAAAAGGGCCGCCCGGCCCACCTCACCGTTCAGGCGAGGGGCTGCCACCTGGGGCGTTCGGGCCGGGAGAGTGGGGGTTGCAAAGACTGCAGGGCGATGCCCTGCGGGTAGCGAGGCTGGCCGGGTGCCGCGCCCAATACACCGGGCTCCAGCACCATGGCATTGCCAAATCCGTGGCACGAATGGCAGTCCAGGTCTACCAGGCCAGTGAACAGGCCCTGGTCCGCGCCCGCCTCGGCGGCGGAAGGGGCCGCATCGAGGGACTCGTGCGCGTGCTGGTGATGGCCTACATGCTCCACTGCCGCCGAAGGCTCATGCCCGCAGTAAGGCGCGGCAGCGACCCAGGCCGCTTGCAGCGGCAACAGGATGAGCAGGAAGATGGCAAGCAGGCGTCGCATGGGCAGCGGGATTCTACAGAGGCCTTTGCACGGTTTCGCCATTTTGGCCCGGCAAATCCTTGCACTACCCATGGCATTGCCCCGGGGCCACCGGGCCCCGGGTCCGCTCAGAGCGCGACCAGACCGGCCGCGCCGCAGGCCCAGGCGCCTGAGGTTGCCCTCAAACAGATGGTCCGCATCGATGAGGCGCCAGTGGCGGTCGCGCTCGGTGTCCATAGGGGTGCGCTTGGTGTCGGGGGCCAAGCCCGCGCAGGCCAAAGCGGTATCGATGCAACGATCAAGCGTGGCACAAGTGGATCAACCAGCCAGACCCAGGCATCACACCGACGATCTGCCAAGCCCCTCTTGCGCCCAGCGTTGCTGCCAGCCCACCCGCCACTCCAAGATGTTCTCTGCCGGCATGGGCCGTGCGATGAAGTAGCCCTGGGCCAGGTCGCAGCCCGTCCGCTGCAAAAACTTCCAGTCGTCGGCGTCCTCCACGCCTTCGGCCACCACCTCCATGCCCAACTCCTTGGCCAGGCCCACGCTGGCATAGAAGATGGCGCGCAAGGTTTCGTTGTGGTGGGCCCCGTGCACAAAGCTCTGGTCGATCTTGAGCTGGTCAAACGGTGCATCGCGCAGCTGCGCCAGCGACGAGTGGCCCGTGCCAAAGTCGTCAATGGACAGCTTGAACCGGCGCAAGCGCAGGCGCGTGAGGATCTCCAGCGGCGCGCGCAGGTCCTTCATCAGCTGGCTCTCTGTCACCTCCAGCACGATGGACTGTGGCGCCACGCCCGCAGCGGCGGCGGCCGACGTGATCTGCTCAGGGAAATCCAGCGTGCCCAGGTTGTCCATGGACACGTTGATGGCCACCTTGCACCTCAAGCCTTGCCGGGCCCATGTGGCGTTGTCCTTCAAGGCCTGCGCCACAACCACCTGGGTCAGCGCATCGATCAACCCATGGGCCTCGGCCAGCCCAATGAACTGGTCCGGGTACACCATGCCGTCCAGGGGGTGGCGCCACCGCACCAGGGTTTCCACACCAACCATCTCGCCGCTCGACACCGAAATTTTGGGCTGGTAGTGGTTGACCAACTCCCCCGTCTGGATGGCAAGGGCCAGACGCTCTGCGCAGTACCCTTTGCCTTGCAGGCGCTGGGCCACGCGGGCGGGTGGCACCCATCTTTCCACCAGGGCGAACAGCGCCTGTGGCGACACGGGCTTGTGCAGGCTGCCCAGCACTTCGATGTGGTGGGCCTGCACCAGCGTGCGGGCCGATTGCAGGGTGCGCTCGTCCTCGCCACTGACCAATATCAGGCTGCCCACATACCGGTGCTCCACCAGCTTGCGCACAAACTCCATGCCGTCCATGCCGGGCATGTTCAGGTCGCACAGAATGAGTTGCGGTGCATGTGCAGCATCGTCCACCCGCTCCAGTGCGGACTGGCCGTTGTCGCAGGTGGCAACGTCGGTAAACCCCAGGTTGGCCAGTTGCTGTGCCAGCAGCTTGAGCATGAAGGGCTCGTCGTCAAGCACCAGGATGTGGATGTCGGACTTGGCACTCATGGCGCACCGTCCCGCCTGTCTTCGGACAGAAGCTCGGCCAGATGCCGGTCTGTTGCCGCCATCTCGCGCTTGAAGTGTTCAAACGCCAGTGCCAGCGCGTCGATCTGGCCGGCCGCGCCCACCTGCTCCATGTCGGCACACAGGTCGCCCAGCGCCATTGCCCCCACCGAGCGGGCGGCCGATTTGAGTTTGTGCACCGCCGCCACGGTCTTGGCTGCGCTGCCAGCGCAGTAGGCTTGTTCCACCTCTTGCGCGATGCGCGCGGCGCTGCTGCGAAAGGCCTGCAGAAACTCGCGGATGAGTTGTGGGTCATCTCCCACCAGGCCGCGCAGGACCTGGATGTCTACCGGCCCGGTGGAGAGCGGCGGCAGGTCGCTGGATGGCCCCGCAGCAAGATTCGCGGTAGCGGTTGATTTGGGCAGCCAGCGCTCCAGCAAGTCCTGCAATTGCGACAGCGGCACGGGCTTGCTCATGTAGTCGTCCATGCCCGCGTCCTTGCAGCGCTGGGCCTCGGTTTTGAGGGCATTGGCCGTGAGGGCAAGGATACGCACCGGGGGCGCCACCGGCTCGCCAGCGTGGATGCGGGCGTTGGCCCGCTCCTGTTCCTCGGCCCGTATCACGGAAGTGAGTTGGTAGCCGTCCATGCCCGGCATGTGCAGGTCTGTCACGATCAGCGCGTAGTCACCGCTGCGCCAGCGTATCAGCGCCTGCAGGCCATCCCCCGCCAGGTCGGCAGTCAGCCCCAGCAGCGACAGCTGCTGCATGATGACCTTCTGGTTGATTTCGTTGTCCTCCACCACCAGGATCAGGCGCCGCTGGCGGCGCGCCTCCTCGCGCGACAAGGCCACCGGTGCCGCCACATAGCGCGCGGGCTCCATCGTGGCGTGCTCGTCCTGGTGCGGCACACGGCCCGCCGCCACGGCCACCGCCCGCAGCAGCGCACTGCGGGTCAGCACGTTGCCGTCGATGGAGACACGGTCTGCGTCGATCTGCTGCGGATAGCGATGGGGGCCATGCCCCACCACCACAAAATGGACGGTCAGCCCCGGGTTGGAGCGCGCTACAGCGCGCAGGCTGTCCAGCGACGCCGGGCTGTCTGCTTCGGTGTTGACCACCCAGACCCAATGCCCCGGCGCAAGGCTCGGCACCCGTTGGCTCGCAGCGTCCGGGTTCACCACGTGCTCGGTATGGGCGCCTGCCTTGGCCAGATAGGCCACCAGGTCCCCGGACAGCGTTTTGCCGTTGCCAATGATGAGACAGGACAAACCCGCCACCGGGGACGGGGAGGACTGCGTTTCAGTGTCAGCGGGTGCTGCACGGGCAAAAGGCAGGCGCAGCGTGAAAGTGGAGCCCACACCCGGCGTGCTGGCAACGGAAATGCGGCCCCCCATGCGCTGCGCCAGGTTGCCAGAAATGGCCAGGCCCAGGCCGGTGCCGCCAAAGCGCCGGGTGGTGGACACATCGGCCTGGGTGAAGGCCGTGAACAGCGTGGCCAGGGTGGCCTCGCCCATGCCGATTCCGTTGTCGATGACCTGGAACTCCAGGATGACGCTTTGGGGGCCCTGCTGCACCAGCACCGCGCGCACCGCCACCCTTCCGGCGGTACGCCCACCGGCAGAAAACTTGATGGCGTTGTTGACCAGGTTGATCAATATCTGGCGCAGGCGCAAGGCGTCACCCAGCACGGTGGAGGGTGTATCGGGGTCGGTAAACAGAGTCAGTTCAACGCCCTGTTTTTCTGCCAGGCGATTGAGCATGGCGCATACCTTCTCCACCACCTCGCCCACCGCCATGGGCTCACTTTCCACGTCGAGATGGCCGGCCTCGATCTTGGAAAAGTCCAGGATGTCTTCAATCACGCTCAGCAGCGAGAAGGCGGAGTCGCGGATCAGGTCCACCATGGCGACCTGGGGGCTTTTGAGGCTGGAGCGCGCCAGCACGTCGATCATGCCGATCACGCCGTTCATGGGGGTGCGGATTTCGTGGCTCATGGCCGCCAGAAAGTTGGACTTGGCCTGTGCGGCAGCGTTGGCCTCGTTGCGCGCCAGCTCCAGTTCTGCATTGCGCTGGCGCTCGCGCACATTGGCGCTTGCCAGGTCGGCATACAGGCGGCTGTTTTCCAACAGCAAGACGATCAGGACAAACGACGATGCCAGAAGCCCATAGACACGCCCGCCATAGAAGCCCAGGTCAAAGCGTGCCGCGTTCAACACCGCCGCCAGGGCAATGTCCAGCAGCCAGGCCACCAGCGTCACCATCAGCCACAGGTCCAGCACACTGCGGGCCCTGCGCCACAGGCAGACCAAGGCCACCAGAGACAGAGTCCAGGTGAAGAAAGCGACCCGGAGCTTGCCCGTATCGTCCTGGTTGCCGCGCATGAGCACCGGCAAGGCATCGTGGCCCACCGTGGCCAGCAGCACCAGCGCAGCCGCCAGTGCCAGCGCCCCCAACGTGGCCAGCGCGATGCCACGGCGCGCAGACCCTATCGCCTGCGCTGCCTCCTTCGCGGCCGGGTCGAAAACCCTTCGGTCCTTCAGCCCGACATAGGCCAGCACAAACAGCGGGAAGCCGCCATGCCACAAGAAGTACAGCCAGGCCGTGGTTTGCGGCCCGGCACCCAATGCGCCAGAGGGGGCAAACAGCCCGGGGAAGCTCAGGCCATGCGCTACCGCCATGAAGGCACAAAAAAGGTAGCCTGCCCCCAGCACCATCAGCGCGCGGGAGCGAAGGAAGCTGTATTGCCCCAGCAGCAGGACCGCGGTGATCAGGTCATTGGTGACCAGCGCGGTTTGGTAGACGGGAATGAAGGCGCTGACCTGCGGCAAAGCCGTGCGCGCAAAAGGCGCAATGGCCAGAAAAATCAGGAAGGATGCCAACACCGCCACACCGGCCAGGCGCCGATGGCGTTTGTCCGCCGCCAACGTTGACAGGAATGCCGGACTGCGGTCAGAAGAACCATCCAATGAATGTGCAGTGCCCAACGCAGCCTCCCTCTGCAATCGTTGCCGACGCCGCGGGTGCCTCTGTGGTGGGCCTTGGCGGGCGCCGTGTGGGTTCGTTCCAATGAACGAAAACCAGCTTAGTGCAAGTGCCAGATAGCGGCAAGGGAATTCAGCGCAGCGGACAGCGGCCATCCACGGCCACCGTCACGCAGCCAAAAGCCCCCGCAGAGCCAGGCGTTGGGCGCGTTGGACGTTACAAAATGGAGGTGCCGCTCCACCCTGCACCTGAAGCCCCCGCGCCCTCATTCATCCCCCTCCTCCCCGCCACGGCTCCCCTGCACCACCGCCCGTTCCACCACATCCCGCGTGAGCGTGGGCACAAAGCTCTCGATGAAGTGGTAGGCGTAGCCCCGCAGCCAGGCCCCCCGGCGCAGGCCCAGGCGCGTGAGGTTCACTTCAAACAGATGGCCCGCGTCGATAAGGCGCAGGTGGCGGTCGCGCTCGGCATCCACGGCAATCGAGGCCACGATGCCCACGCCCATGCCCAGCTCCACATAGGTCTTGATCACGTCGGCGTCCATGGCAGTCAGCACGATGTCGGGCGCGATGCCCTCGCGCGCAAAGGCCTCGTCGATGTGCGCGCGGCCCGTGTAGCCCAGCTCGTAGGTGATGATGGGGTACTGCGCCAGCTGCTCCAGCGTCACCGGCCCCTCCAGCTCCAGCAGGCGGTGGCCCGGGGGCACGACGATGCTGTGGGTCCAGCGGTAGCACGGCAGCGTGACCAGTGCGTCGTAGCCCGCCAGCGCCTCGGTGGCCACGCCGATGTCGGCCTCGCCGCTGAGCAGCATCTCGGCCACCTGGCGCGGAGAGCCCTGGTGCAGGTGCAGCGACACCTGCGGAAACAGCGCCCGAAAGTCGCGCACCACCTGGGGCAGCGCATAACGCGCCTGCGAGTGTGTGGCCGCCACCGACAGGCGGCCCGTAGCGCTGTCGCTGAAATCCTGCCCCGCGCGCTTGAGGTTGTCGGCCTCCAGCAGCAGGCGCTCCACCGTGGGCAGCAGCGCCTCACCCGGCGGGGTGAGCCCCGTGAGCCGCTTGCCCGCACGCACAAAAATCTCCACGCCCAGTTCCTCCTCCAGCTCGCGGATCTGGCGGCTGACGCCAGGCTGCGAGGTGTGCAGCATGTGGGCCACCTCGGTCAGGTTGAAACCCCGTCGCACGGTTTCGCGCACGGAGCGTAGTTGCTGAAAATTCATGGAAACCAGTCAGACAGACAGAGAAAACGGCCATGCCCGGCAGGGCCCCCCCCCCGCACCGGGCGCACCCTGTTGCGCATTGCACGGCATACAAAAGACTGTTCAAAGGCGCCGTCCCCCGGCCCCCAGGTTGTGAGGTGCCAGAGGAAAGGGCCCTCAAACAACATGGATGGAATATAAAAAAAGTTCTTTATAAAAATAAATAGTAAATATTCATATGCAATGGCATAGATGTTTGCGGCATGAGCAACCGCCCATGCGCCATATATGCGGCCCTGGGGCTGTCAGGCCTGGCCCTCCATCGCCAGGTACGGGCCCACATGGCCCATGGCGCGGGCGACGTATTCCTCCTTCTCGCCCACCGGGGCAAAGTAGTGGATGACTTCGCGGGCAGCCTCGGGTCCTTCCAGCCTTGCAATCAACCAGGCCGCCAGGTACTGCGCCGACAGGCACCCGCCCGCCGTGGCCACGTTCCCCTTGGCAAAAAAAGGCTGGTTCAGCACGGTGACGCCGGCCTCCTGCACCCAGGGTTTGGTGGTCAGGTCGGTGCAGGCCGGCACGCCGTCGAGCAGCCCGAGCCTGGCCAGGATCAACGCCCCCGAACACTGGGCCCCCAGCAGCTGGCGCGCCGGATCGAAGTCGAGCTGCGCCATGAGGGCGGCGTCCTGCACCACCTCGCGGGTCTTCACGCCGCTGCCCACCAGCACGGCATCGGCCGAACGCGCATAGGGCAGCAGCGACTGGGCCTCCACCGTCACACCGTTCATGGAGCACACCCGGGCTGCGGGGCAGCACAGCGATACCTCCCACCCCGGTTTTTTCACCCGGTTGAGCAGGCCCAGGGCAATCAGGGAGTCGAGTTCGTTGAAACCGTCGAAGGTCAGGATGGCGATGCGCATGGCGGTGGAATCCTGTTCAGTAGAGGAAAGGAGAGTGAATGAAGCAAGAAATGGCCAAGCGCATCCTATCGACGACATTCAATACAATCAAAAAATTGTCATAGATACGTTTCAACGCAGGGGCACAACGCCATGGGCCAGGTTCGGTACAAGCAAGTGGTGGACGCACTGGCGTCGGACATCCGCGCGGGTCAGCTGCGGCCGGGCACACGCCTGCCCACCCACCGCGCGCTGGCCCAGCGGCATGGCCTGGCGCTGGCCACGG